>CAZSOQ010000076.1:0-22220 GCA_964608495.1 uncultured Armatimonadia bacterium | reverse complement strand
CTCCCGCGGCACGTCGCGCAGCAGGTGGAGCGTAGGCACACTCGAGTAGTGGGAGCCGCAGGCCTGGCGCACTCTCTCGGCGTCAGCCGTGATGACCGCCTCGGGGAACAAGCCGTGGGGCCCGCTGCGGCTTGGCAGCGTCACCAGGGCCTGATGCTCGGGGTCCGCGGCCAGCCAGCTCAGGACCAGGGCGGTGACCACTCCGCCCGACGCGGCCGGTCGGCGCAGCTCGCCATCCGCGGCGTGGGCGAGGACAGCCCGCTTCAGAGGCTCCGGCGCCTCCTGGCGCGCCGCGAAGGTCACGGGTTGCCGAAGCGTCGGGCAGACACGCTCGCACAGCCCGCAGTCCACGCAGGCTTCCGCGTCCAGCCGTGGCAGGAAGGGACGCGGGTCGGGCCCCGGCCGCTCGATCGCGCCCGCCGGACAGACCGCGGCACACAGCCCACAGTGGCAACACGTTCGTGCTAGCAGGCGCTGTCGGGCACGCGCACCCAAGGCCGAGTACCCCTCCGGGTCTACAGGTAGCCCAGGTCCGCCAAGCGGCGGGCCAGCTCCTCCTCTTCCTCTTCCGTGTAGACGGCTCCTCCGGCCGACCGACCGGCGCTCCCGGCTCGCTGTCGCGTGACTCCCGACGGCTCGTCGGCGTACTGCCCTCCCACCAGCGACTGCCCGTCCATCCCCGCCGGGATGGGCAGGCCCAGCAGCGACAGCGCCGTCGGAGCAATCGCGGCCAGGTCCGTCACTGGCGGCAGGCGGACCTCGCCTCCCGCCGCGACGGCCAGGATGCCCTCCCGCCGGTGAGTCCCCTCGCGCACGACCAGATCCCCCAGACCGGCCTCGCGCAGATCCTGGGCCGTCCAGAACACCCGGTCCGACCGTGGTGCCGTCGAGATCACGTCCAGGGCGAAGTCCTGCGGCACCACCACCACATCCGGGGCGTTCTCAACGAAGGGGCCCTCATACAGCTCCTCCCGAAGATAGGCCTGCAGGTCCTGGCGGCCGGTGAAGGGGTTCGTGACCTTGCCGATACCCTCGGCAATCTCTCTCGCCAGCGATCCCCGCTCCTCGGCGCGCACTGTGGCCAGCGGGCTGCGGTCGGGAGCGTTGACGATGATGCCGCCCCCGGGCCAGGCGAAGGCGCGGGTGTGGGCCCAGTCCACGAGCTGTGAAAGCTTCAGCGCATGGGCCGCAGACAACAAGCGGCTTGCGCCGCGCTTGCGCACGACCCGCCGCCACACTCTGCTCCCCAGCCGCAGTGCGACCCGGCGCAGCCCGGCCCCATTGCCGGCCGTCCGGTAGCGCAGATACCCGGCCTGGCACAGCCACGCCGACAGGTCCAGGTATCCCTCCAGCGGCTGAGCCCCGTGGTCCGACAGCAGCAGGAACCTGGTGTCCGCGTCCGTATGCTCCCTGATCAGGCCCAGCATCCGGTCCGCGTGCCGGTAGGCCCAGCGCACCATGTCGGGCTCATCCGCCAGCTCGCGCGAGGCCAGGAACTTGTGCTGCAGCACATCCACCGCGTTGTCCACCGCCATCAGCACCTGCACGGGATGACGTTCGAGCAGGTGACCCAGCAGCGCGGCCCTCCAGTCCGACAACCGCCTCCAGGCCTGCAGCAAGACCTCCGGCTCGCGCTTGGGGCTCGCCGTGGCCAGCTCCTCCGGGTACCGCCGCAGGATCGGGGCCAGCTCGTCGTACAGAGATACAGGCTGCACGCCTCGCTCGTCCCACGACTGCCCGCCGCCCGTGCCGCACAGCATCCAGCCGTTCACCGGGTCCGGCGGGAAGGTGAAGGGCACGAGGAAGCTGCCCACTCGCACCCCCGCGCGAGACAGCAACTCCCACAGGGCCGGCCGCTGCCGGTCGGCGTTCGACAGCAGCCCCGGCCTCTTGCCCATCAGCACAAAGCCGAACAGACCGTGCTTGCCCGGGTTGGTGCCCGTGAACGCCGTGGGCCACGCCACGGCCGTGATCGGCGGTATCGTTGACCGCAGCGCGGCCTGGGAGCCCCGCTCCAGTATCTCGGCCAGGTTCGGCAGGTCGCCAGCATCCAGGTAGGGCTGCATGATCCGCCAATCGGCGGAGTCTATCCCGAACACCACCAGCTTGAGCTTACCCGTGGACATCAACCAGCCTCCGTACGGCCGACTGCCCCAGCTCCATCAGGTCCCCCGTCGGCGCGCGCCCAACGTCGCAAAGCAGCCTGCGGCCACCCCCGTTAGAGGTACCCCAGGTCCGCGAGACGCCGGGCGATCTGCTCCTCTTCCTCCTCGCTGTAGACCTGCCCCTCCGTTACCCGCCTCTCCGCGGTCGCTACCGTCTCGACCCTCTCGCCACCCACCAGCGACCGGCCGTCCATGTAGTCCGGCACAGGCAGGCCCAGCAGTGCCAGAGCCGTCGGCGCCACGTCCACGATGTCCGTCGTGCCGGGCAGCTCAACCGACCCCGGCGCCAGTGCCAGGATACCCTCGCGACGGTGCGCTCCCTCGCAGACGATCACGTGGCCCAGCCCCGCGTCCCGCAGCTCCTGCTCCGTCCAGAAGGGCTTATCCAGACGTGGCGGCGGCGCGGTGTTCATGAACGCCAGGGCAAAGTCCTGCGGGGCCACCACCACGTCCGGCGCCTCCTCGATGCAGGGACCCTCGTACAGCTCCTCGCGCAGGAAGGCGCGGATATCCTCCCGGCCCGTGAGAGGATTCGTCGTCGCGCGCAGCGCGTCGCGGATCTCGATCGCCAGCCCCTCGCGGTCCTCGGCTGCCACCGTGGGCGACGGGCTCCGGCCCGGGGTGTTGACGATGATGCCCCCGCCGGGCCACGGAAACGCCCGCGTCCGCGGCCAGTCCATCAACTGCGAGAACTTCACCACTCGGGCCACCCGCTCGAAGGGCCGCACGCGGCTGCGCAGCTTCAGGGAGCTGATCAGGCGATGGTACATCCTGCTGCCCAGGCGCAGCAGGGCCCGGCGCATGAAGGCCGACGATGGTGCCGTCCGGTAGCCCAGGTATCCTCTCTGGCACAGCCAGGCGGCGTGATCGAAGTATCCCACGATGGGCTGGGCCCCGTGGTCCGACAGCAGCAGGAAGGCCGTGTCCTCGTCCGTGTGCTCCAGGATCAGGCCCAGCAGCCGGTCGGCCTGCTGATAGGCCCAACGCACCATGTCCGGCTCGTCCGCCAGCCCGCGGGTCACCAGCAGCTTGTGCTGCACGCTATCGGCCACGTTCTCCACCGCGACCAGCGCCTCCACCGGGTGGCGCTCCAGCAGGTACGACAGCACATCGTAGGACCAGGCTACCCGCTGCCGCCAGCCGTCCCGCAGCAGGACGGCGTGACGCGGATGCTCCGGGCGGAGCATGAAGTTCGGGTCCGGGTAGCGCCTCAGCAGCGGCTCCAGTTCGTCGAACAGCTCCGCCGGCCTCACCGAATCCCGGTCCCAGGTGTGCCCTCCCCCACGCCCCGCCAACATCCAGCCCTTCACGTCGTCGGCCGGGTACGTGAAGGGGACACAGAAACAGCCCACGCGCAGGCCCGCCTGTGACAGAATCTCCCACAGGGCGGGACGCTGCCGGTCGGCGTTCGAGATCGGCGTCACCCGCTGATTCCTCAGGTGGAAAAAGTAGAAAAGCCCGTGCTTCCCCGGGTTGGTGCCCGTGAAGGCAGCGGGCCAGGCTATGGCCGTGATGGGCGGCACCGTCGAGATGAGCTCCGCGCGCGCAGCCCCTTCCAGCACGCGAGCGAGATTCGGCAGCTCCCCCGCGTCCAGATAGGGCTGCATGATCCGCCAGTCGGCGGAGTCTATGCCATAGGCCACAAGCTTCAGCCTGGTCTGAGCCATTGTTCCCTTCCCGTTAGGAGTCCAATGCCCCCGGCGGCGGACAGCCGTGGCGGGCGCGGATAGGAGTGTAGCCCGCCGGCCTCACTTGGCGCAAGGCGTCACCGCTGGACCCCGCGACGCCGAGAGCGGTCAGCATACAGCGCCCTGGCGCCCGACTCCATCCCCGCAGCCCGAGTCGCCCGACGGGCCCGGGGCGCGCCGCACCGCACCCGCCACCCCGGCAGGCAGGTCAGCGCCTTCCCCGGACCGAAACCTGCCCCCGCCGAGACCGCCTCCGAGCCGTCGGCCGGGCTGTTCCGGCCTACGTCCATCCCTTCCCGCCACAGGTGCTGCGATGCGGTCAGAGTCCTTGATCTTCACCCTTGCTCTGTTGCTCCTGCCCACCGTGGCCGCATGGACGCAGGGCGCGACTCAGCGCAGGGTCCGGCTGGGGTCGCCGATCACCCACTCGGACTGGATGCTGAGGGACCCCGCGCCCGCCTGGGGGCCCGAAGGCGTCCACCAGATCCTCGATCGCTGCAGGGACTGCGGCTGGACGCGAGTGTACTGGCGCTGCTTCGATGGCGGCCGAGCGCTGTACAAGAGCAAGCTCATGGACCCTCTGCACAACTTCGACGCCGACGAGAACTACCATCGCGACCACGGCTCCCAGTGGGTACTGGACAAGCTCGCCCAGTATGACTGGGCCGAGTTCGACGCCTTCGCCGAGGCCGTCTCCTACGGCCACAGCATCGGGCTCGAAGTCCACGCCTGGTTGAGCATCAACGAGGACGACCACGGCTACGGGCTTACCTCCCGCTTCACCCGCGACCATCCCCACACCCGATGGGTGCGGCGCGACGGGACGTCCTATCGCTCGCAGCAGAGCTTCGCCTTCCCCGAAGTGCGGGCCTACAAGCTCGCCCTCCTCCACGAGATCCTCGCCTACGGGCCCGACGGTGTCTTCCTCGACTGGATCCGCACGGGCGACGTCCGCGACAACCCCCAGACCGACGCGGAGGGCGTGGCGAACCACGGCTACGAGGCACCCAACGTGCGGCGCTTCACGGCCAGGTATGGCCTGGACCCCCACGATGTGCCCAACGGCGACGAACGCTGGGTGGCGGTGCGGTCCGAGCCCCAGACGGCCTTCATGCGCGAGGCGCACGCCATCACCGAACATGCCGACCCCAGCATGCTCGTGTCCGTGATGGTGCACAACCCCTGGGGCTACCGGGGCAGCCCCACCGACACGCCCTACGACGGCAACCTGCGGGGCCTTCTGCTGGACGTGAGCACCTGGGCGCGGGAGGGACTGATGGACGAGGCTGTGGCCGCCGGCTACTACCGCGAGGGCGGCGACGCCGAGCTTGCCTATCGCGCCCTCCAGAACGAAACGGGCGGCCGGTGTGACCTGTGGCTCTTTGGGTGGATCGCGTCTCCCGAGCAGTTCGCCGAGGACGTGCGTCTCGCGGAGAGAATCGGCGCGGCCGAGCTGCTCCTCTGGGAGTCGGACTACGTCGCCCTGCCACCCGCCAACGAGCCCCTCGTCAGCGCCATGCGGGACTACGCCGGCCGGTGAGCCATGGGCCAAGGCCGTACCCTGGCGTTCGCGTCCGCGCCCACTGATGCGGCGCCCCGTGGCATCCGCGGCCGAGGCCACGCAGCCGCTTAGTGCAGCCGACGAAGTCGGCAAGCCAAGCGGCGACAGAGCTTTCTGGTGGAGGGAGTGCGGGGGAGGCCCCTCTTGGCGTCTGAAAGAGGGGCCTCCCCCGCGCACATCTCAGCTATCCAGGTTAGAGTCTCACGGCGCGCCGGCCGGCCTCGGGGGCGGCCAGACCGTCGGCAAAGACGTCCTGCACGGCTCCCAGGCGGAACCGCCGCAGCACCGCCTCCAGCTTCCCCGCGAAGCCCCTGCGCCCCATCCGCTGCCAGGCCAGCATGCACCGATTCCGCACGCTGCCCACCCCACCGTCGAGGCAGGCGTCCTCGGGATTCAGCTCATAGGGGTGCAGGTACAGGACAGCCGGCTGGCCCCGTCGCTCGAGCCTGCGGAGCGCGCCGGTGATGATGCGCGTGGGCAGCACGCGCCAGTATCCGCCCCCGGCGACGGGCACCCGCCATCGCCACCACCCCAGCGCGGCTGGCGGCACCTCGAACAGGGCGCGGCCGCCCGGCGTGGTCACCCAGGTGGCGTGGGTGCAGAAGTCCGACATCCCGTAGAGCCGCCGCCAGACGGGGAAGATGCTCGAATCGTACCGGAATCCCAGGTCCGCGAGCACATCCAGCGCCCACGTGCTGGCGTGGGTAACGGAGAAGTACGGGGCACGGTAGCCGACGGGCTGAACGCCCCCAGCGGCCTCGGCCACCACCTCCAGGCTGCGCACCACGTCCTCGCGGAACTCCTCCGCCGTGGTCTTGTAGACCAGCTTGTGCGAGTAGCCGTGCACCGCGATCTCGTGCCCCGCGTCGGCGACCAGGCGGACGAGATCCGGCCTGAGCTTCGCCACCGGCCCCAGCACGAAGAAGGTAGCCCGCGCGTCGTAGCGCTCCAGGAGCGCAAGCAGGCGCTCGAGGTTGGCGGACAGCCCCTCCATTGGGCAGTTGTCGTCGTCCAGGCCCTCGGTGTCCCCGAAAAGCGCCGACCCCCGGGTGAACCAGGGCTCCAGGTCAACGGTTAGCACGTGGGTGAAACCAGGCCTCAAGGCTTCCATCCTTCCCCTGGGACACGGGCGGTCGGCAGGCCCAGCCGCGACGCGTGGCCATCCCCCGGCCCCCAGCTTAGGTGGAAAGGGCGCGGCGGGCAACGGCCCCGGACCGGGGCGCAAGGGTCCGACCTGGCGCGCAAGCTCATTCGGCCTTGCGCAGGGGAGCGGCGGGCACTCCCACCACGACCAGCTCGGGCGGCACATCCTTCGTCACGACCGCTCCCGCGCCCACTATGCACCACGGCCCCACCGCGCACCGAGGAAGGACCACGGCGCCTACTCCCAGCAGGCAGCCTTCCCCAATCTCCACGTTGCCGCCCAGCGCCACTCTCGGCCCCAGGAAGCAGTGATCGTCCACCCGGCAGTCGTGCTCGACGATGCAGCCCGTGTTCAGCACCACGTTCTGCCCGAGGCGAGCCGCGGGGTTGATGATGGCCCCCGGGAGCATCTGCAGACCGGGCCCCGCCTCGGCATCGGACGCCATGATCGTCTGGGGGTGGATCGCGTCCCAGGGGCGCAGGCCCAGCTCCTGTCCCAGGCGGAACTTCTCGGCGCGGACCCTGTTGTCCCCGATCGCCGCCACGAAGAATCCCACGCCCTGGGCGGCCAGGTCGGAGAGGAGGGAGATGGGGCCGATGATGGGCGCCCCGGAGACTTGGGAGCCGTGGGTGCGCGGGTCATCGTCCAGAAAGCCCACGACCTCCGCGGTGTCCTGGCGCCGCAACACCTCCAGGACGACCTTGCCATGGCCGCCCGCGCCGAGGATCACCACCCGCGGACGAGAGCAGGGCACAGGCGTCACGCTTCCCCGCTAGTAATTCTTCTCCTCCACGTGGTTGCCGAACTCCGCCACCTGGCCGTCCTTGGCGAAAACCCCTCGGCACGTGAAAACCGCCCAGAACGTCGCCAGCACGATCTTCACGTCGAGCCACAGCGACCAGTGCTCGACGTACCACACGTCCATCTCCAGCCGGTCCTCCCACGGCACATCGTTGCGGCCTCGACTCTGAGCCCACCCCGTCAGCCCCTGCGGCAGCAGAAGCCGCTTCTTCTGACGCTCGTCCCAGCGATCCAGGTATACCTCGAACAGCGGCCGCGGGCCGACCAGGCTCATGTCCCCCCGCAGGATGTTCCAGAGCTGGGGCAGCTCGTCCAGGCTCGTGCCCCGCAGCCAGCGCCCCAGGGGCGTTATGCGCGAGTCGTTGTTCTCGATCCCCAGGCCCGCCCCCAGGCTCTCCGCGCCATCCACCATCGTCCGCAGTTTGTACAGGTCGAAGGGACGCCCGAAGCGGCCGAGCCGTCGCTGCCTGAAGATCGCCGGCCCGGGCGAATCCAGCCTCACCAGCACTGCCAGCACGAGCAGCAGAGGCCAGAGCAACAGCAGCCCGATCACGGCCAGGACGAAGTCAACCGCCCTCTTCACGCCGAGGGCCAGGCGACTCGACTCGGCTGTGACGCGCACCTCAGCGCCCACCGGCAACAGAGTCTCACGCTGTACCGACATGGGACGACGCCTCCACGATGGACTGGATGATGTAGTCCACCTCCTGCTCACTCAGCCCCGCATAGATCGGCAGGCACAGCACTCTGGCGGCCAGGTCGTCCGTCACCGGCAGCTTGCCCGCACACTGCTCACCCCAGGGCCGGAAAGCCTTCTGCGCGTGGATCGGTGGGTCGAAGTACCGCTTCGTGGGTATGCCCCGCACCTCCAGGTGGCGCTCGAGGGCGTCTCGCGAGATGCCGAAGTCCTCCTGGTCTACCAGGATGGCGAAGTCCTTGTACGACACCGTGCCCTCGGGGTTCATCTTCTGGAACCTCAGCCCCGGGACCTCCCCCAGGGCCCCCAGGTAGCGGGCAGCGACGGCCTGCCGGCGGGAGATGTTCTCCGGCAGTAGCTCCAGCGTCTTGATGCCCAGCAGGCAGTTTATCTCCGGCAGGCGCCCGTTCAGGCCGGCGTAGGTGTTGTCATAGTCGCCGGGGTTCCCATATTCCCGCGCCACGTACACCCTCTCGTAGATGTCCTTGTGGCGCGTGGTCACCATGCCCCCCTCGCCGGTCACCACCAGCTTGGTGGGCGTGGTGCTGAGGACCGAGCCGTCGCCCAGATTGCCCAGGCCTTTGCCCCGCCACGTGGCCCCGAAACCGTGCGCGGCGTCGAAATACAGCTTCAGGCCGTGCTCCTCCGCGACCCGCGTCAGCCCCTCCCCGTCTACCGGATTCCCGTGCACGTGCGTCGCCAGGATGGCTCGCGTCCGGGGAGTGATGGCCTCTTCGACCCGCGCCGGGTCAGCGTTGAAACTGTCGGGGTCGCAGTCCACGAACACCGGCTCCAGCCCGTTCCACACTACCGGCAGCACCGTCGCCACAAAGCTGAAGCTTGGCAGGATGACCTCGCCGGGCTTCTCCAGACCCATCAGCAGCAGCAGCAGCCCCGTCGTGCAGCTCGCCACCCCCAGAGCGTAGTCCGCGCCAGTGGCCTCGGCGGCCGCTCGCTCGTACTCCTCCAGGTAGGGGCCCTTGGTAAGCCAGCCGCTGTCTATTATCCGCTGGAAGTCCGCGACCAGCTCCTCTGCCGGCGGCAGGAAGGGCCGCACGAACCGGATCTCTCGATGCTCTGCGTTGTCGGACGCCATGTTGCTGCCTCACTCGCTTACGGGCGCGCGGGAGACAGGGCACGACGCCTCAGCCGCGGGCGCCAGCAGACACCTTGGCGCCCCATGGGCCGATGGCACGACCGCGTCTCGTGCTACGCCGATCTAGATCCGTCCCGAGCCCTCCCGCCGATCACTCGACGGGACGGTGCTCCGCGCACCCATCGAGCGTGCGCTCCAGGCTCTCCCGCACGGACGTCCGCGGCTCCACGCTCAGCATGGTCCGCATCCGCGCTTGTGTCCGGCACACGCCCGGGTATGTCCTCGGAGTGTTCCCCGCCCCTGCTACGCTTGGGCACGGAGACGCTCTCCGACTGATTCCTCCTCAGGTCTCGCACCAGGTTCGCCGGCTGTGGCACCGATACCTCGTGGTCGCTGCCCGGGTCGAAGGCACTTCCCTCCGCCGCCGTCCCCAGGGCCGCCGGGCGCCGCACAGTGCCACAATCCCGCACGAGACCATCCGCCGGCTCGCGGTCGGTAACGCCGCCCTTCACGAAGGGGAAACGCGGGTCCTCGAGGTTATGCGCTATCCTGTCGGTCGGGCCGGCATCCAAACAGACGACTTCGTCGCCGCGGGCCAGGCGGGCACCGCACCTGCGAGACCCCGGGAATCCGTCGCCGCCGCTGACCGGTACTCTCATTCGGCTGTGCTCTCCCTTCGGCCCTGCCCTCCAAGTCGCCGCTGACACCTCAACCGCTACAGCGAGGGCTGGCGCCCGCGAGTGCACGCGCTATTTCGACGTCAGGCCGCAGGCTCCTGCAATAGGGCAGCAGACCTCCACCTGGGGCTCGAGCCCCCGAGGAGCGTAGTACTGGGACTCCAGGGCCTGGCGTACCTCCTCAACGGCATCCTCGCGGGCGAGCACCATCATGCAGCCGCCCATACCGGCGCCTGAAAGCTGGGCGCCGACCACGCCCTCAACGCGCAGAGCGCTGTCCACCATCTGGTCTATCTCCCAACAGCTACAGGCGTAGCCGCCCGGCTGCCAGTGCAGGGCTGCCTCGTCCGCGGGCCGCTCGCCACCCTTGGCCGCGATCTGGGCGAGACGGTCCAGAGCGGCGGCGTCGCACTGGTAGTCCCACAGCCGGGCCGAGCCGTCCGAATCGAAGCTCACCACTCGGTCGCCGGAGTGGGATATGCACATGAACCGGCCCACCGTGTCCAGATCGCCCGCCGCCAGCAGCTCCCCGAAGCGCTTGCTGCGCTCGCACTCGGCGATGCCGTATATGAAAACGCTGCGGAGCGGATACACCGCCGGCTCTCGGTGCGTGCCGAAGACCTGCTCGAGCCACTCACTCCGGTCCTGCAGAAGCTGGCGCAGCAGGAACCGATCGGCCTGCTGGGGCAGGCGCTTGATCATCTGGTACAGCTCGGACAGGCTGACGCCCATCTTCTCCGGGATGTCGCGCAGGTGCTCGACCTGCTCCGTCTGCTCGGGGAAGAACTTGCGGAACAGCGCCATGGCCAGCTCGTAGCAGGCCACCCTATGATTGAAGGCGTCGCGGGCGCCCTTGGTCTTCTTGGCCTGCACCGCCGAGTCGCTGACCAGCAGCCGGTAGCCGGGCGGGAACTGCACGGGTCTCTCGGCCCGGAAAGGGTAGAAGGTGATCGGCGTGACCATGCCCTGCGTCGCAAGGGTCATCGCCGCGTGGTCGGCCGAGCCGCCCCTCGTCCCCACGAACCACTCGCCTTCGCCGCACAGGTCCACGAAGGTGGCCGGGCGGACCCGCAGGCCGTTCAGTGCGATGCACGCCAGCGACGTACCCACCAGCAGCGACGAGGAGCTGCTCAGGCCCGCGCCGATCGGGATGTCGCCGCCGACTGCCGCGTCCATCCCGTAGAAGCGCTGGGACGGGAAGTGGTGGGCCAGACGGTACAGACCGGCCCGGACGTAGTTGCTCCACGTACCCATCGAGGTGCTGTGGAAGTCCTGCACCCGCTCGGAGTTGAGGTAGTCCCGCCAGTCCCGGCACTCCCGGATATAGGGCAGCTCCTCGAACAGGTCGAAGCGCTCGTCCGGGAACTCCGAGCCGCCGTTGACCAGATGCACCCAGCCGTCCGTCCGCGAGGCCGCCACGACCACGATCTCCCGGTGCAGCGTCATCATGTTGACGAAGCCGCCCCGGTGGTCCACGTGCCGGCCCATCAGGTTGACGCGACCAGGCGCCCGGGTGATGACCACCTCGCCGTCGTCCCCGTAGCACCGACCGAAGAGCTCCAGGGTGGCGGTGATCTGCCCGAGCCGAAGGTTCTGCAGGCCTTGGTCGCTACCGTAGAGCCCTTCCAGAAGACGCCGCGACTCCCCGCATTCACTGCGCAGGAAGCTCAGCCACTCGCGGAAGGGCCGGATCATCCTGGGGGCGTCACTTGCTGCTGTGCGTTGGGCCGGCCCGCCCTTCTGCCACGACCCGTACCCGATAATGTCATCCGCGTCTTGCCACATCCCGCGTTTTCCTCCCAATCGCCTGCCGGTGAAAGTACGAGACCGGGAACTGGCACCCCCACCCGGCCGTGACGGCACCAAAGGGTCGCTGTATGGAATAAGAGCCCCTGGTTCGTGGCTACAAGCGGCGTTCTCCCACCGCCGAACCGCCGACTTCACCGCCCTATGGTAGTCCGGCCGAAGGGCGTGAGTCAAGGTGGAGAGGCCCTGCCCGAGAGCGCCGGCGGCCACGACGCGTCGCGTCCCGCGCCCCAAGGCCGCATCACGCGGCCCAGACCAGCCAGACCCCCACGGCGATCAGGAGCCACCCTCCCGCGCGCTGTATGGCCCCCGCATACCTGGTCGCCGGCGCCAGGCTGGTCAGAGCCCCCGTCACGGCGCCGATGATAACCAGGGGCAGCCCGTGGCCCAGCGCGTACACGAACATCAGCGTGGACCCGTAGACCACCTTCCCGCTGGAGGCCAGCACGGCCGCGATCACAGCCAGCACAGGCATGGCGCAGGGCGACGCGACCACGCCGAACAACATGCCGAGCAGGAAGGCGCCCACGAAGCTACCCGCCCGCGCCGCGGAAGGCTTGACCTCCCGCGCGGGAAGCGGCAGCAGCACCAAACCGGACATGTGCAGCCCCGCGAGCACGCAGATCGCCGCCACGATGTACTGCCACGCGCTCCTGGATAGCCCCAGGACGGCCCCGACGAACGACGCCGTGGCGCCCAGGAGCACGTAGGTCGCCGCCAACCCCAGGACGAACGACAGGGCCAGGGCGACCCCCCGCAGCCCCCGCGAGCCCTTCTGCCCACCAATGTACCCGATGATAACCGGGATCGTGGGGTACACACACGGATTGAGCCCGGTAAGGGCCCCGCCGACGAACACCAGCGGATAGGCCATCCACGAGGCCTGCTCGATTGCCTGCTTCGCCTGCTCGACTAGAGCTCCGGGATCCATCGGGTTCCGTCCTCGCGAGTCATTCCGCGGCCGCCGGCTGAACGGAAGCCGTGCTTGTGCCGCCGAAGAACTCCTTTCTGAACCTTAAAGCGACATTAACCAAGCCTATCAGGACCGGCACCTCGATTAACGGCCCAATCACCGTCGCGAGAGCCTGGTCGGAGCCGATCCCGAAGATGGCCACGGCGACCGCGATGGCCAGCTCGAAGTCGTTGCTTGCCGCCGTGAACGACACGGCCGTGGCCTGTCCGTAGGTTACGCGCATCGCGCGGGCCAGGAAGAACGTGGCGAACCACATGATGAGGAAGTAGCAGGCGAGGGGAAGCGCGATGCGCAGCACGTCGAGGGGCAGGCGCACGATGTACTCCCCCTTCAGCGAGAACATGACAACGATGGTGAAGAGCAGGGCCACGAGGGTGAGAGGGCTTATGCGGGGCACGAAGACCGTCTCGTACCACTCCCTTCCCCTGGCCCGCATCAGCGTGAAGCGCGTGACGACACCCCCCAGGAAGGGAATCCCCAGGTACACGAACACCGTCTTCGCGGCCTCGAGCATCGAGATGTTGATGTCCAGCCCCTCGGCGATTCCCACTCCCTTCAGCATCACCTCGATGAACACGTAGATGTAGACCGCGTAGAGCAGCACCTGGAAGACGGCATTGAAGGCCACCAGCCCCACTCCGAGTTCCCTGTCGCCTTCCGCCAGCTCGTTCCAGACGATGACCATGGCGATACAGCGGGCCAGGCCCACCAGCACGACACCGATGGCATACTCGGGATAGCCGCGCAGGAAGAGGACGGCCAGCCCGAACATGACGAGCGGCCCGACCACCCAGTTCTGGACAAGCGAGAACCCCAGCAGCTTCCTGTGACGGAACACCTCACCCATTTTCTCGTACCGCACCTTGGCCAGGGGCGGGTACATCATCAGGATCAGGCCCACGGCGATGGGTATGGAGGTCGTGCCGACCTGGAGCCCCGAGATGAACTCCGTGACCGAGGGCACCAGGAACCCGAGGGCCACCCCGAAGCCCATCGCCACGAAGATCCAGACCGTCAGGAACCTGTCAAGCACCGACAGGCGAGCCTTGGCCTCAGCATCCATCGTGCCTTGCTTCCCTCCGGTGACGTCCCGTCCTCGCCCAGTCCCGGACCGCAACAACTCACTCCACCCAGCCCAGCTCTCGCATCTTCGCCAGGATCTCCTCCTTCTCGAAGACGCCGATATGGCGGAACACTTCCTCGCCCTTGGCGTCCAGGAAGATCTGGGTTGGGATGGTCATGATGTTGTACTGCTCCGCGATGGCCGGGCTCTCCCGGACATCGTGGAACTCCACGACGACCTTACCCGCCAGCTCCCTCTTCAGGGCCTCAGTGATGGGAGCCATGTACTCGCAGCGCGCACACCCCACGGAGCCAAGCTCCAGCATCTTGGGCAGCGGCTTGTCTTCCCGGTCCCCCTGCGTCCCCGAGGAGCTTTCCCCCGGTTCCCCCTCTCGCCCGCCGGCTGCAGCCGTCTCTTCCCGGCTCTTCTGAGCAGCACCCTCGCTGGGCGCACCCTCGACGGCGCCCGGGCTCTCTTGTGCCACCGATGTGCCTGGAACAGGAAGCTGCTCATCAGACCTGGAAAGGCCCGAAGCAAGGAACTTGTTCGAGATTACGAAGACAAGCAACAGACCCACGAGGATCAGTCCAGCAATCTTAGTCTGGTTCTGCATGACGATACCTCCTGGTACTGAAACGCCATCCTTACCGAGGCGCCGCCGTGTGCTCACGTCTTCCATACCTCAGGTGGGTCACGGTCCTTCCACGGCGCTCTCCCCGCTTCCGCGGGGCAGCTTGGGACCCGTGGCCTACCGCACCCGAACGCGCGAGGTCGCCTCTCCTGCCGGAGGTCGCTCATGCTCCTGCGTCATCCGAATCCACCCCGCAACAGGCAGCAGTGGCGTGGTAGACAGCCTTCGAGCGGACCCTTGCCAAAGCCCGCTCGTTTACAGCCTCCAGCCCCTCTACGACGGTCGGCGACATCATCGCAGGGAAGCCCACGACTGCTTCTTCCTAGCCCAGATCCGTGGCCTCCCCGCAGCCATAGCACCCAGGAGTCACGTTCGGGTGCCCTCTCACGAAGGGCATGATGGTCGCGTCCTCACACGTCGCTTGAGGGATCGCTGCGGAAAACACAATGCGTCCACCTGTTTCGTACTGTGCCGCCAGAGTGACCCCCATTACCTGCCCTTTCCTGTCCGCATCCGCGCACTTACGCCCGCTAGCGATGGTTAGTGCAGGCCCGGCGGTGCAGCGAGAGCACGCCACTCCAGAGCACGTTGTCATGCGCCCCTGTCCTATCGGTCCCCTGGGAAGAAAATGGCGTCGGGATCGCACGCCTTCTGACAGCCCCGGCAGAACTCCACGCAGTTCTCAGGCCTCACGACCACTGGCTCGCCCCCGTCCTCCTCGTACACATCGTGTGGGCAGAACTCCACACACTGAAGGCACTCGACGCACTTCTCCTTGTCAATCGTCGGCAACCAGTCTCGCGCCATGGTGTATACCTCCTTGAGGCCGGTCAATCTTCTCCGTCGCCTTGGGCGATCAGTTCCTTGATCGCAGCAACAGCTTGTTCGGTGGTCATGTTCCGGATGTCCACGCCTCTATGCTTGTCGGGGTCAAACCCGGCCGCCTCGAAAGCAAAGCGGAACATCTTGGTCTGCATGGTTGGGTCGCAGCCAGCAACGTAGAGGCGCTCAAGGTCGGGGGCCCCCGCCAAGAGCTGCGCAAGATATACGTCGCCGTCGTCAGCGCACAACTGCGGGTGGATGCCTACCCAGTCAATGAGCTTCTCCCTGCGGAGCGTGTTCAGCACCTCGAAGATGTTCATCTCATGAAAGGACGGGCAAGTCCCCTGGCACACGCAGAGAAGCAGTCCACGCTTTTGTCTCTGTTCGCTCATTGCTCGCTCACCTCAACAGATTTGTCTCGCAACAACTGCTTCTCAGCTATCCGCGGTACTCTTCACTTCCCAAACCATGGCGCCTATTCATCCGGCGGCCCCATCGTCCAGACTGGTCCGTCACGACTGGGCGGCCCGGATCAGCTCCACGATCTGAGCCGGCGACAGCACCTTGCCCGCCGACCTGACCTCCCCGTCAATCACCAAAGCCGGCGTCATCAGCACCCCGTACTTCGTGATCTCGTTCACGTCCTCCACCTTCACTACCTCGGCCTCTACCCCGGCCGTCCGCACCGCTTCCTCGGCGGCCGCGGTCAGCCGCTTGCACTTCGGGCACCCCATGCCCAGAATCTCGATCCTCATGTGAATCACCTCGATTGGTCCTGGCCTGGGCGAACGCGGGGCAACTCTCTTGCTGCCCTCACTGCCCGACTGATACCAGGGACCCGTAGATCAGCCCGCACACGGTGGCCATGCTGACAACCAGAATAACGTACGCGACTGTCTTCTGGGTGCCCATCACGCCCCTGATCACCAGCATGTTGGGCAGCGACAACGCCGGCCCCGCCAGCAACAGCGCCAGTGCCGGGCCCTGCCCCATCCCGCGCGCCGCCAGTCCCTGCACGATGGGCACCTCCGTCAGTGTAGCGAAGTACATGAAGGCCCCCGCGACCGACGCCAGCAGGTTCGAATCCAGGGAGTTGCCCCCCACGGCCGCCGCTATCCATCGCTCAGGTATGATCCCCGGCGCCTCGCCGGGCATGCCCATCAGGAACCCGGCGATGAGTACTCCCACGAACAGCAGTGGCAGGATCAGCGCCGCGAACTCCCACGTCGAACCGACCCATTCCCGCCGCTCGCCCGCGTCGAACCAGCGGTACGACAGTATCACCACCAGTGCCAGCGCGGGCAGCGCGATGAACCACCGTGCACGGTACACGGCCCAGGCCCAGCCCACCGGCTCGGCAGGCTTGGCCCACGCCGCGAACACCAGCACCACGATCAGCCCCAGCACGTGGACGGCCGTCTGCCACCCCGGACGCTCTGGGCCGCCCCCGTCCGTGGCGAAGGCCAGCGACTCGACCGGCTGCCGCTCCTCCCGGAACAGCACCGACATGGCCAGCCCTATGACCAGCGCGAAGACTACGGCGGCGACGGCCCGGGCCAGCCCGAGCTGCCAGCCAAGGATGCGGGCGGTCAGGATGATCGCCAGCACATTGATGGCCGGGCCGGAGTACAGAAAGGCGCTCGCGGGGCCTATGCCCGCCCCGGCACGGTGGATGGCGGCGAAAAGCGGCAGGACCGTGCAGGAGCACACGGCCAGCACCGCCCCCGACACCGATGCCACCAGATAGGACGTGACGCGATTGGCCTCGGGGCCAAGATACCGCATGATCGCGTCGCGTCGCAGGAAGACCGATATGGCGCCGGCGATGAAGAAGGCCGGCACCAGGCAGAACAGGACGTGGTGCCGGGCGTAGTCCTGGAGCATCTGGAACGACGCCAGGATCGCCGAACCGACCGCCTCATGCCCCATCGGCACGAAGTAGGCCAGGCCGAACACCACGACGAACAGCAGCAGCTTGTATCTATCGTCCATCCCAGAGCACTCCTACTGAGAACCGGAGCCCGTAAGCAGCGGGGTCCCTGCGTGCACGGCCCGCGCCCATGGAGCCGGCGGTCCGGATCAGGCCGCCCCGGCCTTCTCCAGGGCCTCCTCGTCCTCCGCCAGCCGGGGACAGCCTACGCGCTCCGCCAGCGGCGGCAGCTCCTCCCTGGGCAGGGAGGCCAGCGTCTCAGCCAGCGGTGGCGCGTAGTGGGCCAGGGCCTCATCCCTGAGCCTGAGCACCCGCCAGCGCCCGCGCCGTTCCTCCACGACCAGTCCCGCCTCCCGCAGGCGCGCGATGTGGTACGAGACCGTCGTGCGGCTCAGGTTGAGCAGCTCCACCAGTTCGCAGGCGCAGCTCTCGCAGCGCGAGGCGAGTCGCCTCAGTATCTCCAGGCGTACCTCGCTGCCCAGAGCGGCGTATACCTTATCCAGATCAGTCACGGCACGCGCTCCTACACTTCCAAGTTTTTAGATGTATAGCTACAGTATCTCCCGCAACCCCCACTGTCAATCCCCGGTTTCTCCCGCCACTCTCCCCTCCTCTGCCCCTTCACCGCCCCGCCGGAAGGGTATCCGTCCCGCGTAGGGAAGCGTCCTGCACAGGCCCGACTCCGGCCTCCTTGCGGCCCTGTGACGCCGGGAAGCGGCCCGCTGCGAGGTGCATGAAGGCCATGACCTTCTCCGTGCTGTTGCTGGCGGCGATCCTGACCCAGCCCCAGGACCTGGTGCTGAGCGACTTCGAGACGCCCGGCCAGTGGGCGGGCCTCGAGCAGTCCGCCGAGCAGGTCCACGAGGGCAGGTTCTCAGGCAAGTGGTGGCACATGGACGAGACCTCCGGCGTGCAGCTCACGGGCACGCCGACCGACTGGACCGCCTATGGTGCTCTCAGCCTGTGGATGTACAACGCCAGGCGCCTCCCGGGCACTGCCTTCATGCTCATCATCACCAGCGAGAACGACAAGACCGAGGGCGGGGACTACTGGGCCTTCCGGTTCGACCTGGGGAGCTGGGAGGGCTGGCGCCAGTTCCTGCTGCCCTTCAACGAGTTGGGGCAGGCGCGTGCACCGGTCGGCTGGCACAAGGTTGACGGCATGACCCTCACCGCGGCCGGCTGGGACAACACGCCGAACCCCGAGGCCGTGGTCTACGTTGACGACGCGAGGTTGATCCCGATGGAGCACAGCCAGGGCCCGCGGCTGTCCGACCAGGACTTCTTCGGCATGCTGGACCTCACCTGGCCCGGCCTGGAGAAGGTCGCGGCGGCGGTGCAGGCCGCCGAATTCCAGAAGGCCCAGGAGGAGCTCCTCGCCTACTACCGGGCGCGCGAGAAGCCCCGCTGGCACTCCGACTGGCGCGAGGGCCCGCACGAGCTGGGCAAGCCGCCGCGCGCCGGCTCCGACGGCTGGGACTACTACTCGACGAAGATCACCGTGGACTGGACCGGCTGGCGGCAGGTACGGCTCGCCAAGAAGGACTTCGGCGAATCCCGCAAGCCCGTCGGCTGGGACTGGATCACTTCCCTGCGCTTCAACGCCTCGGGCTGGGGCGAGACACCGGACCCCGCCACGATCCTCTACCTCGATGACGTCCGGCTGGTCGGCCCGGCCGGCCAGACTAAGCTCAGCGACTTCGACGGCGAGGGCCTGGGCTACTGGGAGGGGCTGGAGCTGTCGGACGAGCAGCCTCACTCGGGCAAGCTCTCGGCCAAGTGGGCCAACATGGTCGCCACCACTTCCGTGGGGCTCACCCGACCGCCCGCCGACTGGACGGGCTACGACTACCTGGAGTTCTGGGCCTACTCCCCCGCCGCCACCGGCGCGAAGATCACACTGGTCCTCAACAGCGATGAGCTCAGCTTCCCCGCCGCCGATGCCGTGATGGCCCACCGCTGGATCCCGCTGCACGGCACCCCCTACGACCTGGGGCCCGACATAGACTGGGCCATCATGCCCTTCGCCCCCGACGACCCGGCCCGCACCAACGAGTGGACCTGGTGCAACCTCAACCGGATGGGCCAGTGGGTCACCCTGATGCGCGCCTACTGGGACTCCGCCGACGAGGCCTATGCCCGCGAGTGCGTCGCTCAGATGATGGACTGGGTGCGCAAGTGTCCGGTCCCGCTCACCAGCTCCGGCAACGGCTCCATGACCTGGCGCACCATCGAGTGCGGCATCCGCATGGGCCAGACCTGGCCCGAGGTCTTCCACCGCCTCCTGGCCTCCCCGAGCTTCACGCCCGAGGCCTGCTGCACCATGGTCAAGAGCATGGTCGAGCACGCTCGCCACCTCATGCGGTGGCGCACGGGCGGCAACTGGCTCACCATGGAGTGCAACGGCCTGGGCCACGTGGGCATCCTCTTCCCCGAGTTCACCGAATCCCCCGACTGGCGCCAGACGGCCATCAGCGTCCTGCACGAGGAGCTGGGCAAGCAGGTCTACCCCGACGGCGCGCAGGTCGAGCTCACCCAGGGCTACCACCACGTCTCGCTGCACAACTTCCTGGGGCTCTACCGCACGGCGGCGCTCAACGACGTACCGATGCCCGATGACTACGTGGCGCGCCTGAAGAACATGTACCTCTACGACATCTACCAGGCCGAGCCGGACTGGGCCACCCCGGCCTTCAACGACAGCGGGCGGGTAGGTATCCTGCGCTACTGCCAGGACGCCGCGAAGCTCTTCCCTGACGACCCGGTCATCCAGTGGGCCGCCAGCCAGGGGACGACGGGCAAGCCGCCCGAGTTCACGAGCTACCTGTTCCCCTACGCCGGGTTCATGGTCTTCCGCTCGGCCTGGGGCGAGCCCGATGCCCGCTACCTGTGCATGGAGGCCGGGCCCTTCGGCTACGGCCACCAGCACGAGGACAAGCTCAGCTTCGTCCTGTACGGCTACGGCCTTGAGCACATCACCGACCCGGGCAACTACATGTACGACGCCTCCCAGTGGCGGCGCTATGTCCTCAGCACCCGGGGCCACAACACGATCCGCGTGGACGGTCAGGACCAGGCCCGCCGCGGCCTCAGGGAGACCTACACGACCCAGCAGCCCGTGGCCGACCTCACGTGGCTCACGGGTGAGGCCCTGGACTTCGGCGAGGGCGTCTACGACCACGGCTACGGGCCCAAGCGCGACACCGACGTCACCCACCGCCGGCAGGTCGTTTTCGTCAGGCCCGACTACTTCGTGATCGTGGACAGCCTCGAGGGCGAGGGCGAGCACCAGGCCCAGTCGCTCTTCCACCTCAACCACGACGAGGCCCAGGTCGCCGGGACTGTCGTGCGGACGGTGGACCCTGAGACGTCCAACTGCCTGGTCGCGGCCGCGCCCGTGGACGGCCTGAGCGTCGCCATCGTGAAGGGCCAGACCGAGCCCGAGGTCCAGGGCTTCCTGCCGGCCGACCGCTGGCGGCCGAGCTGGAAGACCCCCGACGCCCAGGCGCCCGAGCACGGCAAGCGCGAGATCCCCACGGCGGTCTTCACGCTCAGGGCCCAGTTCCCGGCGAAGCTGGCCTATGTTGCCCTGCCCTACGCCAAGGGCCGCCAGCCCGAGGTGTCCTGTCGGCTGCTACCCGTCGAGGGCCAGGGCACGGCCGTCGAGGTTTCGCTGCCCGACGGCAAGAAGCACGTGGTGCTCATTGGGACCCCGGGCCGGAGGGTCTCAAGCGGCGACCTGAGCACCGAGCGCCAGGTCGCCCTCTTTGACCTCAGCGGCGGACAAGCTAGACTGGTAGGGAAGCTGTGAGCACCTGGGCAGGCCGTCAGCCACTAGTAGCCCCGCGCCCTCCGCCTCGCTGGGTGGAGGGAGCGTCCTGGCAGTCGCCCACACAAGCAATGCGGGCTTCAGGAGGAAGCAGACGTGAGGCTCACGCGCATAACCGTGAACCCGGAGGTGATGGGAGGCAAGCCCTGCGTACGCGGGCTACGCTTCCCGGTATCTCGTCTCCTTGGCTTGCTGGCCGCGAGGGAGACCAGGGAATCCATACTTGAGGCCTACCCATACCTCGAGCCTGAAGACCTCGTGGAGGCCCTCGCCTATGCGGCCGCCCTCGCGGACGAGGAGGTCGTGGAGTTCGCCCAATGAAGCTCCTGGTGGACATGCCGCTCTCCCCCGCCATCGCGGAAGGCCTGCGACGGTTGGGGCACGATGCTGTCCACGCTTCGCAGGTTGGCTTGGTGAAGGCGACGGACGCCGAGATCCTGGCGGTCGCCCGGGCCGAGGACAGAGCCGTGGTGACGGCGGACCTGGACTTCCCGCGCCTGCTGGCTCTCTGCCAGGCCGCAGGGCCGGCACTGATCCCTCTTCGCGGCGGCAACTACTCCGAGCACGAGGCCCGCGAGCTTCTCCATCGTGTGCTGGACACGTACCGGGAGGACCAGTTGGCGCGCTCAGTCGTCGTGGTGGACAGGAAGAGGACCCGCCGCACGGCTCTGCTCCTGAGGCCCCCCTCTGCCCACTGACAGGGCGGATCGCAGCCCCTTAGGGACTTCGCAGCCGGGCGCCCGGGGGCAACGTCGGCCCGCGAGGCGCCGGCGCTCGGCGCAGGTGAGCCGCACGTCCCTACGAATAGGCCGGCCATGCGCTGCCATCACGAGCTCATCTCCGCGGCCGCCCCACCGCACCTCGCTGCGGCCCTCGCCGACGGCCGTCCACGCTACGTCCCAAGAAACGGGGCCTTCGCGTGTCTACTTCCGCTTCTGCTGGAGGACCGGGCCGTTGGGCTGCTCGAGCTCACGGGTCCGTCCGAGACGGCGCTGCGGGAGGCGGTCTCGACGCTCGCCCCCGCGACCGAGCTGCTCACCGCCACGCTCTCCGCACGCGCGTCGCAAGAGATGCTGCGGCGCCGGGTCCATGACCTCGAGACCGTCGTGCAGGCGGGCATCGACGATGCGGCGCGCTTGACCACCGACGAGGTCCTGCAGTCCATCATCATGCGCCTGTCGGAGCTGACGCAGAGTCCGGTGGCCGACGTCTACGCCGTCGAGGGCGGCACCCTGCGCGCCCTCATCAGTTACGACAGCGGCCGTGTGGATCCCGAATGGGAGGGCGTCGTCATCCCGATCTCGCGTTACCCATGCAGCCTGAAGGCGGTCGAGACC
>CAZSOQ010000075.1:0-22225 GCA_964608495.1 uncultured Armatimonadia bacterium | reverse complement strand
GCTCCCGCGCGGGAGCCCTCAGGCGCCAAGCGGTGCAGCGAATCGTCGTCCGATACCTTACACGAGTATCTTACGCCACCGGCCCTCTCCTGTCGAATCCTTTTCCATACGACCTTCCACCACCTGCCTTGGTTCTGTCCGCTCGATCAACGCCCTCCGGTCCGCTACTGCCTCTGTCGCCCTTGTGCGGCCCCCCGCGAGGGGGCAAAATGGTCGCCACGCCCCAGGCCGCCGGTGTCGGGCTGAAGGTCCTTCCCGGCCCACCGCGAAAAGGGGCCCAGCGGGAGGTGGGAAGATGGACGGGATGCTCAGGCTGATTGACGCTCGCCACGACCTGCGTCTGGCCGTCCGGGCCCTCGCTGAGATGGCCCCCCCCGGCCTCCCTGACCTAGTGGTCGAGCGCGCCGCTGAAATCGTCAATGCCGTCCGCGAGCGCGGCGACGATGCCCTCATCGAGTACACCCGGCGCTTCGACTGGCCCGGGGCCACGCCCGAGGGCCTCGCCGTACAGGAGGACGAGCTCGCACGCGCCTTCAGCGAGGTGGACCGCGACTGGCTGCGCGCCCTGCGCCGCGCCAAGGACAATCTCTATCGCTACCACGAGCGTCACGCCCCCCGCTCTTGGCTGCAGGACTTCGACGGCCTGCTGCTGGGCCAGCACATCAAGCCCGTCGGCTCGGCCGGCCTTCACGTCCCCGGCATGACCGCCTCCCTCCCCAGCACCGTCATCCACGCCGCCGTGCCCGCCGCCGTAGCGGGCGTGCCGCGCGTTGTGATAGTCACGCCGCCCCGCAGCGACGGCAGTATCTCTCCCGAGCGCCTTGTCGCGGCCGTCGAGTGCGGCGTCGGCGAGGTCTACCGCATCGGCGGGGCCCAGGCCATCGCCGCCCTCGCCTTCGGCACCGATTCCGTCCCCGCCGTGGACAAGGTCGTCGGACCCGGCAATCCCTACGCCATCGCCGCCAAGCAGCTCGTCTACGGACAGGTCGGCATTGACAGCCTCGCCGGCCCCAGCGAGGCCGTCCTCATCGCCGACGCCTCCGCCGACCCTCGCCTCGTCGCCGTGGACTTCCTTACCCAGGCCGAGCACACCGGCGACAACCTCGTCGTCCTCATCACCCCCGACGAAGGCCTTCTGGACCAGGTCGTCGAGCACCTCGACGACCTTCTCCTCCGCCTCGACCGCGACGAGATCATCCGCCAGTCCCTCAGCGACTGCGGCGCCCTCGTCATCGTCGAATCCCTGCACCAGGCCCTCGACCTGGCCAATGAACTCGCCCCCGAACACCTCCAGCTCCTCGTCGAGGACCCCTTCGCCTGGCTCAGCGAGGTCCAGGCCTGCGGCGCCCTCTTCCTGGGCCCCAACAGTCCCGTGCCCCTGGGCGACTACGCCGCGGGCCCCAGCCACATCCTGCCCACCGACCGAGCCGCCCGCTTCTCCTCGGGCCTGTCCGTCCATGACTTCGTCACCTTCACCTCGGTGATCTCGGCCTCTCACCGAGCCGTCGCCGCCCTGGCCGAGGACGTAATCCTGCTCGCGGAGGCCGAGGGTCTCACAGCGCACGCCGAGGCCCTGCGCTACCGCGTCTCTTCGCCCGGAAACCAGGACTGAGGGCCGCGCTCGACGGCCGCCGCCCCCACGGCCCGCTTCGGCCCGGTGGCGGCGGAGTGTCTCGCGCGCCCCCCAACGGCTGAGGAGGACATGAGCAACATGGCTGAACGACAAGCCGACCGGACCCGCAAAACCCGCGAGACCGAGGTCCGACTGCACCTGGAGCTCGACGGCACAGGTCAGGGCGAGATCTCGACGGGCGTGGGCTTCTTCGACCACATGCTGTCCCACATCGCCAAGCATGGCTTCCTGAATCTTGAGGTCCAGGCCGCCGGCGACGTCCACGTGGACGCCCACCATCTGGTCGAGGACACGGGCATAGTCCTCGGCCAGGCCATCGCCGAGGCCGTCGGCGACCGGGCGGGCCTCCGCCGCTACGGATATGCCCTCGCCCCCATGGACGAGGCCCTCGTGCTCGTGGCCCTCGACCTATCGGGTCGGCCGCTGCTCGAGTACCGCCTGGACCTGCCCGTGGCGAAGGTGGGGGACTTTGACACCGAGCTGGCCCGCGAGTTCTTCCAGGCCGTGGCGAATCACGCCGGCATGACCCTCCACATCCGCCAGCTCACCGGGCGCAACACCCACCACCTGCTCGAATCCACCTTCAAGAGCTTCGGTCGCGCCCTGGACGAGGCCACTACTATTGACCCTCGTCTTGGCGGAGGCGTGCCCTCAACCAAGGGCGTGCTCTAACCACCGACCAGGGCGGAGGCCGCCCACCGGTCCGCCGCCGGCCCGGGCTTCCGCGCCCCGGCACGGCTTGCCGGCACCGACACGGCCCCGCCTTCCGCCCCTGGCGGGAGACGAAACACAGAGAGCCCGACATGCAGCCCGAGCGAGCGCCTTCCGCGAGACTGACCGCCGTCCAGGTTGAGCCCGACCGCGTCCCCCAGGGGCGCCTATCGGCGCGAGCCGTGGTGCTGGGCTTCCTGCTTACCGTCGCCTTCAGCGTCGTCATCCCCTACGTGGATGTCTACCTCTCCGACACCTTCCTCGGCGCCCAGCACCTGCCCCCCGGCGCCCTCTTCGTCCTCTTCTTCCTCCTCGTCGTCGTCAACCCCCTCCTCCGCCTCATCAGCCGACGCTGGCCGCTCTCCCGCGTCGAGCTCCTCCTGATCTACTGCATGTTGCTCTTCTCTACCCTCGTCCCCGGCCACGGCGCCGAGAACGTCTTCATCCCCGTCGTCACCACGCCCTACTACTACGCCACCCCCGAGAACGGCTGGGCCGATCTCTTCTTCCGCTACATCCCCACCTGGTTCTCGCCCAGCGACCCCGCCGTCATCGTGCCCTTCCACGAGGGCCTCGGCCCCGGGCAGGTCCTCCCCTGGGGCGTGTGGTGGGTGCCGCTGGCGGCCTGGAGCGCCTACACCTTCCTGCTTTACGGCCTCGTGCTGGCCCTGGCCGTCCTCTTCCACCGCCAGTGGGCCGACGGCGAGAAGCTCTCCTACCCCCTCGTGGCTCTGCCCCTCGAGATGACCCGCGGCTGGGAGCATCCCCTTGCCAGGGGCGGCTTCTACGCCAATCCCCTCATGTGGATCGGCTTCCTCGTCGCCGTGATTCTCCAGACCCAGGCAGGGCTGAAGTTCTACTTCCCCTCCGTCCCCGGCTTCAAGCTCTCCTACGACTTCAGCCCCCTCTTCCGCGAGGGACCCCTGCGCGCCGTCGGCGGCGTCGGCGGCGACCTGTGGCCCTGCGTCATCGGTATCACCGTCCTCCTGCGCAGCGAGGTCAGCTTCTCCATGTGGTTCTTCTTCTGGTTCAACCGCCTGGAGCGCATCGTGGCGTATCTGCTCGGGATGCGCGTCTACGGCGAGATGACCACCTGGGGCGAGCCAAGCTGGCTCGGCAATCAGACCGTCGGCGCCTACACCGCCTACACCCTCATGGCCTTCTGGACCGCCCGCAAGCACCTGGCCGACCTCTGGCAGTCTTCCTGGCGCGGCGACCGCCACCCCGGCCTGCCCATCACCTACCGCTCGGCCTTCCTCCTCCTGGGCTTCTGCGTGACCGGCATCCTCCTCTGGTGCTCCTCGGCCGGTCTGTCCCTCTGGGTGGCGGCCAGCCAGATCGCCGTCTACACCATCCTCGCCGTTGCCCTAACCAAGGTCGTGGCCGAATCGGGCATGCTCTTCGTCCAGGCCACCTATAGCTGGCTCGAGACCATGACCAACCTGCTCGGCACCCCCGCCCTCGGCCCTCGCCAGCTCACCGTCGGCATGTTCATCGAGCGCAGCTTCATGACCGACCTGCGGGCCTTCATCATGCCCAGCTTCTCCCAGAGCTTCAAGATAGCCGATCTCGCCCGCCTCGATCAGCGCAAGCTCCTCGCCGCCATCATCCCGGCCATCGTCCTCGCCTCCGCCATCTCCTGCTACATGAATCTCCGGCTGCTCCATACCTACGGCGCCGTCAACTGCAACCCCTGGATGGCCAAGTGGGCCGGCCTCGGCGGCTTCGGCATCCTCGGCAACCTCCTCCGCAAGCCTCACCCGGCCAGTGCCGTCGCCATCGGCTCGATCATCGCCGGCGGCCTCTTCACCGGCTGGCTCGTCAAGATGCGCCAGCGATTCGTCTGGTTCCCCTTCCATCCCGTGGGATTCATCATGATGCAGACCTACCCCATGAAGCGCCTGTGGTTCTCCACCTTCATCGGCTGGCTGCTCAAGACCGCCCTGCTCAAGTACGGCAGCGTCCGCGGACTCATCATCGGCCTTCCCTTCTTCCTTGGCCTCGCCTTCGGCGATTTCTTCGCCATGGTCGTCTGGCTCGTGGTTGACGCCCTCAACGGCAAGCGCAATCATTACCTCATGCCCGGCTGATTCCCGGCCTGTCGCCCGCCTCGCGCCCCTCCGTGCGGCCGCCCGGCCGGCGCCACTGCCTCGGCGCGAACCCGTCCTGGGCCGATTGCTCGGGAACCTTTGGCGGGCACCCGGGGTCCTAGCACCTATCCCGCCGACACGCGGCACGGGCCGGCCCTGGTGCCGTCCGCGCCCGGTGTGGCCTGTATAGGTCTGGGGCAGACACAGCTCGACAGTCGGAGAAGGAGCATGACAGCATGAAGCGATCAGCCCTCCCAGGGCGGCCCATACTTCTCCTCGCCCTGTGCTGCGCGTGCCTGGGCGCTATGGCCACCCACGCGTGGTGCGACCCCCCGCCTCTGCCTCCCTACCTGGGCGACGGCGACCTCAGCGGCGATGCCGTGATGGACGAGAAGGACGTCTTCCTCTTCGTCAAGCACTGGCGCAAGTTCGCCAGCACCGGCAAGCTCGTCGCCGCCGCCGACTTCAACGGCAACAAGCGGATTGACCACGCGGACGCGGTCTTCATCCTCGGCGAGTTCCTCCGCCTGTACACCGTCTACCATCCGGCCACTTCGGCGGCCGTGCAGCCCGAGCAGGTGGCGCCGCTCCCCGGGAATCGAATCGCCTCCGTCGCCACGCCCAAGGAAGGCAGGGCCCATTCGCCCGCGCCGGCCCTCTCCGCGCCCCCGGTTGCCTCGCCGACAGGACCCTCGGCGGAAGGGCACTGACACGCCCTTCGCTCAAGTCCGGCAAGGGCAGCCCCCGGCACAGTTTTCCTTGACAAGGCCTCTGGCCGGTGCTATAAATCCCCCGCGGCCCGTATCTGGAGCGCTCCAACATCAGGGAGGGTGATGACCTTGGGCACCGCCGAACGCTTCGCTGTCCCACTGGGGATGGTGATACTACTGGTCATGCCTGCCTTCGTTGCTTTCGCCGCGGACGAAGCCCCGGCTCAGCAGACGATCCAGCTTGGTCTGTCCTATGCCGACCTGGGCGATTTCGGTACCAACTGGGGTATGCGTGCCCGGTGGAGCTTCGACAACTGGCTGGTCGCCGGGGGCTGGAACGACGTGAAGAAGACGGTCGCCTCGACGGCCGGCCCCATGGCGGTCAAGGGCGACCTGTGGCAGCTCGACCTCAGCTACGTGTGGTGGACGCTTAACGCCGAGCCTGAGGAGCGGCCCAGCACACCCGACTTCTACTACGGCCTCGGCGTCGGCCTGGCCAGCGTAGACGCGGACTGGACGCTTGCAGGTATCACCGCCGACGCCAAGGAAACTTCCTTCGCCGGCCACGTGGTGGCTGGAGCCCAGTGGAAGCAGGTCTTCGCCGACCTGCGCTACAACTTCGCCACCGACTACTGGGACTTTGACTCAGACGGCGTGCAGTTCTCAGTCGGCGCTGTCTGGCCTTTGAGGTAATCCCGCAATAGGGGGCAATCGCAATGGTGCGCTTGTGGCGCGGTGTCTTACCCGTCTTGGCTCTGCTCGCCGTCGTTGCTGCCTACGCCGCTGGGTCGCTCCAGGTGCAGGTGCAGCCACACAGGGACCAGGACAACAAGTTCACGGGGCGCTACGTCGCCAAGCTCAGCGTCGTCGGGGCCGCCGCCGCCAGGCTCGTCGTCTTCCGCCTCAACGTGCCCACTGACTACACGGTGGACACGGCCGCCGCCGCCAACCAGACCTGGCTCGTGGACATCATCCCCGGGGCCGACATCTACAAGCTCCCAAAGAGCGTGGACGCCAACGAGTCCCCGGTCTTCTTCGCCGAACTGGCCACGGACGTCGCCAACATGAACGGCCTCTGGGGCGTGGGTCTGCTCACTGATCCCAGCAAGGACCCCAAGCACGTCTGTGACATAGTCTTCACGTCCGGCGGGCGCGTCACCGTCACGGCGCTCGCCTTTGGGACCGGCACTGTCTCGGTCAAGGACCAGGGCCTCACCCAGTTGACCGCCCAAGGCTCCTTCAGCACCGTCGCCGTGCCCCTGTACGGCGACCTCAACTGGAACGGCCAGATTGACGGCGGTGACTTCGGGCTGTTCGCAGCCGCTTGGAGCTCCTTCTACGGGGACTCCAAGACCCTTGACTTCGCCGACATCGCTCCGCTTAACAGCAACGCCGACGACCTGTCCCTGCGAACGAGTGCTGCGGACGGCAACATCTCGGGACAGGACTTCGGTCTGTTCGCCTGGGCCTGGAACAAGTTCTTCGCCGGCACCTCCCAAGCCCCGGGCACTGAGCAGGCAAATAAGGAGGGGGCCCAGTAATATGAAACCGCTCCGCACTCTCTTGCTGCTTGGGGTTGTGGCGGCCTGTATCACGGGGTTGGCCTATGCCCAGACCGTCGAGCTGAAGCCCACACCTCTCAACTTCAACCTGGGCGCCACCGCGCCTCAGCAAATGGGGCTGTACATCAGCGGGCTGCCGGCCCCGGGCTGGGCCGGCTCCGTCAGCTTCTACCTCACCTATGACAAGACCAAGATCACCCTCGAGAACTTCGCCCTCAACAGCACCGCCCTGCAGAACCTGCTCGCCGGCCAGCAGGCCGACGGCGTGGTTCTCGCCGCCGGTCGCTTCGGCGGAACGGGCACTATTGACGCTGCTCAGGCCTCCATCACCTTCGACGTGAAGCTCGCCAACGGCACCGCCGCCGGCACCTACCCGATCCAGTTCAAGACCTCCGACGCCAACAACAACTTCGTCTGGGACAGCACCTTCACCCCGATCGCCGGCATCACCTGGAAGAACGGCGCGGCCGAGGTCTCCACGGGACCGCCCGATCCCGCCTCCATCACCGGCTGGACCTTCGTCGAGCGCCAGAAAGACCCCGTGGCGGTCAGGGCCAACTTCGGCGCCGGCAACGCCACCAAGGTTGAGTTCCAGTACCGCATCAACGGCACCTGGACCAACATCGCCGCCACCGGCGGGACGACCGTGGTCATCGGCACCCGCAAGGCCGATCTCACCTGGCCCACTCCCTTCGCCGGCGCTCTCCAGACCGTCAACCTCCGCGCCCGAATCACCGACCGCACCCAGGACAGCGGCTGGAACGAGGCCCCCAACGCCCTGGTCGTGGACAACCAGCCGCCTGCTCTGCAGAGCGCCCGTGGCTCCAACAACATCGTCAACCTCACCTTCCAGGCCAACGAGGTGCTCGACACGGTCACCTCGACCGACGAGGCGAACTACCTCGTCGAGGACATGGGCGTTGTCGCCACCCAGACACCCGTCACCATCAACAAGGCTGAGCGAGTGAGCGACACCGAGGTCAAGCTCACCCTGGGCGCCTCCCTCGAGGAGAGCCACCAGTACAGGGTCACCGCGACCAACATCGCCGACTCGCTCGGCAACATCATGGCCAGCGGCATCAAGAGCTTCGTCCTCCAGGCCAAGCCCATGGTTGAGGGCGCGGCCTTCATCCGCAACGGCACCAACAGGACCGTGGACGTGACCTTCAGCAAGGAGATGAAGTCCGCCGCGCCGCTGACCACCGCCGGCAACTGGCAGGTAACCGAGAAGATCGCCGGCGTCAGCTCCGCTGCGGCCGTGACGGTGCCCGTGGCCGAGGTCGCCGTGCAGACCGACAAGAAGGTCGTGCGTCTGACCCTCTCCCAGGACCTCAAGCAGAACTCCCAGTACGAGGTCACGGCTCCGGTGGGCTCGCAGGACGTTGACGGCAAGGCCCTCGAGGCGGCCGACAGCAAGGCCACCTTCCAGACGCCCTTCTGGCATGCCTTCGCCAAGGGCCTCCGGATGCTCGGTATTCCCCTGGACGTGGCGGGCCGCGCCATTGCGGTCCTCGGCGCCAAGGCGGTCGCTGACTACGACGCCGCGGCCGGCGGCTACACCGTGGACCGCGGGGCCACACCCGCGGATGTCACAGGCGTCGTCAACCTGGTGGTCGGCAAGGGCTACTTCGCCCGCTACGACAACGACAAGACCGTCTACTTTGACGGCCAGATCCTCCCTGGCAACGTCGCCGTCGTCGTTCCCCAGGGCTGGAGCATCATCACCGATCCCTTCGCCACCGCCCTCGGCGCCGGCGTTGACATCAACATCAACCAGGTCGAGCTCGGCGACGTCCCGATCCGCTTCGCCTGGCACTACAACGGCACCGACTGGGAGCTCCTCCTCAACAAGGCCAATCCCTTCAACGCCACCAACATCATGAACGCCTGGAAGGGCTACTTCATCCTCGCCGGCCAGGCGGGTACCATCACCGTCGCCCCGCAGGCCGCGGCGGCCGCTGAGGTCGCCCCTCTGAACCTGGGCGACAAGGCCTCGGTCATCCGCCTGGTTGCCAGAGCGGGCGACGTGGCCGACAGCGCGAACGTCTGCGGTGTGGGCGCCAGCGCCGTCCAGGTCGCCAACCCGCCGCTGGGCGTCTCGCCTGTGGACCTGTACTTCGTCGGCCAGGACGCCACGCCCATGGCGGTGGACGTGCGCAGCGGCGCCGTGGCGCAGAAGTGGGAGGCCGTCGTGACGACCAGCCTCCCCAACACCCAGGTCACGGTCGCCGCTCCCGATCTCTCCAGTGTGCCCGCCGACTACGCCGTCGTCCTTACGGATAAGGACACCGGCAAGAAGACCCACCTGCGCACGAGCAGTGGTTACACCTTCACCAGCGGCGCCGACGGCGCCGCCCGCCATCTGGTCCTCGAGATCGTGCCGCGCGCTCAGTGCACTCTGCTCTCAGGGGTGGGCGTGCAGCAGTCCGGCCCCGGCGGCGTGGTAGTGACCTTCCAGCTCAACGGTCCTGCGGCCGTGACCGCTGAGGTGCGCAACATCGCCGGCCGGCTCGTGCGCCGGCTGGTGACCGACCGCGCCGAGACCGCCGGCACTCACTCGGTCTCCTGGAACCTGACCAACAGCACCGGCAGTGCAGTGCCGCGAGGCACCTACCTGGTGGTGCTCGAGGCACGGACCGAAGATGGGCAACAGACCAAGGCCGTGCGGCCCTTCTCGGTGAATCGCTAAAGGGGGGCGACTCTAGATGACCAAAGCTCCAATCCTCGTTATCCTTGCCGCGGCCACCTTGTGTGTGGGCCTGCTCCTGTCCGGATGCTCCAGCGGCAGCCCGCCGTCCCAGATCCGGGCCGTCGTCACCGTCCTGGTCGAGGACTTCGCGGGCGCGCCCGTCGCGGGAGCAGCCGTCACGATCACCCTTGGCGGCCGCGATTTCGTCGGCACCGAGGGCCCCGTCGGCCAATATGACGTGAACGTGACCATGGCCCCCGCTGGCGGGGTCGCCCAGTTGACGGTAACGCCTGCCGCCGGGAGCGGCCTCGTGGCCCAACAGGGCCCGCTGCCCATCCCGGACCCGAGGGACCCCCCTGCGCCCACCGTCGTCCTGGTGTCGCCGCCGCCCGAAGAGCCCGAGATCTAGCTATCGGGGCACCATCGCAGCCAAGGGTGCAGGCCTCCTGCCGAGGCCTGCACCCTTTTTGTTTCCACTTCCGCCTCATCCCCGCCCCCACGCCACTGCTGTCCCAGGCCTCGGCTTGCCACTGTCCACGGCGCCGGGTACAATGCAGGCCAGCCTGATCCAGAGGCCACTCGCCCAGCAACATGCACACTACTGCTTGGGAGGTTCCCTGATGACCGACGCCGACTACGAGGTGCTCCTAGGGCTGATGTTTCGCGTCCCCCCACAGGATTTCGAGGACCACCTCGCTGATTGGCGCCAGGAGCTGGCCACCGAGTATGCCCGGGCCGGTGACGACCGCCGGGCCGCCATCGCTGAGCTGGTGGCCGCGAACATCGTGGACCTGGGCTCCGTGCTGGCCGACTGGAACCTCACCGACTCGGCCCGCCACGGCGACGCCGCCCTTTCCTTGGATGCCCTCGCCGCCCAGCGCGAGTCCGGCTTCGCCTTGCTCCACGGCTGGGGCCGCCAGGACCTCACGGACGACGCCCAGCAGGAGCTGCGGTCCATCGAGACCAGCAGCCTCGCCGCCCTGGCCCGCATGACCCTTCGCGGCGAGACGAACACCTACTGGGGCAACGACTACGCCGCCAACCTGTACCGCGCGATGCGCCGCGGCGCCTGCCTCGTGACCACCAACCCCGTCCTCGTCAACGTCGCCCGCACCGAGGACCCCGGCTACTGGACGCCCGTTCGCGACGCCCTCAGGGAGCAGCACCCCGGCTACAGCCCCGTCGAGCTAGCCTACTCCATGACGGTCCAGGTCGTCGTCTCCAACGCCCGCCTCCTGCGCCCGCTGTGGGAACTCACCGAGGGCCGCATCGGGTACGTGTCCCTCCAGCTTTCGCCCAAGCAGGCCGGCGATGCCGAGGCCATGATCAGGGAGGCACGCTGGTGCTACGCCAAGCTCGAGGAAGAGCTGCGCGGCACTCCGAACACCGTCTTCAAGCTGCCCGGCACGCGGGCGGGCCTTGACGCCTGCTGCCAGGTCACCTCCGAGGGCATGGGCGTGAACATCACGGTCAACTTCTCCCTCCCCCAGCAGATAGCCTTCGCGGGAGCCATCGAGGCCCACTCGACGGCTCTCACCTCCTTCCGCACCCACATGGACGGCCGTCTGGACGACCCCGTCGGCGAGGAGCTCGAGGCGCTGGGCGTCGCGGACTGGGAGGAAGTGAAGACCTGGTGCACCACCGCCATCCGCCAGCGCGAGTACCGCATGCTCTGCCACCCGCCCCAGCAGGGCGGACTGGGCTTCACCAGGGCCAATCCGCTGCCCGCCTCCGGCAGAGGCCCGTGGAACATCCTGCGGTCCATCAACGACGGCCCCGTGCCCATCTTCGTCACCATCTTCCCCGACAAGCAGGAGCAGTTCGACTCCGAGCCTCGCCAGCTCGATCCTCGGGGCCTGTGGACGCCCCTGCCCGAGGGCACGCTCGACAAGCTGCTCAAGAGCAAGCTCTTCCGCATGGCCTACGAGCCGGACGGCATGAGCGTCGCCGACTTCGACGACTACCTTCCCGTCGTTCGCACGCTGGATCAGTTCGCGAAGAGCTATGACGAGTTCGTGGAGTGGGTCGCGGGCTAGCTGCCCACCCGTCCGCGGGTCGGGGGTCGGGGCTCTCCGGGACCCGAGTCTTCGCGCGAACCACATGGGCGGAGGGAGTACACATGCTCAGGCAGGCTATCCTCGCAGTCGCATGGGTAACGGTGCTACTGACCGCACAGACTGCCACCGCCGCGCCGGCCTCGCCCCGCTTGGTCGCCCCCGAGTTGGTGGCGCCCCGCAACCTCCAGGAGCAGCTCTACTTGCGTCTTGAGGAGAAGCTCCAGCTTCCCTCCCGCATGACCGGCGAGGACATGGTCTGGCAGAGGCTCGTCGGCAAGCAGGTCGAGGGCCAGCCCCTGCGCTACGTCCGCCTCTGGGCCAGACCCGAGGCCGACGGCGGCGTCCAGGTCCTCGGCCACCGCACCATCGAGTTCCGCGACCTGGGCCTGGAGGTCCACTGGCCCACCCTCACGCGGCGCTCCGTCGAGTATGGCGGCGTCACCGTTGACGTCCCCCAGCGCGCGGAGGGCGATCGCGAGAAGTGGGGTCTGGTCGCCAAGGCCCGCAAGGCCAGCGAGTACGCCATCGGCTGCGACCTGGGCCCGACCCCCAAGTTCTCGCGCCGGCGCTCGACCTGGACCGCCGAGCTCCACCGCTGGGCCTACGAGCCCCTTAGCGGCCTCGGCGACTACTCCCGCCCCGCCGCCCACCGTTTCGTCGTCCTCTACGGCGTGGTAGACCTGATCACGACCAAGGAGATCAAGCCCGACGGCGAGCCCGTGGAGATCACTCCCACCTGCGCTCTCAGAGACCCGACCGACCCCAGTGTCTTCTCCCTCCATCGCGTCGCCGGCCTGTGGCAGGACGCCAAGAAGGCCTATATCCACGTGCCGGCCTACCAGGGCACAGCCTACTTCGGCCCCGCCGAGGACCCGTCCCTCCGCCCGCCCCACACCTTCCTTTGGCTCTTCCCCGAGACGCACTACCAGCTCGTCCTCGTCTACGTCTTCGGCCTCGAGGACGGCTACGGTCCCCTGAAGACCTCGTCCCTGCTGCGCTCGCGCGTCCTCGACTACCGGGCCAACGAGAACATCGTCGAGTACCTCGACCCCGCGCCCTTCGGCCACAGCGTCCGTCACTCAGGCTCCAGCGGCCCTGTCTGGCACTGCGGCCTGTCGCCCGCCATGACTCGCATCGAGCCCGACGGCAAGATCACGCCCCTGGACGAGTTCGCCGCCAGGCTGAGCCTGTGGTCGGGCGCCGCGCCCACCGAGCGGCCCGTGCCCAGCACCCTCGACGAGGCCGTAAGCTGGGACGAGGAGCTGCTCTGGTCCGGCGGGGCCCACATCGCCTACCTGGGCATCGTCACCGGCGAGGTGCCGCCCGATCAGGTGACCTGGTACCAGCGCTGGGTCCAGCGCGTCCACGAGCTCGGCTACAAGGCCGCCGTCGGCTGGAACTGCACCGAGATCTTCCCCCAGGACTACACCTACCAGAACCGCCCCAAGCTCGTGATGAAGACCGCTGACGGCAAGGACGTCCTCAGCCCAGGCCTGGGCTTCCGCGGCGTCTTCCTCAACTGGCTGTCCGACGACTGGCAGAAGTGGGCGGGCGAGACGGCCAAGCAGCTCCTCGAAACCATCGGCTTCGACTACCTGTGCCTGGACTGGACGCCCCTTGACAACGTCCACTACCACTACCTGCTGGCGCCGGTGGACGGCACGCTGGTGGACTACGCTACGCGCACCAGCATGAGCACCGGTAACCCGGGCGAGCTCAGCCACATCGCCGACGCCTTCCGCGGCCGTGTCTTCTGCTTCGGCGACACCGAGGCTTCCCGCTTCGCCGATTTCGCCGCCGCCCCCAAGGGCCACGGCTTCTTCTCCTGGAACCGCGCCATGACCGAGTCCGCCGGCTGGATGGACCAGCCCTACCCCACCAAGGCCGCGGCCTTCGAGCGCTGGTGCCAGATGGCCGCCATGAGCATGGCCTACCCCGGCCTTCCCTCCCTGTGGAGCGACCCCGGCGTCACGGGCGTCTACTGCTACCTCGGCGAGCCCGGCATGCGCGTCCTCCGCACCTACACCGACATCGTCAGCCGCATCGAGAAGGAGAGCTGGGGCCTGTGCATGGACATCCCGGCCACCACCTCCAACGGCGTGCCCGCCCAGGCCCGCCTCTTCTTCCCCAACGGCTGGGCTCGCGGCCGCTTCTACCTGCTCGTCGGTGCCGACAAGGACACCACGGCCACGGTGAAGGTCCCCATGCTCGAGGGCCGCTACATGGTCGCCGACGCTCTGACCATGCGCATCTGGTCGGCCGAGGGCGACCTGCAGGTGGACATCAACCACAAGGACAACCTCTTCTACCCCGCCGGTGGCATGAGGCCGCTGGTCCTCCAGCGCCTGCGGTAGCCGCCCTCCCGCGCCCGACTGCTCCCGCGCCTCCCCGCGCTGCAGGCGGTGCCTCCGCCAGCCCCGCAAGCGCGCAAGGTGCGACGCCTTCCGTAGTCGCAGGCTTTAGCCTGCGGTGGTGGCGGCGCGGCGGTCCGTCTTTGGGGCGCCGCTCAGCCCGGCGACGGCAGGACGCAGGTCTTCTCCAGCCCGTCCCCGGCGTAGGGCGTGGCGACCTTCTCGAAGGTGTTGTCCCTCAGCAGCACGCCCTCCGTCGTGCTCTGCACCTCGATGCCCTGGTCGTTGTTGCGCACGATGCAGTGCTCGACGACGGCGTCTTCCGTGGTCCCTCGCACGCGGATCCGCGCGTTGTTCTCCAGCACATTGCGCCGGTGGATCCCGCAGCGCGCCAGCGGCCCGCCGTACTGCTCGTCGTTGTCGCTCGTGAAGGTGCTCAGCGAGGCGGCCCGGTAGCCGTAGCCGTTCCCCTCCGTGATCCTGTTGTCCAGGAACTGGCAGAACCAGGAGGGCTGCCAGCCCCAGCCGTGGGGGTTGCGGCCCCAGGCGTAGAAGCCATCCATCCGCGTGCCCGTGTTCTCAGCCACCACGCAGTCAATGGACATGGCGTACAGTTGCACCGCGCCGCCGTCGGTGAACTCGTTGCCCACGAACAGGTACCGTCCGCGGAAGGGCGTGATCGAAATGAGCGATGTGTCGTCGGGCGTCAGGTCCCACGGCCGGTCAATCTGCCACTCGCGGCCCTCGTTGCGCACCACGCGTCGGCACTGGCCCGCGCCCAGCCCGTGAAGGATCAGCACCGCGGCGCCCGTCCAGTCGGTGTGGGGCTTGGGCTCGTAGGTGCGGTACTCGGGGTCGCCGGCCAGCGTCATCTGCGTGCCGTCAACGCGCGCCACCTTCCCGAAGTAGGCACCGCCGGCCGCGTCCAGCGTCATCATCTCGCGATCCGCGCCGTAGATGTCATGCACGCGGTTGCGGGCGAAGTAGAGGTTCTGGCAGTAGTTGTTCCAGAAGGTGTTGATGCCATTGCCTCCCGAAGCCAGGTCGGCGCCCATCACCTCGTTGCCCTCGAAGATGAGGCCGTCCAGGTTCTCGAGCATGTACCCCTGGCCGCCGTAGCAGATTCGGTTGCGGGCGATGACCCCGCAGCGGGGAGCGCCGCCGGGGCCTGTGAAGTGGTGAGGGTCAATGGAGATGCCCTGGTTCGAGCCGTAGATGTCGCAGTCGGAGATCTCGAAGTTCCTGCCTACGACTCGGATCGCCGCGCCGGTCTGGCGGATGGACGCGATTGCCGTGCGGCCGCGGAAGGTCTCGCCCGGCCCCAGGGCCATGAACAGGCAGTCGGCCCTGATGCGCACGCGCCTGATCTTCATGCCGTCGGAGCCGGGTGCGTCCTGGACGACGTGCCGGTGGTTCTGGCAGTAGATGCTCAGGTCCTCGAGACGGAACTTGCTGCCGCTGATGAGGCTGTCGGGCGGCTGGTCCAGGTCCGGCCAGAACAGGCTCACCAGCCCCATGCCCTCGCCCCTGAGCGTGGTCAGGGGCGGGAGCGTAAGGGCGCCCTTCACCTCATAGCGCCCGCGCGGCAGGTAGACCACGCCGCCGCCCTGCTCCTGAGCGGCCTTCAGCGCGCCTTCCAGCCCCAGCTCGGCGACGTTGAGCACCTGTGTCGGCCACGCCTCGGGCGGCTTGACGCTCAGGGCACCGACCTCGCGCCAGGTCGCCGGACCGCCGTAGCCGTTATGAACCAAGACCGTGTAGTCGCCCGGGGCAAGGGCGGCGGGCAGGTCGAACCAGAGGGCGTAGCAGGACGCTTCCTTCGCCTGTAGCCCTTGCCCCTTGCCGTCGGCGCCGCGCAGCAGGGCCAGACTCTCCGGCGCCGTGCTGAGGCCCGCGTAGCCGCGAAAGCTGAGGCACTTGCCGAACACTCTCAGCCAGCCACCGGGCGAGGCGCTCTCGCCACCGTCGCCTTGCATCCACCACGGGTCCGGGGCGTTGAGGACGACGGCCCGCGTGGTCCTGCCGTCGGTGCGCACACGGCAGGCGTAAGCGCCCCCCTGCCAGTCCCGGGGCAGGACGACCTTGAGCGAGCTGTCGCTGGCCTGCACCGGTCGCAGGGCCTGCCAGCGCTCCGCGGGCAGCTCGGAAAGCCGTCCAGGCGTGCCTGCGTCGCCATCGCCCAGCCGGGCCACCTCGACCGCGGCCTCACCGCCGAACCGGCCGCCCAGGAGCACCACGGTCTCGTCCGGGAGAACGGGATCCGACGCCCACGTCAGGGCGGGGCCGGCTGCCGGCGCAGCCGGCGCGTCCTGGGCCTGGGCCAGTGCCGCAACGGCCAGCAGGCAAGCGGCAAGCAGCCAATCAGGGCAGTTCCGCATGTCCAGACCTCCCTGCGCAAGGCCGACTTGCGCGGTAGGCCGCGCGCCCCGCAGGGCCCTTGTCTGCGACGGCTGTCCGACCTTGCGTCCTGGGTCTAGGGCACGGCGACGAGCACCAGTCCCGCGCTCGCGGGAAGGCCCACCAGCAGCCTGTCCCCCACGTGGGCCCAGCCGTCGGCGCCGGCCTCGATCGCGCCCGCCGCTAGCTCCGGCAGCGGACGAGCGTTCACCAGCACTCGCCCGGGCTCCCGCTCCATCCCCCGCACCTCGACCACCACCCGCCTCAGCCAGGGCCGCAGCTCCCCCTGCGGGTCGCCCAAGCCGAACTGCACCCCGTGCGGCGTCTGCTGCAGCCGCACCGGCAGGCGCCAGAACTCGCCCTCCAGGTATCTGGTCGTCTCGCCGTCGTCATCGTACAGCTCATGGTCCGTCGGCGCGTCGGCGGGCCAGCACAGCAGGCGCAGCCGCCGCCACCGGCCGAAGGGATCCTCGCCCGGCCCGAGCATCGGCACCACGGCGCCCTCTCGCAGGAACATCGGCAGCCGCTCAACGGGCGCGTGATACTCAAGCTCGGCGGAGCCCGCGTGAACCTCGCCGGTCCACCAGTCCATCCATCGCCCCGGCGGCAGGTACACCTTCCGCGCCTCGCCCTTCATCACCGGCGCCACCAGCAGCCACCGCCCCAGCAGGTACTCGTCGTCCACGGCCAGGCTGCGCTCGTCCTCCTGGAAGTCCACGGCCAGCGCCCGCGTCAGGCCCAGGCCCGTCCGCCCCTGTGCCTCCCACTCGGCATACAGGTACGGCAGCAGGGCCTCGCGCAGCCGGGCGTACTGGCGGAAGACGGCCTCGGCCTCGCCGCCCTTGTCCCACGGCCGCATCCCCGTTGACCAGGCGTTGATCATGGCGAGCCACGAGGTGAAGGCCACCTGGCCGCGCCGCGCGAAGTCCGCCGTGTCGTCAATGTGCCGCACCTCGGGGCACCACGGGCTGCAGCCGAAGCCCGCGTTGGCCAGCATCCGCACGTACTCCCGCAGGCCGTACCAGTCGCTGTAGTTGCACGTGGCCTGGGCCTGCCCGCCGGCGTGGTTCGCCCGGCACAGGAAGTAGCTCCGCCGCCCCCGGCCCTCGAAGGCCTCGTGCATGGTCCGCTGGTACAGATACCCCAGCACGTTGTGCATCTGGGCGCCGCTCATCCCGCCCGGGAAGCGCGCCTCGTCGCCGAGGAACCACCCGCCCGTGTAGTCCGCTCCGTCGCACTCATCCAGCTTGAAGCCCGCCACGCCGATGCTCAGGTGCTCGCGCTCGTGCAGGTCCAGAAAGACCCGCCTCGCCTCGGGCAGCGTGAAGTCGGGCACGAGGCCCCCGAACACCGTCGCGTCACCCACCAAGCCGCCGTCCTTCAGCGCCCCGTGGATCGGCGACGTCTCGTGGACATAGGCATGTTCCCACAGGTTGAGCTTCATCCCGCGCTCGTCCAGCCACCCCACGAAGGCCGCCGGGTCCGGCCACTGCTCCCGGTTCCACACGTAGGAGCACGGGTAGGCGTGGGTCTGCCAGCTCGGCTCCAGCCCCACGACCTGACAGGGCAGGTCGCGCCGCGCGAACTCCTCCAGCACGCTCTTCACTTCCGCCTCGTCCCACCCGGACTTGGGGCGATACCAGAACCCGAGCCCCCACTTCGGCGGCAGCGCCGGCCGCCCCGTGAGAGCCAGATACTCGCGCACTTGCTCGCGCAGCGACCCGAGCAGCAGGCAGACTTCCGCTCCGCCGCCGGGTACCTCGACCCACCAGCCCTCGGGGTCGTCGGCTCCCAGGTCCCACCACGTGTACTCGTGGGTATTGACGAAGACCCCATAGCCGCCCGTGGACAGCAGCAGGGGCACCACCACGTGCGCGTTCCCGCTGTCATCCTTCGGGTCGGCGTTGATCTTCAGGAACCGCTTCCGTCCCCGCTGGTCCAGCGCGTGAAGCTGCAGCCCCAGCCCGAACAGCCTCTCCTCCGGTCGCAGGGGGAAGCTCACCCGGACGCGTCCGTCCGCGCCTTCCCCGGCGCTCGCGGCGGTCAGGACCTTCCCGTGGGCGTCCAGCAGCTCGACGCCGCCGTCGTCCTTGCGCAGGCGCACCCGGCCTACGTCCGCGCCGGGCAGCCACACCCGCGCCGTCTCCTCGTCTTCCGCCGACGACGCTTCCCCGAGCCGCTCCCTTGCCGGCTCGAGCCACGCCAGCCGGCACGAGGGCTCGCCGCCCGCCTTCCGCCACGTCACCCGCACCGCGCGGGCTGACCAGTACCCCACCTCGACGCTCCCGGTCTCTCCTTCCGCCGTCACGCCCCGCGGGCCAGATCGCACGCTGGCGATACGTCCCATCGTCGGGCACCTACCTGTGTGATTGTCCGCTCCGTGCGCCACCGCCAGCAGGCCCAGCGCCAGACACGCCGCCCGGGGGCCGCCCGCGACCCGCGCCAAGGGCTACCGATCCTCCTCGCGTGCCGGCAGCACGTACAGCTCGTGCATGCCCCACCAGGTCCCGGGCTCCGAGCCTGTCTGCACCAGCCGCAGGTAGCGGCCCTTGACCCGGCCGCCGGGCATTTCCAGCTTCCACCAGGGGCCCTCGACGCAGGCTCTGGACGCGGCCGCGTCCAGCTCGGCCACGATGATCCAGCGCCGCCCGTCGAACGACACCTCCACCAGCAGCCCCCGCGGCCAGTCCTTCGTCTCCGCCCCGAGCAGCATCCACACCGCGCCCACCTCACGCGTCTCGCCCATATCCACGGTGATCCGTTCCCCACCGGCCATCGGGGCTCCGGTGGCCCAGCGGGTGGCCGGCTCGCGGTCCAGGGCATAGGAGGCCCGATAGGGCGCCCTGTCCGGCCTGGCCTCCACCTTCCACTCGGCCGGACCCATCCCGATATCGTTTGGTCGTCGCAGCGCGGTGGCCCTCTGCGCCCGCGCCACCGGCCGCAGCCGCGCCTCGAAGCCCGTCAGGTCCAGCACGGCCCCCTCTTGCGCCACGAAGGCCTCCGGCAGGGCCATCGGCGGGCCGTTCCCGTCAGCCGCCACGCTACGGATCGTCGGCGCCCTCTCGCCGGCGCACCGCAGCACGCGCAGGGCCAGCCTCTTCCCCGGCTCCCAGTCCAGCCACGCCCACAGGCTGCCCAGGAACACGGGCATGGACAGCGACTCCGCTCCCTCCGGCAGCCGCGGGCTCAGGTACAGCACGCCGTCGAAGAGGTTCAGCGAGGCGCCCGACAGCGCGTTCAGTACGTGCCAGCTCGCCGGATTGGTCATGTAGGCCCGCAGCCCGCCCCTCTCGCCCCCCGGCGCGTTGAAGGCCAGCGGTTGGTCCCAGGGCACGTGGTTCTGCACCCAGCCGACCTCGTAGACCCGCCGCAGCACCTCCAGCCCCTGGTCCGTGTAGCCCCGGTAGATCGCCTCGCAGCCCAGGTAGGGCTGGTGCTGGAGCAGGAAGCAGGCACCCGTCGCGATGTACCCCCGCGGTGTCACCTCCATCGGCGGCACGGGCTCGAAGGCCAGCAGGTGGCGGGCGATGAGCTGCTCCACCTCGCGCTCGGCGATCCCCGGCGGCAAAGTGTCACCCAGACCGCTCAGCCGCGCCAGCCAGTCTCCCGCCAGGGCCGCCACGAAGCTGTTCGGGTTGCAGTCCCGATCCGCCGGCTTGTTCCACTTGATGAAGGACTCGCCGTTCCACAGGCCCGTCATCACCGACCGCTGGACGGCCTCAAAGCGCCGCCGGTACTCCCCGGCCTGATCGCTCTCGCCCAGCACCTCCGCACACCGCTCCGCCGCCAGCAGCGCGCCCAGGTAGCACGACGCCGAGTACACGAAGGCCCCGGCCGGGAGCTGCTCGTAGTCGTAGGTGCTCCCGCCCTCGGGGATCAGGTCGCCGTCCTTGTCGGCCCCCGCGAGCCACTCCATCGCCGCCCGCACGTGCGGCCACATCTCCTCCAGCCAGCTCCGGTCCCCAAGCCACTGCCCCAGCTTCACCACCTGCAGCACGAACGAGCAGCTCAGGTCCGGCCAGTCCGTCACCCCATACCCCACGTCCGCCCTCCCGATGGCCTGGTGCACGTTCCCACAGAAATGCGTGATCCGCCCGTCGCTGCGCTGGCACTGCGCGAACAGCCGCAGCTCGCTCTTGTCCAGCTCCGGGAAGGCCTGCGCGTAGAAGGCGTGCGCCGCCATCCGCTGGTCCATGGTCCCCAGCGCGCCGCCCATGTCCCGCGGGCTCTCCAGCACCGAGAAGCGCCCGTCCCGCGTCAGCACCGTCGCGGCGTACATGCTGAACACATCGTTGACGAGCTTCAGCTTCAGCCAGCTCGGCAGGCTCGACCGCAGGAGCAGGTCCTGCCATTCCCTCGTGCCCTCGAGCAGGCGCCCCGCGTTGCCCGCCACGTACCGCGCCACATCCTCCGCGCTCTTGAGCCGCCGCTCGTACCAGTGTCCCGCGTCCTCCTCGACCCGCCGCGTAGCCACACGCTTCAGCACTCCCGTGGCCCGCGCGCCCTTCATCCCCAGCGCCTTCCCGTCCTCGCCCAGCAGCCGCAGCTCGTGAAGCGACCACCACCAGTAGTCGGTCTCGCCCTTCTGGCGCAGCCTGATGGCCCTCACCCTGGCCGGCGCGAAGGTCACCGTCAGTTCCCCCGCTTCCTGCCGGGCCTCCGCTTCGGCCTCCGACAGGTCCGCCACGCGGTCCCAGTGCTCACCGTCCCCCGACAGGTATACCTGCAGCCCGCGCGGCCAGTCGTTCGGCGAAGGCGACGAGTCCAGCACGAGGCCCGACACGACCGCGGGTTCCGCCAGCCGCAGCTCGAAGCCATCCCCCGGCCGCATGGGCCGGCCCGTGCTCCACCGGCTCGTGAGGTCGCCGTCCCAGGCCGCCTCCACGCCGGCCGATGAGCTGTCAGACCCACCCAGGCCCACGCTCTCGTCATGCTGGGTCACCAGGTGCGGCGTGAACCAGGCGAGGATGAACCGCACCGTCCGCGTCTCACCGGCGCCCAGGGGAATCCTAACGGCCACAGCCCCGGCGGGCTCCGCCCGCCTGGCCCTTCCCGGCTCGCCCGCCACCAGACGTCCCTCCCGCGCGAAGGCGGCCCACAAGCCCGGCGACTTCGCCGCCGCGTCCCACAGCGGCAGCACCTCCACCTCGCCGCCCTCCCCAGCCTGCGCGCAGACCACATACTCGCCCCACGTATTTCGCTGTCGCCCCTGCCACTGCGCGGTGGTGGCATACCGCAGGCCCCGCAGGTCGCCGGCTTGCCACGGCTCCTGCACGTTCCCGCTGTAGTCCCGCCACTCGGTATCCCGATCGCCGCCGAAGCCGATCAGGTTGGGCCAGGCGAAGAGCAGGGCCGCGTCCGCGCTCTGCCCGCCGGGATTCGTCACCGCCAGGTCAAACACGGCCGCCGGCACCGCCGAGGCGTCCGCATCGCCCGGCACCAGCGACGACCAGGCATGCATCCGCACGCTCACCGGCAGGCGCTCGTCCTCATACGACGCCTCGGCCCGCGGGTACAGGCCCCGGAAGCGCACCTCCTGCACGTTCTCGACGCCGCTGTACTCGTCCTTGCCCCCCAGCCGCAGCAGGCAGGCGTGGCTCCGGTCGCCGCTCCGCCCGTAGACCGCGAAGAAGCCCCCTCGCACCCACCCTACCGGCCGGTCCCAGTTGTTGTTGATCGTGACGCCGCCGAGGCTCCCGTCGGTCATGACCTCCACGTGGCCGCAGCCGATCCCGCCCAGCGGGACGCCACAGGGCCATCGCTCATTGACCACGTCCCCCAGCGGATCGTCGGGGAAGTCCCCGGCCACGGCCGCTCCGCTTGCCCCGGCACCGCCCAGCAGCAACAGGCCCGCCGCCAGTACCGCGGCGAGCCCCGTGCCTGTCCACCAGGCCCCTGTCCTCCCTTCGCCTCGTGTTCCCTTCACCCAATTCTCACCTCCAGGCCGGTCTCGGCCGCCTCGTTCATGCCCGGGCTCAGCCGCAGCGACTTGGCCCCTTCCCTTGCCCCCGGGCCCTTCCTTCCC
>CAZSOQ010000074.1:0-22346 GCA_964608495.1 uncultured Armatimonadia bacterium | reverse complement strand
GGCGTGACGGGCCATGGCTGCACGGCGCCTCCTGGGCCGGCGCCGCCGTGCAGCCATGGCCCGTCACGCCCGTGCTCACGCGCCTGCCGGCGGGCCTTCTGCGGGCCTCCGGTCAGTGCACTGCCGGTCCTACTCGCGCCGCGAGCAGCAGTGGCCCTTCTCCTTCTTCTTCAGTACCATCGGCTTGCCGCAGCAGGTTACCTCGATGTCGCAGGACTCGCCGCAGGACTCCGTCGAGCAGGCCTTGATGATGGTGATCTCCGCGTCGCAGTCGTCGCACTGACAGACGAGCACATCGCCTTCCTTGACCTTCATCCCGTGTACCTCCTACATCCCTTGCTGCCGGATCGGGCCGCCGGGCGAGTGCCTGGGTTGTGCGAGACGATTCGCCACGGCGCCAGAGACACCTGCCACAGACCCCGCCCGGGCGCGTAGACCTGGGCATACAGACGCCCGCTGTGCATCGCCCTTAGCGCCGGCACGCCTATCGCCCGCAGCAGGGCCGTCTTCAGCGCCACGGACAGAGCCCAATCGGCAGCCTCCGGCCGTGGATGCATCGGCGGCTGCCCTTCCTGGGGAGGCTGCTGCCGAGAGAGCCTGGCGACGGTGTAGAATGCAGCCAACACACGTGCGGAGGAAGACAGCGATGACAAGGCAAGCCCCGGTGGTCGGCCTGCGTTGCTGCTGGTGCAGGCTTGCAAGGCCGTAAGGGGGTGGACTTGTGCGACAGGTCACAGGGGGATCGCGAGTCAGGTGGAGCTGGGCCATTCTTGTGGTGGCTGTGCTGGTGGGACTGGGATTCTGGGCGGCCCGAGGAGTGTGGAAGTCGCACGCCCGCGAGCACCTTGCCGACGAGCTGGTGAAGCAGGCGCGATTCGGCAACGTGGAGGGCGTCCGGAAGGCCCTCGATGCCGGAGCCGACCCCGACACCATCGTGCCCGGTGGAGACCTTGTCTTCGGCAGTCCTCGCCGAACAGTCCTCCATGAGGCCGCCATGTCCGGGCACGAGGGCCATTGCGAGATCGTCAAGCTTCTGCTGGACCACGGAAGCAACGCCAACGCCCGGGATCGCAGCGACAACACGCCTCTTCACTGCCTCCTGTGGCAGTCGCAGTTGCCCCACCAGATCGAGACGGCCGAGGCACTGCTCGCGCACGGTGCGGACCCCAACGCCGCCAACAACGAGGGCGAGACGCCCTTGCACCGCGCGGCCCGGGAATTCTACTACCGGGACGTCAACTTCGAGCTGGCGGCGATGTTGCTGGCTCGCGGCGCGGACATCAACGCGCGGGATGAGCGCGGGCGCACACCGCTGGACATGACCGAGTGGTACGAGCCGGGGGTGAAGTTCTGCCGGGAGCACGGGGGTATGGCCGGCACCGGCCTCCGACCTGGACGGTGAGGCACGGGGCCCTCAGACGCGAGGCAGAAGCCCTGCCTCGGGGCTGTGGCGATCACCACACCACCACCGCCACGGGCTAAAGCCCGCGACTACGGGTGGCGCGTGGTCTCGATGGCGAGCGAGGTCCGTTCAGTGCAGAGACGGCGGCCGATAGTAGTCGCAGGCTTTAGCCTGCGGGGGTGGCCGGGCGGTGGTCTGCTCTGTGGCCGCACGGCATCCCCCAATCTCACGCGGACGAGCCCTTGCGCGGCCCCCTCACGAACGCCGCGAGTGGATAGGAGTCTGGGGAAGCGGGCTTCCCCAGCAGGGGGTGCAGGGGGACAGGAGTCCCCCTGCAGGGCCGTCGCCCTGGCGCACGAACCACGCTAGCCCTCCCACGGGGGCAAAGCGTCACTATACATAACGCAGATTCCGCGGCTATGCGTGCCCCTTACCCCCCGACCGCCCTGCCTGTCCCGGCCTGCGCGCTCCTGCCCCATCCCGTCACTTGCCGGCCTCTGTCTCCGGTGCCGCAGTCACGGCAAGCCGGTACCGCACGACCCGCGAGATACGCAGGTCGTCTACCTCCATGTCCGCGGACCCGATCCGCAGCTCGGGCCCCAGGGCCCGCGACAGCTTCGGCCTTTCGCTCCACGCCACCAGCTTGCCGTCCACGAAGACCTGCATCAGTTCCTCGTTCCAGCAGGCGGCGATATGGCGCCAGACGCCCGGCTGCCAGGCGTAGGCGTACCCCATGGCGGTCGCGCGGCTCAGGGTCCGCCAGCCGCTGCTGAACCCGAAGGAGATATGGCTGTACTGGTCCTTGCACAGGGTCATGCCCTCGGGCCCCGGCACGCTCACGAAGGGATGGTTCACGGTATCGTTGCCGGGCGCGAGCAGCTTGAACCACAGCTCGATCGTGCCCCGCGAGGGGTCCAGGTTCCCATTGGCCGAGCAGGCCAGGTAGCTATCGCCCCCCAGCACCACGGCCTTGCCGAAGCGGCCCTGGCCCTCCTCCGTGAAGCTCACTGGTTCCTTCACGAAGAAGGCATACTCGTTGAAGGGCTCCTCGAAGGGCAGGTACAGCAGCGTCGCCTCGTCCTTCACCGCGGGGCCTTCGGGCGGCCAGATCGGGGCCGGCGCGCCCACGTACCCCACGAAGACGTCATCCAGCCACGCCTCGGTCGGGCCCTGTGAGACGAAGTCCAGCGCCCACTCGCGGCAGCCGGCTCGCGGCGTCATCTGGAATTCGAGCGCGCGCCACTCGTCCGCCAGCTCCAGGCCCCAGGTTCCCATCGGCTCCCACGCATCCCCCGTGCGGTCGTAGGCAAGGCCTGCCACTTTGCCCTTGCCCCGCGCCCACACGCGCACGGTCCACGGCCGGTCGTCGGGCAGCGGCAGGGACCCGTAGCGCAGCCGACCCGCGCCCGCCTGGGCGCTGAGGTACACGCATCGCCGGCCGGTGCGCGCCTGCTGGGTGTCGTCGGGGCATCGGACGACGGCGCCGCCTTCGCCCCAGATATTCCACGTCCGTGGCAGCCACTTTTCGAGCGCCGCCGCCACGCCCTGCACCACCTCCTCGGCACTCGGCGGTGGCGGCTCGACGAGCTCGAACGACGGATTGGGCAGCAGGTTCACCGCCGTCGCGCCCGGGGCCTCGTCCGCGAGCCCGGTCCGCCCAGCGCCGGTCGCCGCCAGGCTCAGCGCCACGACCCAGAGCAAGGTCCGCGACTGTCTCACTGGCCTCCCTCCGCTCCCCACAGGCCCTTCTTGCGCTGCTGGGCGATGAAGCCCAGGTTATCCAGGTACATCCTGTGCCGCGCGTTGCCCTCGAAGTTCCCCAGCTTCCCCAGGCCGTCGCCGATGATCTTGGCGTTCAGCAGGTTCCTCAGGTCGTAGCTGTCGTCCGCCAGGTACACGTAGGCGATCCGCTCGCCCGCCGTGTTCTGGGTGACCACATCGTCCACCACGCGCACCTTCTGCCCCACGGCCAGGGCCTTATGGGCCTCGACGGCCTCGGCGTAGTACCGATGGTCCTCCGGGATCCCCACCGTGCCGATGTAGTAGATGTCCTGCTCCTGCGTGCCCAGCCTCACTCTGATGCCCCTGGTGCCGATCACGTCCACGACCAGGCCCTGGGTCGTGCGCGTCACGGCCCCGGTGATCCCTGCCAGCACCGGCACGGAGCCATAGCCGCTCTCGGGCACCGTCAGGAAGTCCACGTCTCGCACGACCTTGTCCGGGTGAGGGTTCACCCACTCGTAGCCCGGGAGGATTACCCCTTGCCGCATCGGGTTGTCGCCCTGCCAGGCGACGAACATGCCGTGGCGCGACATGGCCTCGGTATAGCGCTTTGGGTCGTCCCACCAGTCCACGACGTGCTGCCCGATCTGTATGGGTATCTCGACGCTCGTTCCGTCGTCGTAGTTGACCCGGTACTTGAAGGGCGTCTCGCCGCTCCAGGCGACGGAGTGCAGGAAGAAGAGCACGTCCGCCCGCCGGCCGATCTTGATGCCCGTGACCTCCTTGGGCAGCTCCTTGTTCGAGCCGGCGACCGAGTACAGCACCACGGCGGCCTTGGGCGACGCGATCTGGAAGGGTATGTCCGCGAAGGCCTGCCGCCCCGTCGGCAGGGCCCGCATGTCGTTCTCGCCCTGGTTGGTCCACCCCACGATGCCCGCCTGCGGGTCATCCCGCAGACCGCGATTGGCGTAGGGGGCCAGGTCAACGGTGAAGTACTCATACTGCTTGAGCCGCTCGCGACGGGCCCGTACCGCACCCCCTTCCCCCCGGAGTGTGCAGCCCAGATTGGTCAGCAGCAGGCTCCTCAGCCGGCTGACCGTGACCTCCGTCTCGGCCAGCGGCTCGTCCATCCGCAGGTTGCTCACCAGGACGTAGCCCGCCCCGGCCGGCACCTGCAGCAGCGCGCAGGGATGGGTCAATTCCGCCGCGCGGCCCAGGGCTTCGTCCGCGGGCGTGCACAGGTACTCGGCGATCCTTTCCTCCGCCGGGCACTCGCCGGGGTAGCCTGACCACCAGCAGCCCTCGTGCCTCAGCTCCTTGAGGTAGGTGTTCGAGGCCCAGAACAGCTCATGGTTCGAGATCCCAGCCACCGGCCCGACGCTCGGCCCGCGGAAGAGCTGCTGCTGGACGTCCCTGGGCTCCTCCTGCATCGGCGACAGCCTGATCCTCAGCCCCAGCACGGCCTCGGCGACCTGCTGCTTCTCAGGCGTCACGCGGTGCAGCATCACCCGGCCGCCGCCTTCGGCGAAGGCCCGAAGCGCCGGTGCCAGCGCAGCGTCCAGCGCGGTCGCCACGTCCACCAGCGCCACGCGGAAGCTCTCCGGCGCCAGGCTCTCGGCCTTCCCCGTCAGGTCCTGGTAGACCGCCCGGCTGTCCTCCAGGGCCTTGCGCAGGGGGCAGCCCGCCCCGGCGAACAGGGCCGTCTCCCCCATCGCGCGGTAGGTCCCGGGCGCCGCAAGGTAGTCCAGCAGGTTCTGCAGCAGCCGGCCGGCGGCCGGCGCCACCGCTGCCTTGTCCGTCAGGAGCATCTGGCAGAGAAGGTAGCTCCCCTTGCCCTCATACTGCTCCATCAGCGGCGTCTCCACGATGCCGTCCATCGTGCCCACATCCGCCAGGGGCAGGTAGTTCCCCCGCGTGGGCTTGCGGTAGTTGCCCGCGCTCACATAGTGGTCGTCGGCCCACCAGCGCAGGTCGCCGTCGTCCAGGCCCTTGAGCACGGGGTGGTCGGCGGCCCTCACGTAGGCCATCGTCGTCCTGTTCTTCCTCACCTGCGTGAGGACGACGGGCGTGAAGTCGGGCGCTTCCGCCTGCTCGAGGACCAGCACCTTGCCTCCCTCGCGCACGAAGGCCGCCAGGGACTCGCGCCAGGGGCCTTCGGGCGTGTTCTTGAGGGCGTCGCGGCCCAGGATCAGGGCCTTACCCGCCGGCGCCGAAAGCTCCTCGATCCGCTGGAAGGGCACCTTGAGGCCCGTCAGGGTCGCGGCCGTCTCCCCCACTGGGTCATAGACGGCCAGCTCCAGCCCCTCGGGCACACGAATCGCGGGCGCGGGGTGCACCTGCCACACGCGGCTCTCGGAGTGCACCTGCCGCCCGTCCTCGCTCAGGGTCAGCCGCAGCGTGGCCTCGGTGGGCTTGTCCACGGCGGGCAGCCGGATGTCCAGGGCCGTTCGCCCCAGGTCCGCCGGCCCCAGCTTCATCCGCACGCGGCCCTCGTCCAGGGGCTTGCCGTCCTCCAGGACCCACTGCAGGACCAGGTTGGCCGGTCGCCGCAGGTCGTTGTGGACATTCACCTCGCGCCGCACCGTCCGGCCTCCGTAGAAGGCCCGGTCTTCTTGCTTGAGCACGACGGTCTGGGGCTTCTGGATGTAGAGCGGCACGTAGGTGTCAATGAGCGCGAATTCCACGTCCCGGAACCCATTGATGAAGAACCGCGACGACCGCAGCCACCCCCTGGCGAGTAGTGCCCGCCCAGGTAGCCCTCGTCCCCCATCACTATCGTCGTCCCATAGGGGCGGTTCAACGTGGCGGGCCAGAAGGCCTCGCCCACCGTCAGGGGCTTCTCGCCCAGCGTGATCGGGCCCATCGAGTAGGGCACCACGGTCTTGCCGTCCAGCGGTCCCCACCACGCGCTGTTCGGCACGTCCGGGAAGGTGTTCAGCTCCCGCGGGTAGTGCAGGGCGTGATGCTCCCAGCCGCCCATCAGGTCCCCGTCCGCCTCCCACTCGATCGGCCGCCGCATCGGGTCCGCCTCGCGCATCGCCTTGGCGATCTTGACCTGCCAGCGGTTGCCCAGCACCTTGGCCGCCTCGCCCTGGTAGATCCATCCCCACATGTTCTCGTTCCCGGCGCTCCACATCACCACCGAGGCGTGGCTCTTGTACACGTCCATCGTGCGCAGCTCGTGCTCGAGCACGGCGTTCCAGAAAACCGTGTCGAAGGTGAAGTTGACCTGCCCCACCTCGCTCTCCAGCTTGATCATCAGCCCCGTCTCGTCGGCTACCTCCAGCGCCTCCTCCACGCCGGCCGTCAGGTGCGTCCGGGTGAGCTGGTGATCGGCCTCCTGGGTCATGCGCGTCTGCCAGGCCCAGATCGCCTCCAGGCGCTTGTCGGGCTCCCAGAAGGCCGACGCGTGCCCCAGGCCGTTGGCTCCACTGGACCACTGGCTGCGAATCTTCGTGCGCACCCCGTTGAGGTAGAACGAGACACCCTCGATGCGCATCTCCCGGAAGCCGAATCGCTGGAAGTGCTGGTCCGCGTCGCCCGAGGCGGGCTTCAGGTTCGTCTCCAGCACGTACAGGTGGGGGTCCTCGGGCCACCACAGCCTGGCATCCGGCCACGGCATCTCGAGCGTCACCGTGGCCGTCTTCCCGGCCGCGACCTTGGCCTTTCCGGGCGGGAGGTTCTTCACCGCCTGCCCGGCGTCCAGAACCCGCGCGGTCAGTGCCACCTGCTGGTCCGCCTTCCCCCTGTTGGCCAGCCGGTACCGCAGCGTCAGCTTCTTCTCCTGGACGCTCGTCACCACGAAGACGTCGTCCACCGATACCGCCGGTCGCGCTTCCAGCGCCACCCCACCGCCGATCCCCAGGTTCGCCGCGGCCGTGTACCCCGCCACGTCAATCATGTTGTCCTTGTATATCGGCTCCTCGCCCCGCTCCACCCGCTCCCGGTTCTTGGGCGAGTACGCCAGCCAGTCGCGCACCGCGATCAGCAGTTCGTTCCTCTCCCCAGGCTTGAAGGCGGGGGTGATGTCCACCTCGAAGGGCTGCGAACCGTGGCGCTCGTGGCCCACGGCCTGCCCGTTAACGTAGAACCACGCCTCGCTGAAGACCTGGCCGAACCTGAGGACCACGCGCTCGCCCCTGATCGCCGCCGGGGCATCGAAGGCCTTACGGTACCACGCGCAGTGCCCCTTGTTGTTGGGCTGCAGCGAAGGCACGGTGATCTTCGTCCACTCCGCGTCGGCCGGCGGCGCGTCCCCGGGCTCGGCCCCCGGCACGTAGCACATCTCCCACTCGCCGCTGAGATAGGTCTTCGGCCTTGGCCCCTCCGTCCGGTCGTCCACGTAGTACTTCACCAGCCGCACGGGCGGGAATTCGTCCTCAGCCGTCGCGGTTACCATAAGCCGCGCGGTGCCGCTGGGGCCCGCGTCGAAGCTGTAGCTCTGCGTCACCCTCTCGCCGGGGCCTAGCTCCAGCTCCCTTCGCTCGGCGACGAGGACCGTCTGCAGGCAGTCCCTGGCCGATGCTTCCAGGGTGAACCTGCGCGGCAGCGCGCCCGGGTTGTACAGCCAGCAGGATTGGGTCACCGTCCGCCCCTGGCGCTGGGGCTCGTCCCAGTCGGCATACAGCCACAGCGACCTGGGCTTTCCCCAGTCCGGCGGATCGAGCCTCAGGAAGGTCCCGCCGGGCGGCTCCTTGTACAGACGGATAGGCCCCACCGTGATCTGCCCGTGCTGGTTTGCATAGACCACCCGCAGCGTGTCCCCCGGCTTCACGTGTAGGGCCTCGTCCGCCCGCATCTCGGCCTGGTAGTGCCGCTGGTCCGCGGCCTTCTCGGGCCGCACGGGCCCCGTGTGGCTCGTCCAGAGCACGCGGCTGTCGTTGTGGTAGAGCTGCGCCTGCCAGATGTAGTGCTCACTGAAGCACAGGTACCCCGCATACTCGTCCTGGAGCATCAGCAGCCCCACGTAGTAATCGCCTTCCGGGACGTCCCGGCAGGTCCACCGCACCTCGGTCTTCATGACCGGCGCGCCCGCCAGGCTCACGCTGGCCAGCCCCGGCCCAAACCGATCGGCTGAGGGGTCCAGCTCCACCGGCTCGCCGTTCCGAATCAGAGTCGCCGATTCCACCGTCAGCTCGTAGCTCGGCTGCTGAGCGGCGGCGACAACCGCCAGGGCAAGAGCCATGGCCGCCGTCAGGCTCATCCACAGTCGCTCTCTCACACTGATCCCTCCCAGGCCGGTGTCCTGACCTGCGCTGGGGGCCGCGGACCTCTGCCCGCCAGCCGCCCTTTTCCCACGACCACCCCAGCTTCCTCCTGCCAAGATGGGGGGCCCGAGACGGCGGACCACAGCGACATCCATCCCCGCGGGCATGGGCTTCGCCCAACCCGCGACTACAACGGCGGATGTAGTCGCAGGCTTTAGCCTGCAGGGGTGGCGGCGTGGTGGTCCCCACAGGCCGGTGGGGCTTACCGGCCTGCGGAGGTGGCGCGGTGGTGGTCTGCACAGGCTGGCGGAGCTTGGCGGCCTGCGGAGGTGGCCCGGTGGTGGTTCCCCTCGCCCGGGCCGGCCCCCGCCCCACGCGCCAGGGAGGCAAAGCCACCGTGCAGTGGATGCTTGCGACCTGCCTGACGATGAGTCTGCTCCGCGCAGCGGGCGCGCTCGAGCCCTACGCCGACCCACGCCAGCAGCTTGACCTGGCCTTCGGGCATCGGTCCTACTAGCACCAGCCCTGGCGGGCCTACGTGGACACCTGGCCCGCCACCCGCCTGATCGAGGGCACGGGCATCAACCTCAACGTGGGGCCGGAGGCGGCGGACGCCGTTGCCCAGCACCTGGCGAAGAACGGCTTCCGCCACGCGCGGATCGAGTTCGGCTGGGGCAGTTTCAGCTACGACGACCCCCTGCGCCTCAACGACCGCGCGCGATTCGAGGCCGTCGTGGGTGCCTGCCGCAAGCACGGTCTGCGCCCGCTGCTCCTGCTCAACGCCCACCACGGCTACCCCTGTCCCATCAAGGCCCTGCGCGTGACTCTGCCCGAAGGGGCGCCCGAGGGCGCGACCCAGGTCCGGATCGAGGGGGCCGCGGGCGTGGTCCCGGGCTACACGGGCTTCAACGGCTTCGGCGAGTACTGGGCCGCGCGCGTCATCATCACCGACCTCGACCCGGCCACGGGTCTGGCGAAGCTCAGCCGCCCGCTCCCCGGGGAGCTGAAGGCCGGCGACCACGAGGTCTACGTGCTCAAGTACCAGCCCTTCGGCCCGCTCGCCCTGCCCGACGGCACGCCCAACCCCGCCGGCCAAGAGACCCTGGACGGCTGGGTCACCTACGTGAAGGCCCTGACCTCCGCGGCCAGGGAGGTCCTGGGCACCGACGGCGCCGCGGACGCGGGCTTCGACCTCGAGGTCTGGAACGAGCTCACCTTCGGCTCGAAGTTCCTGAGCATCAACAACTACTGTGATCCGCCGAGGTTCGCCGACTTCGAGTGGGTGATCGGCGACATGGTGGCCCGCACCGTGCAGTACGTGAAGGACCCCGCCAGCGGCCTGCCCGGCGTCCGCGTGGGCGACGGGTTCAACAACCAATGGCCCTGGGGCAGCGGCAGCACCGCCTGTCCGGGCCTCGACGCCATCAACAAGCATCCCTACGCCGGCTTCCGCCAATTCCCCGAGGCCGACAACGGGCGGGAAGCCTACCGCCTGCAGCCCCTCAACGCCCTGGGCCAACCCGACGGCAAGGTCGAGGAAGGCAGCTACTTCAAGCCCGCCTTCGGCTTGCTCATGCCCGAGTACTACCTCTGTGCCTACCAGACCGAGCACACCATCCGCGACCTCAGCCCCTTCACGACCGACCTCTATCGCACGAATCACGGCCGCTTCACCCATCCCGAGGGTGCGCCGCCCGTCACGATGTGGATCACCGAGACGGGCATCGCGCCGGACGAGCGCGACAAGGCCGTCACGCCCGAGGCGGCCCGGCACATCAAGGGCAAGACGACCCTGCGGTACTTCGCCTGTTTCGTCGCCAAGGGCGCGGGCTTCCTAACCCTCTTCTGCGCGGATGGCAGGGACACGTGGCTCGGGCTGGTGGCCGACAGCTTCCTCGAAGCCGTGAAGGCCGGGGCGGGCAAGTATCCCGAGGACGACGCGCCCCTCACCAGCCCGGCCATGTTCGCAACGCGAAATCTGGTACGCCCGCTGGGCCCGGCCGAGCCTCTCCGGCACACGCGAGCCCTCGAGCTGCTGCGCGTCGAGGAGCCTGAGCAGCGCCTGGTCTTCGAGGGCGACGGCACGCCGGAGCACCCGTCGGTGTACAACCGCGAGGTCTTCACCTTCCTGCCCTTCCAGGTGGATGACCACACCTTCGCAGTGCCCTACTACGTAATGACGCGCGACGTGATGCAGGTGTGGCACCCGGACCTGGCGGCCGGCGACCCCGCGCGGTACGACATGCCGCCCGAGACCTTCGTCCTCGACCTGGGCAACGTGCGGGGGGTCGGGGCGACGGTGTCGGCCTACGACCCTCTGAGGGACGCTGCCGTGCCCGTGACGGTCCTGGGCGCCACGGGGACCACGCTGCGCCTGCGGGTCACGGCGGCCGACTACCCCTACGTGCTGAACATAACGGAGGCGCGGAGCGGCCTCCTGATCCTGGACCTGCGCGTCTCCTCGGCGCCCGGCGGCACGGCAGTGTTCGGGTACCGCACGAACGTGCCCGCGCGGGGGCTGGTGACCGTCGGCGAGGATACGCATCGCACCGGCGCGGCGGAGTTCCGGTGCGACGATGCGGCCACCGAGCAGCGCGTGCCCCTGACGGGCCTGAAGGCCGGCGCGATGTATTGGCTGCGCGTGCGGGCGACGGCTGACGGCCTGGAGGCCGTGTGGCCCCGGTGGGACGAAGACCTGCAGGGCGTCTTCACGGTGCCCGCGCGGTAGCGGCAGGCCCGCGGAGCGCCCCAGGCACCCAGGGCCCGCAGGAGGACGCCGTCCTTCTCCCTCGCCCGCACAGACCGACCGACCGCCACCCCAACCGCCCCTCACGGGTACAGAACATCCACCCGGTGCAGCCCACCCACCGGGGTGATCCCCACCTCGCCGCCCGCGCCCGTCTCGACCTCCCGCCCATCCGCCCGCGCGCCGACCGCCTTCCGCCCATCCATCTCCGGCAGATGGCACACCAGCGCCTCCGGCCGCCGCTCCCCGCCCAGCCGAACCGTCACCCGTAGCGCCTTCGGGGCGCGCCTGACCGTCAGTGACACCGGCCCGAACTCCGTAGGCAGGCCCTCGGCCGAGAGAGCGCCGGCCTCGAGCCAGTCCCCGGCGAGGCCCGCCAGCAGCTCGACCGCGCCCTCACGCTCGGCCACGAGCGCCCGGCGCATTGCCACCAGCTCCGCCGCGGCCCGGGCGACGGGCGCCTCGTCCTCTGCCCCGGTGCTTTCCCAATCGGCCCGCGGGTCGAGCTCACGTGCCCGCTCCTCGATCCGCGTGGCGTCCGCCAAGCCCAGCAGCGCGGCCACCCTCGCCGCGCCCAGCAGCCCCACTGCCGCCGCTCGCCTGGCCTCGAGCGCCCCGTCCCGCGTCTCTTCCAGCCACCGGGCGCCGCGTTCCATGGCCGGCCAAGCTCTGCCGATCCAGTCGCGGTCCCCGCTGAGCAGCGCGTGGTGGGCCAGGGCCTGCAGGGCGCACCCCTGCGCGCACGGGTCCTCGACCGGGTCCCGCCACCGGCCGTCCGCGTCCTGTCCCAGGAACGCCAGCGGCCCGGGAACGGGCGTGTCCCAGTAGCCCCGCAGCATCCGCTCGGCCTCATCGCCGTGGCCGGTCAGGTCGAGGGCGAGGATCATCCGCGCGGCGGCCGCGTGCGAGAACCGGTCCGGCAGACCGTACTCGGGCAGCGCGGCATAGAAGTCATCGGCCTGCGCGCGGGTCATCATGATCCGCGCCAGCGCCCCGTTCCATCGCGCCATCAGCGCCGGCGGCAGGGCCACGCGCGCGCCGCGCGCGAACCAGTCACCCCAGACATCCTCGGCCGCCCGGCGCAGGCTCACGGGCGTCCAGGGCGTGGCCTCCGGATTGGGCACCGAGCCGCCCGCGCAGGCCACCAGGAAGCACAGCTCCTGCTCGGCGCCCGGGGCCAGCGTGATCTCATAGGTCACCGGGCCGGACCCGTACAGCAACTGGTCCTTCTCGCCGCCCACGTCCACGTAGTACTCGGCCGCCGCGGACGCCCTGCCCGCCAGGACGTCTCGGGTGTCCACATAGACGTCGGGCGAGAAGACCCACAGGGCGTTGAGGATCGTGTTCTTGTCCTCGGCCTGCGGGTGAGGCGCCACCACGATCTGCAGGCGCCCGTCCCCGTCGGCATCCCGGGCGTCGAAGCGCAGGCAGCCGGGCTTGTGTTGGCCCCAGGCGGCGATCGGGTCAATCTCGGCCTTGGGCGCCCCCTCGGCGTAGAGCATCACGGGCCGGCGCCCCGGGGCGTCCCAGTGGCTCTCGCACAGCCCCAGGAAGACCGTCCGCTCGGCTCCCACGGGCACCGCGAAGCGATAGATGATGGGCACGCCGCCCATCCCGGCGCGGATGTTGCGGAAGGCCGGGTCACACTCGCCCTCGGGCCTGGCCCAGCCGGGCATGGGCACGACTCCCCCCGTGCAGCCCCAGTCCAGCTCGCGCCTCACGGGCCGCGGCTCGGCCGGCAGCGCCAACACCGGCCGCGCGCCCAGCGATCCCACGCGGTCGCCGAGGCCGACCCGTTCAGGGAGCGCCACCTGCAGCCGCGCGCTCGTCTCGACGGCGCCCCGGTTGCGCAGCCGGGCGGTCAGCACGTCCACGCCCGCGGGCCAGACCGGCGCACGGTAGGCGCTGGTCGTGAGCGTCACGGCCCCGGCGGCCGTTTCCGTCACGGCGGTGGGCACGGGCGACACCTCGTAGCGCCGGCTCACCGCCGGGGCGCCCGCGGGATCCTCGAGCCCCAGCGCCACGACGCCCCAGTCCTCGTGCAGAGCCCCGTCGGCATCGGCCCACGACGGCTGCATGTCCGGTACGCCCAGCAGCAGGTCCAGCGAGGATGCCCCCGACGCCCGCGCCAGGACCAGCAGGCCCAGGACCGACAGACACGTCAGCGGCTTCACGCGTCCTCCCTCCTCGGCGCGCGTTCGGGCGAGTGGGCCACGCCCAGGCCGTACATCTGGCAGAAGGCCTCGACATCGCGCCGGTGATCGCCATAGAAGACGACCTGGTGGAAGCCCAGCACATCCCGTGCGTCCTCAACGTTGTCCATCCGTATCTCGAAATCTGTCCGGCAGCCGCCCGCCGGCGGTGTGTCCACATTGCCCACCACCGTGCCCGTGTCCACGAGCACGTCGCCCGGCCCCAGGAACCGCACCAGGGTCACGCGCTGTCCCTCGCGCCACAGCACCTGCATCGAGACCCCCAGGTTCGACTCCGAGTGGCTGCGCAGAATGTAGGGCTCGCGCTTCCCCCCAAGCCCGTTCAGCCGCGTGCCGCAGGTGCAGTGAGAGGTGATGAGCAGGTTCTTGACCGTCTCGGGCACCGGGTCGTTCATGAACCCGGGCTTGTCGAACAGGTAGCTGGACAGCATCAGGGACAGGGCGCCGAAGACGTCGGCCTCGCAGCCGTAGGTCACGCCGCCGTCCTGGAAGATCGAGGCGGCCATGCACGGGGGCGTGGGCACCAGCTTGGCGGTGACCATGCCCAGGCAGTCGGTGGTGAGCGCGTTGGCTCCCTCCTCGTGGAGCAGGCGCTTGGCGGTCAGGTAGGACCGGGCGGCGTTCACGGTGTCCTGCCAGGTGGGCTCGACGATCCTGCGCGCCGAGCCGCGCATCTCGCGCGCCACGCTGAGCGCCTCCTCCGTCTCGGGCATCCGTGCGAAAAGCTCGTGCAGCCGCCGCCGGGGAATATAGCGCACCTTCGTGCCCAAGCGCTCCATCACCGTCTCGCGGCGCTGGTCGCCGGCGACCACCAGCAGGCGCGTGGCCTCGAACTGCCGCTTGGCGCGCACCATCCGCAGGGTCTGCTCGACCGCCGCCATCTCCAGCGATGAGACCACATGCACGCCCGGGCGCCGCGAGATCTCCAGCACGTGGCCGGTGAAGGCCGTGCCGATGGGGGCGAAGATGATGGTGGACACGCCGAGGCGGGCCAGGCGGTCGGCCCAGCCCCACGCGCCCATGTGCTGCAGGCTCAGCAGCACCGCGTCCGGCGGCGCGGCCCGCAGCTCCTGGGCCAAGCGGTTCACGGCCTGTTCGCTCTCGAGGGGCCCCGGCTCGGCTCGCAGCTCGACGCCCACGCGCCGGGCCGCCTGCGCGAAGGCCTCGGCATATTGCCGCCGATGGCCCTCCAGGTCATAGGCCGTGCCCGGCCAGCCCAGCCAGTAGGGCGGCGGGAAGCGCAGCACCGCTTCCCTCACCGTCACCGTCGGGCGGGGGCGGAAGCCGGCCAGGTCCAGGTACTCGGCTAGGCCCTCGTCCGCGGCCGCGGCGGGCCGATCCGCGCCCAGCGCGAAGGCCCCCAGCAGGGCCGAGGAGGCGGTGGACAGGAACCTGCGCCGTGACATCGCGCACCCCCCGCGGGACGTGCCTGTGCGCGCCTGCTCGCTCATCGTCGTCACCGTCCTTGTCTCGCGGGGTCTCGCGCGACTCAACCGGTGCGGCCCCGCCGGATCGCGGCTTCGCCGTCCGGTGGGGCTCTTCCTCTCGCCGAGAAGCGGACCACACCAACATCCACCCCCGTGGGCCGGCGGGCCTCCCCGGCCTGCTACCAGTCCACCACCACGCCCTCCGCGTTCCAGGCCGCTACCGTCACCTGACCCGGCGCGTGGGTCTCCCCCGAGACGGTGGGCATGACCTCAACCACCACCTCCCGCTCCTCGCCGGGGTCCAGCCAGAAGTAGCCGTCCGCCAGGCGCAGGCTGTCCGAGCAGTCGGGCGCCTGCACGTGCACACCCACCGCCGGGAGCTGACCCGTGTTTCTGATGACCAGCTTCCCGGCCTCATGACGGGCGGATAGCGAGGTGCGCGGGAGGGTGAAAAGGCAGCCGGGAGTGGCCCTGAAGTTGAGCCAGTAGAAGGTGCCACCAAGCCTGGTACCGCCCGATTGGAGGTCCACTACCAGCAGCAGGGGCGCCTTCTCCGCCCCCGAGAGGCCCAGTTCCACACCCCCAAGCGCCCTGACTCGCGCCGCCGGACCCTCGACCGGCAGCGTCTTCTCGGCCACTCGGCGAAGCTCGCCATCGAAGAGGCGGGCTCGCACGGTCGTTCCCTCGCCCAGCTCTTCGCGGTCGTCCAGGACGTAGAGCTGGGCCTTGAGTGGCCCACCCGCCTCGACGTCGAAGCCGTCCAGCAGGGCGCAGGCGTGCAGCGGCGCGTAGGCGTCCTGGACGAAGTAGTGGGCGATCTTGGGGATCCCGTACCAGTCCACCGTGGACCAGGAGGCGCCGGGGTACACGTCCGTCAGCTTGTAGTAGACCACGGCCGAGGCCTCGGGCCAGCGGGTGCGCATGGTCTCGAGGCAGGCGCGCAGGCCCGTGGCCTGGGCGAGCTGCATGCCGCGCGTAAAGCCCGCCAGGTCCTCGCAGGGGTCGAACTCCCGGGCGTAGCGGTTCAGATGCTCCATGTTCTTGGGCGTGAAGGTGGGGGTATGGTGGACGAAGGCGCCATCATCGGGCGGGGGCCAGACGTCGCGCTCGGCCTCGGGCAGGAAGCGGCGGGTGCCCTCGACGCTGCAGGGGGAGGCCAGGCCGAATTCGCCGATCACCGGCGCCTGCTTGCCCAGGCCGAGGTTATACTCCAGCGGCGCCATGCCCCAGTAGACGTTGTAGTTGTGGATGCTGCCGCCGTAGGGATCGGTGCGGTGGTAGGCGCGGGTGCCGTCGAGCTCGAGGCAGCGGCGGCCCAGGAGCTCGATGAGCCACCCCTGGCCCGAGTGCTCGTTCCCACCGCACCACAGGGCCAGGGAGGGATGGTTGCGGAGGCGCCGGATGTTGCGGGTCGCGGTCTCATCGGCCACGGCCAGGCGCAAGACGTCGAAGTTCTGCCAGGTCAGCGGGAATTCCTGCCAGACCAGGATGCCCAGCTCGTCGCACAGGTCGTAGAAGGTGTCGGTCTCGAGCAGGCCGCCGCCCCAGGAGCGCAGGATCTGGATATGGGCGTCGCGGGCGAGAGTGAGAAAGCGCCGATAGCGCGGCTCGTCCAGCCTAAGGAAGGCGTCGGTGGTGCACCAATTGGTGCCCTTGATAAAGCTGGGGCGGCCGTTGATGACGAAGGTCCAGCGGTAGCGGTCCGGCTCGGGGCCGCCCGGCAGGTCGGCCATCTCGATGGTGCGGATGCCGAATCGGGCCGCGCGGGCATCGAGGAGGCGGTCACCGTCGGCCGCGGATACCTCCACCCGGTATAGGTTCTGGTCGCCGAGGCCGTTGGGCCACCACAGGCGAGGATTCGGGACGGTGAAGCGCAGGTGATGGACGGCCTCGGGGCCGCGCGCCTGCACGGGGAACGACAAGCGGTAGGCCTTGCCCTGGAAGTTGGCGGGCCGCAGGCGCCCGCGCAGCGTGCAGGAGAAGCCCTGGTCGGGGCCGCGGAGGGCGACGCTGACGTCCACCTGGCCCGCCTGGGCATCGGTGGCGGCCACGAAGAGGTCCGTGATCTCGACCTGGGGGACGGGTTCGAGGCGGACGGAGCGCCAGATACCGAGCGGCGGGCAATTGACATAGTGCCATCCGTAGACGCAATTGGTCTTGAAGACGAGCCGCCAGTCCGGCGGGAGCTGATCCAGGCGCACGATGAGGGTGTTGCGCTCGCGGACCAGGCTGGTGACGTCGAAGTCCGGGCCGCCGAAGGGCCCCTCGTGGTCGCCGAGGCGGACGCCGTTGAGGAAGAAGGTGGCGCTGTAGTCCACGCCGTCGAAGACGAGGCGAAGGCCCCCGCTTCGGGCGGCGCCAAGAACGTCCTCGGGGACGCTGAACCGCCGGCGGAACCACCACTCGTTCTCGGCGACCTGCGCGCGAGCGATCTGGTCATTGAAGCCTACCGTGGGGTCGGGGATCCTGCCCGCCGCGAAGAGCGCGGTCTGCACGCTGCAGGGCACCTGCGCGGGTACCGCGTCGTCCCATCCATCGTCGCCCAAGAGGGCGCGGTCATCAGCCAGGAGGGCGCGGTCGTCGCCCGTGCCGATGGGCAGGCCGAGCATGTCCCACTGCCCGTCCAGCGAGAGGGCAGGCGGCGGCGCAAGATCGTCGCCGGCGTCGTCGGCGTCGAGCTTGACGATGGCCGGCTCGCCCGCCAGGGGCGACGGCCCGGGCCTGAAGGCCTCCCGGTCCAGATCGTCCAGGGACTTGCCGGCTACGCCCTCCTCCGCCATGAGCTGCGCGCGGTCCAGCGCGCGGAGCCTGCCGGCCTTCGCGGCCAGGACCACGCCGGCCTGGGCGCGGACGAGGAAGTCGCGGACCGGCCGGTCCATCGCCTCTCCCCCACCCCAGTGGATCAGCCAGCCCTCGCCGAAGGGCACCGCCGTGAGACACGGGACGTAGTTCGCGCCCCACACGAGCACGGCGGACTTGCCGAAGTCGAGCCGGCGGATGGGCGGGGCGTTGACGCCGGAGGGATCGGGCAGGCCCAGCTCCCTGCCCTGCCGCGTGAGGGAGAGCGGGCCGCGGCCTATGGAAGTCGAGGCGCGGAAGCCGAAGGGATCGTCCCAGTGGCCCGAGTCCAGGGCGCCGGTGTCCAGGTCCTTGCTGATGTAGTGGGGCACGCCGATCGGCATGGCGTAGATGCCGCCACGGCGTACATACTCGACCAGCGCGCGGGCGACCGGGCCGTTCCAGGCGCCGCGCTCGGGGTAGGTGTGGTCGGTGGCGATGAGGACGGCGTCGTAGCGGGATAGGCCCTCAAGGGTCAGATCCGCGGCGGTGAGCAAGCGGGGCTCGAGGCCCTGATCCGTGAGGATGCGCGCGACCTCGCTGCCGGTCCAGAGGTCGGGGTGTGCCGTGGCCCAGGTGGAGTAGTCCACCAGGTGGTCGGCGATGATGCCGACGGTGGGCGCGGCGAGGGCGGGCTGGCCGGTCAAAGCGATCAGAGCAGCCACAGCGGCGAGAGCAGCCAGCAGGGGGAAGGACATGGCGGGATGTGCCTCCCTGCGCGCGGCGGCGCGCGATGGTGTACGGGGGGATTGTACAGCAGGCGGCAATGCGGCGTCCGCGGGAGGTAGGGCCTTGGGCCTGACGTGGGGCTCGCTTGCCCGGGGGCAAGGGGCGTGGCACGGAGGACAGACAGACGGGCCGGATGGCCAGAGTTGGCCGGAGGCCAACTCCAGCGATTCGGCCCCTCCATCGGTCTCTCTGCGGGAGGGAGGGCTGTCACATTCGTGGTCGAGTTTGGGGGTGGAAAAAGGGGTGAAACGGGTTCACCAGTTATTCGGTCGTTCACAGCTCTTTTCGTGTCTTTTGATCACTTTGCGTGGGCCAAATCTCACATTACGTCAACTCCTATGTGGGGTCCGCAGAATACGAAAACGTATACGAGACGCCCTTGCGCCATATTTCAGACCTATCTCGGACCGGCCCCTTGCCCCTCATCACCCACGACCTCCCCGACCCTTCCCGACCGTCTCCCCCCAAGGGAGGCGCTTGGCGCGGGCCGCGAAGCGGCGGCGTCAAGCGCTGACAAGAGCGCGTTGGGGGGAGGGGGGAGGAGACGTCGCGAAGCGGCGGCGCCGGGTGTTCACCTTACCGGCTGCGCGAGCTGGGCCAGGCTGCGTCCCCGCCACAGGTTGCCCAGGGCCTGCAGCGGCCCCTCGTAGGTCACGTACCGCCGCGCCGCGTAGTCATAGGCCACCAGGGCCTCGGCGGGGATGCGGCCTTCGTATTCGCCCGGCCGCGCCTCCCGCAGGTCTGCCATGACATCGGGCAGGGGCACGGCGCGCAGGACGCCCACGGCCCCGGTGAAGGGCGTGCCGTCGGGCCATCGCGCGGTGAGGCGCACGTCGAGGTCGCCCTTTTCGGTGAGGGCACAGCGCTGGGAAGCAACGATGGGGTGGGCGGCGGCGCGGCTCAGATAACCCAGGGCCTTCTCGGGCCTTGCCCTGTCGAGAGCCTGCCGGGCGCGCGCCAGGCAGGTCTGGTGGTAAGAGCCCTCTCCCCCACCGCCCGCCGGCCCGGTCGCCAGGCGCCGCGCGAGCCGCTCGAACCCGGCGGACACTGTGGCGGGTTCGGGGCTCTGCCGCACCCAGACAACGTGGTAACCCGTGGGTGGTACGGTCACCTCGGCGCCCACGCCGCGGGCGAGCTTGCGGCCCGAGAGGGCGTCGAAGACGCCGTACTGCTCGGCGCCGGCGGTGAGCAGGCCGGGGTCGAGGACCAGACGCACGCTGGCCTCCTCGCCGGCCAGATTCACCAGGGGGACGAGGAAGTTGGCGCCATCGAAGAGCGTGAAGGCCTCGACCACCATGCTCGTGGGCATCCGCACCTCATAGCCGACCAGGAACTCGAGGTCCCAGGGCTGCTCCCGGCCGTCCACGTAGGCCGCGCCGGGCCCGTAGGTCCCCCTGCTGTCCACCCACACCCCCAGCTTCTGGTCGCCCAGGTCCCCGTCGGGCACCATCTCGGCGTACAGCCTAGCGCGCGGCGCCACGGGCACGTCCACATCCACGCCGGTCCAGGCGTTGTCGGTGATGTCCTCGGCACGGACCCGCCCCTCCGCCAGGACCTCGCCGTCGGGCCCGTCGCGTCGCAGGCGGAGCGTGACGCTGAAGCCCTGGGGCTGGGTGACGTAGGTGGGCGTGCGGAAGGCCACGCGGGTGACGCGCTCGCCGGGCACGGTGAAGGACTGCCCGAGGGTGCGCCGCGGGGCGAAGGACTCGGGGCGGTCGTGCAGGCCGCTGAGCGGCTCGAGGGACAGGCTCCAGGCCACGGTGCCCAGCGGCTCGAGGCGGCAGAAAGGCCTGGCGCCCAGAGAGTCCAGCAGGCCGGGAAGCTGCTTCAGGGCCTCCCACACGTCCTCCGGCAGGCGGTGGATGCGCTCGCTTTCAAGGAAGGCCCGTGCGGCCTCGGGCACGGGCCGGCCGGCGCCGTCGCGCGACGCGAAGTCGCCGATGAGGACCAGGTGCCCGCCGCGCTGGACGTAGCGCTCCAGCCCGCGCAGCGCGGGCGGGTCCACGATGTCGTCATACGCCGCGATCACCACCGGGTACTGCTCGGCCTCGCCAGCGGCGGCCTGCTGCTCCCAGAGGATCGCATGGTCGTACTGGTGCTGGACAGCCCAGGTGTGCAGGGTCGTCCAGGCCGGGTCCCAGCCCTTCAGCTCCCAGGTGTATCGCGACAGGTATAGCCCCAGGCGAGGCAGCACCGGCCAAGCGCCCTCGGCCAGCGGGCGAAGGCGCTTCAGGTCGGCGAAGACGCGGGCGATCTCCTTCTCGCCGGGGGTGCCCTTCACGCCCCACTCGCCGTCGGGCAGGGAGCCGCTCCACTGGATGAGGCCCAGGTGCCACCAGCCCGAGCCCAGCGATTCCATGCAGTAGCGACGGGCCGCCGCCGGCGTGTAGGACCTGCCGCCTCCACGGGCCCTGGGGTCCGGGAACCTGTAGGCCAGGCGCGCGGGAGCGCCCACCTTCCCCAGACCCGCGAGCGCGCTGGCCCACCACAGGTTGAAGTAGCCCGGGTCGTCCCCGTCCATGATCTGTCCCATCTCGAACCCGTCCGACGCGTCGGCGTACTGGGGCAGGTCCGCGCCCAGGGCCGGGTAGGCGTCGCCCCAGAAGATGTTGCCGTGATTGGCCGTGACCGTGAGCCGCCGCGGGTCCGCCGCCCGGACGGCCGCGTAGTGCCAGCTCATCCGCTCGGCCATGGCCGCGAAGCGGTAGTCGAGCCAGTCGGCGAAGCGCCGCGACAGCGAGCGCTCCCTGGGCGCCTCGGCCTGCTCGAAGCCGGCCAGACTCGTGCCCCAGGCCTCGTTCAAGGCCCCCACGGTGTGGTACTTGCGCTCGAGCCAGGCGCGGAAGTGGGCCTGGGCATTGGGCGAGTAGTCCGGCCAGCCCTCGCCCAAACGCAGGTAGGTCGGGTACAAAGCCTCGCCACCCAGCGTCCAGTAGACGAGGCTCTCGACGTCAAGATTCTGCTCGACGACCGCGCGGATGTACCGCCGCGTGCCGTCCACGATCGCCGGATGGTCAATGCTCGGCCAGCCCTTCTGGTCGTCGAACATCCCGGCCGTGATGGGCCTGCCCGCGGCGTCTATCATCGTCATGTCCGGGAAGGCCTCGTAGAACCAGTCCGGGTAGTAGGGGAAGCCCCCGTTATTCCAGTTGCCTACCCACATCATGAGCTTGAGGCCGGACTGCGCCACGTTGTCCGCCTGCCGGGGGTGCGCAAGCCGCTGGTAGCGGTGGTTCCCCGGGTCGGAATGCCACACCATCTTGCCCCCGGGCGTGAAGTGGGCGAACTCCAGGTACTCGCCGGGCTGCGGGGCGTCTTCGATGAGCAGCTCCACGTCGGCCAGGGACTGCGCCGGGGTCAGCCAGACGCCGATCCGGCCGCTGGGGCGGTCTATCACCACGTAGTACCTGCCCGGCTCCTGGGCCTCGAAGTCCAGCTTCGCCAGGAATCCGTCCGGCACGTCCTCGAAGCGCTTGGTCGCCACTACCTGCTCGCCGGCCTGTGCTCGGGGGCCGCTGCGCGAGCCGGCGCGATAGAGCGTGACCGTGGCGCTGCCGGTCTGGAACTCGGTGGGGAAGACGACGGCCAGCGCGCTGAACCGCTCCGGGAGGGCGAAATACTGGGATACGGAGCGGCGCCCGTAGGCCGGCACCTGGACGCCGTAGCCCCCGGGCGCGGCGGGGTCTCGCGCCGGGACCCATATGCCGCTCAGGCCGCACATTTCCGCGCCTGCCCGCCGCATCTCCTCCAGCTCGCGCCAGGGGCCCTCGAAGGAGAAGCCCACGTACTGGCAGGGGGACAGGACCCGCTGCTGGTAGACGGGCCAGAGGGTCACAGGCTCGGCCAGGGCCTGGGCCGCGAGAGGGTCGGGCGGCACGAGGAAGGCGGCGATGATGACAGATAGTGATAGGGCGGACAGGAGAAGGCTTGGCGAGCGTCTGTGCATGGCGTCATCTCCCTCAGGAGCTTCAGGGCAGGCAGGGGGGCCGGACCAGCAAACCCCAGACCCCCAGAACCCAAAACCCAAGACCCCTGCAGGGGGACTCCTGTCCCCCTGCACCC
>CAZSOQ010000073.1:9821-22493 GCA_964608495.1 uncultured Armatimonadia bacterium | reverse complement strand
CCCCCACAGCCCCCACCAGCCACTCGATCGCCTCGGCCACCTGCCGCCGGCGCTCCAGGATCGCCCGCGCGTCCTTCGTGTACTCGGTCATCGTGCGCGAGATCTCCTCCGGCACCCGCGCCAGCTCCCTGGCCTGCTGCAGGGCCTCGGCCGGCGGCCGCCGGTCCTCGGGCAGAGCCTCGGCCTTCTTCACCAGCCGGTCCAGCAGCGCCAGGTACTCGTAGTCCTCGATCCCGTCCCTGATCGTCTCCAGCCGGATCGAGGACAGCGGCGTCACATCCTTGCCCGGGTAGACGATCAGCCCGTCGCCGTTCACCTTGAAGGTCTTGTAACTCGTGTGGTCCCTGAGATGGATGGGCACATCCGGGAAGCACGGCCCGCCCTGGTAGGCCATGGGCAGCCCGTCCCAGATCGTCACGCACCAGTACAGGACACCCGTGGCCCCGTGCTGCCTGGCCTGCCAGAACACCATGCGATGGTCGGTCGCGGGCTGGTCAACGAAGAAGTTCGCGTAGGGCGGCCTAGGCCCGCAGCACACGTAGGTCCACAGCGTGTCCCCGGCCTGCAGCCGTTCGGCGTAGAAGTCCGAGTCCAGCCGCGCCGTCAACGGGCACCAGATGTCCACCACGCCCACCAGGTCCCGCGGGCTCGGGTCGCCGATCGTCTGCATGATCGGGTACTTCGGCGCGGCCTCGCGGATCTTCGTGTACGCAGCCCGCAGGAAGGGGTAGTCTTCCGGCCGCGGCTCGTCGAACCCGTACACGAACACCTCGGGCGGCAGCCCCTGCCGCTCGTACTCTTCGGCGCAGGCCCGCACGAACCGGGCCGCCCGAGCGGCCGCCACATCATTGTCCCCCTCGCAGGGGTCCATCAGCACTCGCCCCTGCGGCCCTTCCGCCGCGATCTCGTCCACGAGAAAAGACACCGTGTGCGGCGACGCCGTGATGACGAACTGGAAGGTCCTCAGTACCCGGAACGTCTCGACCGTGAAGGCCTCCCCGGTCTGGTTGTGCTTGAAGCTCTCGATGGGCAGCACCACCTCATGCCACTCCATCGAGCCCACCGGCACGCGCGTCACGTAGCGCCCGCCGTCGACGTTCAGGTACACGTCCAGCGTATCCTGGGCCGACTCCTCATCGGCCGCCCGCAGCCAGAACCTGATCCGGTCGCACTCCTTCAGCCGCAGGTTCGCGTCGCTGACGGCCCGCGACACGCCGGCCCACTGGTCGTTCTTCAGCAGGCTCACGCGTAGACAGCCTTCTCCGACCCTAGCTCCCTCCCGCTCGAGCGAGTAGGAGCTCGCCCGGTCGGAGCGCCACCAGTAGTCGGGCAGGCTGATGCGGCACAGCGCGTAGGAATACGGCGCATAGTATTCTCGGGCCAGCTTGCCCACGGTCTGCTGAAGCTGGCTCATGTCCACCACGTAGCCCTCGTCCTCACGCCGGACGCTGATGTACTCGCGGGCCGCGTTCTTGGGGGCCAGCCGGTACTTGCCCAGGAACTCGCACAGCCCCGCGTAGGCCTCGATGGGCATCTTCCGCGGCTCGTTGCCGAACCACCACCGCGCGACGTAGGACAGGTACATGCCGAAGGCCGTGGACAGCGTCCCGGGCCTGGGCAGCCGGAAGTTCATCACCCGCAGCTCCACGGGCACCGACAGCGCCTTCCCTCCGTGCCTGACGGTCACCTGTCCCGCATATAGGCCCGGCTGGGCCTCTGCTGGCACCTCCACCGTGAACCAGACCGGCTGTCGCTCGTCGGCCGCCACATCAAAGGGCCCCGCCGGCAGCAGGGGGTCCGGCCACCAGCCCACGTACTCGGTCTCGTAGACGGGCTCGGCCGTCTCGACGTACCCCACGGGGCTCCAATTCACCGCCAGGCTCCCGCCGGGGCCGCGCAGGTCGCCCGCCTCGACGGTCACGCCCTCAAGCGCGCCCCCCGCCGGAACGATGATGAGCTGGAACGACTCGGCCTCATCGCGCGCCGCCTGCAGGTGCACCTGCCGGGCGATCAGCCCGTCCTCGACCGGCCCGGACCGCCGCACCTTCTGCAGCGGCGAGCCGATGACCACCCGGAATCCGGTCTGCTCCCCGCCCTGGAAACCGAAGAGGGCATTGATCGCGGCCCGCCGGGCGGCCCGGTGGGTGTCGGTAATGCTCGCCAGCGACGCCCGCACCGCTTCCCATCCGCCCTCGGGCACCGCAGCCTGGCCGGCGCTGATCCGCCGCAGCTCCTCGGCCGTAGCCGCGGCCTTGTCCATCAGGCCCCGCGCCTCGGCCAGCGCCTCGGCGGATAGGCCCGTCTCCGCCATCTCCGCCAGCATCACGGCCTGCGCCCGCTCGGCCTCGTCCAGCCGCTTGGCCAGGTCCGCGCTCACCGGCTTGCTCAGGTCCGGCTCGAGGGTCCCGTTCCCGAACCGCCCCGGCGCGTGGAAGCCCCCCAGCGACCACGTGCTCACCTCGCCGCGCACGCGGTCGTTGCGCACCAGGTTGACGCCCCAGACCTTGCCCACGTCCATGTTCAGGCCCAGGTTCCCGTAGGGAATCGCCACCTCGACGGTCCAGGCCTCGGCGCCGTCCCTGGCCGCGGCTCTGGCGCCCGACTCCCAGCCCGGGGCGCGCCCCCTCGAGTCGCGAATCAGCCCCCGCCAGTTCACGCAAAACTGGTAGTAGTCGCTATGCCCGTGCCACGGGTCCAGGAACACCTCGATGCTGTCGTCCAGCCACGTGTTGCCGTCGTGCTCGGTGGCCTCGGCCTTCAGCTTCGCGCCCGCCGCGTGGGGGCAGCGGAAGGCCACGTACAGATTCTCGTCGTCGTAGGCCAGCCATGCCCTGGTCTTCTCACCGGGCAGGCCCGCGCCCGTGTGCAGCACGAAGTCCCGGATCGCCCGTTCCTCCGCCCAGCAGGCATCGCTCAGCTCCCCGTCCAGTTTCGGCGTCCCGCGCACCGCCTCGGCCCTCGGCGTGCCCAGCAACGCCACGTCGTCGTACCACGTCTTGGCCTCATCCCGGGCGTACAGCGCCAGCCCCATCTTGCTCGCCTTCCGCGGTACGGCCACCTCCTTGCGCACGTAGACCCACTCGCGCGCGTCCGCCGGCGCCCGCTGCTCCTCAAAGCCCAAGTGGTTCCCGTCCTTGTCGTAGAAGTGAATCCCCGTGCCGATCGGCGCCTTGCCGTCCGTCTTGATCCAGTACGACACGATCAGCGTGGACCCGGCCTCGACCGCCAGCCCGTACTTGTTCCACTGGAACCCTGCCTTCCCCGTCTCGTGGGGCGTGACGCTCCAGATCAGCGCGCTGGACCGCCCCGAGTGGGCCGTGCTCGTGTCCAGCAGGTGCCGGTTGCCGTCCGCATCCTTCGCCGGGAACCGGCTCCACCACGCGGGCACCTCCGCGCCCTCCTCGAAGCCCCCGTTCTCGACAAGGTTGCAGACCGCCGCCACCTCGGGGGCTATCGGCTGCGCCTCCGCGGCGCCCGCCAGGCACGCCAGCGCGCACCCCAGGCAGGCCAGCAGCAGGATCGGCCAGACACGGGTCCTCATGTCTTTGCCCTCCCAGGCCACGGGCCCCGGCAGCCCGGCCTCGGAAATCGGTCGTCCCTGTCGCCCCGCGTCAATCGCGCTCGCACGCGCCCCCCGGCCCCATCGCGCGCCGCCCAGGGACGCCCAGCGCCGGCGCGTCCTACCCTCCCGCCGCCAGGCGCGACAGCTCCACCAGCACCGCGCGCACTCGGCTCACAGCCTCGGCCGCGGGCTCCTTCTGCGCCTGCTCGAAGGTGAAGCCTGCCAGGGCCTCGTCCAGGCGGCGCAGGCCGTCCCTGACGGCCTCATCGTCCCGGCCCGCCAGCGCCTCGCGCAGCAGGCGGATCTTCTCGTAGTCCTGGATCCCCTCGCGCAGTCGCTCGAAGCGCACCGAGCTGCGCGGCCCCGGGTAGGTAAGGAAGCAGTCGCCCGCGGGCCAGGTGACGTAGCTCGTGTCCCACAGCGGGTCCTCGACCCAGCTATCGAAGGCCCAGCGCAGGAGGCCCGAGTACCCCTTCGCCGCCGCGTAGAGCCCCAGCCACGCCGCCTCGGCCGGAGGCGAGAAGGTGAAGGTGTTCGGGCGGCCCGGCCCGCAGCACACGTAGAAGGTCGTGGGCCGGCCGCGCTCGGCCCGCTCGCGAGCGATGGTGGGGTCCAGCGCCGGACTGATGAACACGCACCAGTCGTCCACCGCGTCCTTCAGCTCCGGCTCGTTGCTCCCCGCCAGCGCCACCTTCAGCCCCGGCGCGGCCTCACGCAGCAGCGCCAGCATCGGCTTCATCAGCTCGGCGGGCCGCTCGTCCATGGCGATGGCCGCGCGCTCCAGCCATCCCCGCTCGCGCAGGTGGACCACGAAGTCGCCCAGGAACGCCCGCCACAGCGTGGCGTACTCCTCCGTCCCGGGCGCCGCCTGCACATAGGCGTAGTCCCCTGTCGCCTCGTCCAGGTACCGGAACCGGTTCGTCCACGGCACCATCGAGTAGCAGCTTATCGAGTCCCTGATTCCGCACCGATCGCAAAGCTCGACGTATTGGTCGAAGTGCGTGTAGTCGAAGCTCCAGGTCCCATCGGCCCGGCGCGTCCACTCGACCATCGAGTCGTAGGGGTCGTAGGTCTGCGTGCCCCAGGGCTGGTACACGATGGTCGTCGTGATACACTTCTGCCCCGCGCCGGCCAGCAGCCGCAGGTGCGGCTCGAGCAGCGCCAGGTGCTGCGGCGACCAGGGCTCTACGTGGTGATACCGGGCCAGCGCGTAGGGGTTCTGCCACAGGTCCAGCCGGAAGGCCCACTCCGCCGCGGGCGGCAGCACCGCCGGCAGCACCTCGACCTCGACCTCGAAGGCCAGCGGCTCCACGCCCTCCGCGCGCACCTCGACCCGGCCGCGGTACAGGCCCGGCCGCGCGTCCGCGGGCGGCTCGACCGAGACCCACACCGGCCGCGCGCTGTGGGGCGCCAGGTCCAGCCGCGCCGCCGTGTCCAGCACGTCCCCGAGCACCTGGCCGTCGCCCAGCACATATCGCACGAAGCGGACCTGCAGGCAGTCGCGCGGCAGTTCGTCCCCCGCCTCGGAGCGCAGCGCCGAGGCCGCCAGCCGCACCTGCCTCGCGCCCTCCCCAGTCCAAAGCACCACCTGGCCGCTGGCCCGTTCACCCCGCCACGCCACTGCCGACCACCGGCGTCCGCCGTCCGTCTCCGCCAGATCGGGCACCAGCCCCCGCGCGTAGCGCCTATCCGTGGAGCCCACGGCCCCATGCAGCCCCGCCGTTACGCCCCGCCAGGCCTCCTCGCGTTCCATCATCGCCCGCGCCTGCTCGGGCGCGATCGCATACCCCTCGATCTCGACGATATGCCCGCCCGCCACGTTGCTTGCGGAGTTGTGGGTAAAGGTCGTGCGGACATACCGCACCGTGGCGGTTGGGAAGTGGAAGGTCTCGCCCAGGGCGGTCGCGGCCGTCGCGTTCTCTCGCCGGTCCACCAGCACCGCCCACGTCTCGCCGTCCTCCGAGCCCTCGATGACGTATTGGTAGTACCGCCGATTGTCCCAGTAGGTCCACAGGCGGATCGTGTTGATCTCGCGCGGCTCCCCGAGGTCCACGGTGAGCCCTACGGGTATGTTCTCGGCGGCCCAGTGCTCGCCCGCGTTGTCGCGCCGGCCGTTGACCGCAAACTCGGGCACCCGGTCGCTCCAGTGAGGCGAGGCGGTGACGATAGCCCGCAAGAAGAGGTTCGGACTCCCCTCCAGAGGCGTGGGATCGGGCGGCTCGTAGGCCGGATGCGCCCGGACCTGAGCCGCGCCCTCCACCACCGTGAGCAGGGCCCAGGCGACCAGTATCAGCCACGCATAGTCCTGACCAAGCAGCAGCGCCGCCTTCATCGGGGGCATCTCTCCCTGGCTTCCGGATTGCCCGCGGGGGCCCGGACCGGCCCCTTCCGCCGCTCACCACCGGGCCCGCCCCTTCCGTCGGGCCCTGGGGGCCAGGCTGCGCAGAAAGCCCGCGTGCCTACCTGCGCCGTACAGGCCTATGACCCGAGGGTTACACTACTACGCTGCGCAGTACTGCTTCTCCGGTGCTTTCTGCGCAGCCTCGGGCGTCTCCCCATCCGCCGGTCCTGGTTCGTTCCCGCGACGGGCCAATCCTCCCCTCGTCGCGGTCGCGGCAGCCTCGCGCGAGGCGCCTCGAAGCGAAACGCCCCCGTCGTCACGGCGGGGGCGTTCAGGTCCCGACGTCAGGGGCCCCGGCGCAGGCCCGGGCCTCGCGCGGGCTCAGTTCGACGGCATGAGCCGCCCTTGGCCCGTGTAGCTCACATGGCCCTGTGCCTGAGCGAAGGTATGGATGGCGCTCCCCATCCCGACGCTCTCCTGGCGCACGACGCTGCCCGCGTCGAAGATCTGGAAGTAGCCGGACCCGCCCTTCGCCAGCGACAGCGGCATCGCCACCTCATACCTCTGCGCATCGTTGATCGGCGACCCGCCGACCAGGATCTGCTTCACCCGCTCCTCGCGCTTGGCCGTCGGGTCGAAGGTCACGGTCATCCCGGACACCTGCAGGAAAGCCCCGCTCGGCAGCGGCAGGCGCGACAGGCTCCGCTCGATGGCCTGCCTGATCTGTGCCCCGGACAGCGACGAGACGGCCAGCGTCTCGCCCGGGTTCTGAAGCAGCCCCTCCACGGCGGCCTGGTCGAAGGGCCCGGCGTTGATCGTGCCCTCCTTGAAGGCCACCGCCGGCACGAAGGCCACCGACGCGGAGGTGGCATCACAGAGGGCATCGGCGGCGAGGTCCCCGAAGCTGGCCTCGCCGACTCGCACCTCTTGGGTGCTCAGCGTGGTGTCGGCAACCGGTTGGGCGCCCTGGCCCACTCCCGTGGCGAACCAGGTCACCAGGGCGGCAGCGGCTAGCCCTATCAGCCCTAGATTCCTCATCACTCCTCACCACCTTGCGCTACTTGTTGCTGCAAGTAGGCATCAATAAACTGATCTATGTCTCCGTCCAGCACCGCCTGCACCGACCCCACCTCCACCCCCGTCCGCAGGTCCTTGACCATCGTGTACGGGTGCAGGACGTACGACCGGATCTGGCTCGCGAAGCTTATCTCCTTGCGCTCCCCGCGGATCCGGTCAATCTCTTCGCGCATCTCGCTCCTCTGAGCGTCGTACAGCCTGGCGCGGAGAATCTGAATGGCCGTGCGCCGGTTGGCGTGCTGAGACCGCTCGTTCTGGCACTGCACAGTGATCCCGGTCGGCAGGTGCGTGATGCGCACCGCCGAGTCGGTCTTGTTCACGTGCTGGCCGCCGGCCCCCGAGGACCGGAACGTGTCCACCCGCAGGTCCTCTTCCCGCAGGTCCAGCGCCACGTCCTCGCCTATCTCGGGCACCACGTCCACCGAGGCGAAGCTCGTGTGACGCCGGTGGGCCGCGTCGAAGGGCGACAAGCGCACCAGCCGGTGCACGCCCGCCTCGGCCTTCAGCCGACCGTAGGCGTACACCCCCTCGACCCGGACCGTCGCGTTGCGCAGTCCCGCCGAGTCACCCGGCACGAAGCTCACCACCGTGAACGCCCGCCCGTGGTGCTCGGCCCAGAGCCGATACATCCGCAGCAGCATCTCGGCCCAATCCGCCGCGTCGGTCCCCCCGGCGCCGGCCGTGATAGCCATGACGGCGTTGTTCTGGTCGAAGGGCCCACTATACAGCGTCTGCAGCTCCAGCTCGCGCAGTTCCTCCTGGGCCCTGCGCAAGGCCGTCTCCGCCTCGCGGCCCGTGGCCTCGTCCTCCTCCTCGACCGCCAGTTCCATCAGGGTCTCGATGTCCTCGAGAGCCTGCCCGAGCCGCACCCAGGGAGCCACCAGCTCCCTGGCCCGGGCCAGCTCCCGCCCCACCTCGGCCGACTTCTCCGGATCTTCCCACACGTCCCGGCTCTCGGCCTTTTTTTCAAGTTCCGCTACATGCTCTTGCCGACCGTCTATGTCAAAGACGATCCCACATTTCGGCCAGCCGCTCGCGCAGCTCCCTGACTTCCGCCTGCATCTGCCGTACCATGCTCTTGCACTCTCCTGTACTTCCCTCCCCGTCCCCGGCTTCCCTCGTTCTCCTTGCTGACGAGCGGTCCGCGAGCCGCTGTCTCACTATTCCTTAGACAAACGGCGGCGCGTCGCGTTCGCTCCTTAGCTCACTTGCTTTCCGCGCGCTCCGTCGAGGCCCCCTCGCGCAACATGCAGCAGTACTTGTACTTCTTGCCGCTCCCGCAGGGGCACGGGTCATTGCGTCGCGGCTTCCTGTCGGCGTGATACTGCTGCACCCGTGGCCGGCCGTCGGCCATCTCCATGTCCTCGCCCATCCCCTCGCGCCACGAAGACCGGTCCATCTCCTCCTGCCGGGCCACCACCTCGGTCAGCAGCAAGGCCCGCGCCAGATTGCTGGCGATCTCGTCCAACAGCGCCTCGAAGTAGGCCGCTGCCTCCTTCTGGTACTGGATCAGCGGGTCCATCTGCCCGTAGGCCCGCAGGTGGATCGCATCCTGCAGGTAATCCATCTCCTGCAGGTGGTCCATCCAGCGCTGGTTCACTATGCGCAGCAGCCAGGAGCGTTCTATCTCCCCCATCAGCTCGCGTCCCAGCCGCCTCTCCTTGGCCTCGTACAGCGCCCGCGCCCGCTCCGCCAGGAGCACCGGCAACTCGCGCGGCGAGCACTGGTCTATCTCCGCCAGCGTCACATGCTGCTCAATCCCAGGTGCGGCCTCTCGCAGCGCCTCGCACAGCGCCGGCAGGTCCCGGTCCTCCGGGTGGATCTCCGGGCTGGCGTAGGCATCCACCACTCGCTGCACGGCTCGCTCGACCATCCCGATGACGCTCTCGCGGATGTCCTCGCCCAGCAGCACCCGCCGCCGCTCGGCGTACACACGCTCACGCTGCTTGTTCATCACATCGTCGTATTTGAGCGTGTTCTTGCGTATCTCGAAGTTCCGCGCCTCGACCTTCTTCTGCGCCCGCTCGATCGCCCCCGTCACCCACCGGTGCTCGATCGGCTCCTCTTCCGGCCAGCCCCGCATCAGGAACCCGAACCTCTCCGGCCCGAACAGCCTCATCAGGTCGTCCTCGAGCGACGCGTAGAACCGCGAGCTCCCCGGGTCGCCCTGGCGCCCCGACCGTCCGCGCAACTGGTTGTCAATGCGCCGGCTCTCGTGCCGCTCGGTACCCAGGATATGCAGCCCGCCCAGGCTCACGACCTTCTCGTACAGCTCCGGGTTCACGGGCTTCTTGGGGTCCTCGGGCACGCCCCCGAGCACAATGTCCACACCGCGCCCCGCCATGTTCGTCGCCACGGTCACGGCCCCCGGCCGCCCCGCCTCGGCGATGATCCGGCCCTCCTCTTCGTGGCGCCTGGCGTTCAGGATGTTGTGAGGGATCCCGGCCTTCAGGGCCTCCTCAAGCCGCTCGCGTCGCCGACGCGTCTGCCGCCGGCTCGCGTCGTCATCCGTGACCCTGAGCAGGTCCACCAGCCGGTCCAGGTTCTCGTCGTCCAGGGGGCTTTGCTTGAGACCCAGCGTGCGGGCCACCTGCCTGACCTTCGCCCGCTGCAGGCTGTCCAGGGGCGTGCGCAGCACCTCGAGCACCTCATCCCGCTGCTTGCCGTCGGGCTTGGCGGCCTCCAGGGCGTCGTAGCACAGCATCACCATCGCATGGAGCTGCAGCGGCTCGCCCCGCAGCCGCCCGCTCAGGTACTCCGACACCTCCACCGAGCGCGTGCCGACCAGCACGGGCTGCTCGCGCACGTGGAGCTGCAGGATCTCGGTGACGATGCCGCGGTACTTCTGCTCCTGGCTGCGGTAGACCACGTCGGGGAAGTTGTGGCGGGCGAGCGGCCGATTCGTCGGGATGACTACGACGGGCATGCGGTAGATCGCGCGGAACTCCGGCTCCTCGGTCTTCGCCGTGCCCGTCATGCCCGCCAGCTTGTCGTACAGGCGGAACAGGTTCTGGTAGGTGATCGTGGCGATAGTCTGGAGCGGGCGCTGGACGCGCACACCCTCCTTGGCCTCTATCGCCTCGTGCAGGCCGTCCGCGTACCGGCGCCCGGGCTGCGGGTGTCCGGTGAACTCGTCCACGATGATGACCTCGCCGTCCTTGACGACGTAGCTCTTGTCGCGCTTATATAGCGACCTGGCCTTGATGGACGCGTGCAGGTGGTGCACGATGTCTATGTACTCGGCGTCCGACAGGTTCTCCACACCCAGCATCCGCTCGACTTTGACCTGCCCCTCCTCGGTCAGCCCCGCCTGGTGAGTCTTCTCGTCGAACCAGTAGTCCCCGTCCTGCTGCTCGGGCTCCGGGCCGGTGGACGGCCTGAGCCGCCGCACGATCCCCTCGATCTCCTGGTAGAACCGGGCCGAGCGGATGGGTGGGCCCGAGATGATCAGCGGCGTCCGCGCCTCGTCCACCAGGATGCTGTCCACCTCGTCCACGATCGCGTAGTACAGGTCCCGCAGCACGAGCTGGTCCCTGTGATTCGCCATATTGTCCCTGAGGTAGTCGAACCCCAGCTCGGCGTTCTGGACGTAGGTCACATCCCGCCCGTACATCGCCCGCCGCTCCGACTCGCTCATGTCGTGCTGGATCCACCCCACGCTCAGCCCCAGCGCCCCGAAGACCGGGCCCATCCACTGCGCCTGCCAGCGCACCAGGAAGTCGTTCGTTGTCACCACGTGCACGCCCCGCCCCGCCAGGGCGTTGAGATAGAGCGGCAAGGTCGCCGTCAGGGTCTTGCCCTCGCCGGTCTTCATCTCGGCGATCTTGCCCTGGTGCAGGACCACTCCGCCCATAAGCTGCACGTCGTAGTGCCGCTGGCCCAGCGTTCGCTTGGCCGCCTCGCGCACAGCGGCAAAGGCCTCCGGCAGCAGGTCGTCGAGGGTCTCTCCGGCCTCGAGTCGCTCGCGGAACTCCTCGGTCTTGGCCCGGAGCTGCTCGTCGCTCAACTCCTCGAACCGCTCCTCGAGCTCGTTGATCGCCGCGACCAGCGGGCGCAAGCGCGCGACCTCCCGCTCGTTGCTGTCCAATAGTTGTTTGATGAAAGCAAACACGGCCGACCACCTGCGTGAGGGACGCCCGGTGCGGTTGTGGCTCGCGCGGCCACTATCTCCGCGCGGCCCTGGTTCTCTGGTTTCATAGTAGTATACCACAGCCCACGGGGGAGCACGGGGCTGAGGCCGGCCGTCCGCGGCTCGGGGCAGCGGGTGCGCCACGGGTGCGCACACCGCGGGGGTATCCTGAACCGGCGTCGGGGGCACGGGTCTTGCGGATTGACCTGGGGCGCGGGTGCGGCGTAAAATCCGGCGCGAGGAAGGCAGCACAAGATGACGACACTGGTTACCATACGGCTGACCTGTCCGGTCTGCGGGACGGTCTTCTCCAGCCAGGCCATCGCGTCGTCAAGCCGCAGCGGCCAGGACAGCGATTTCCGCCCGCACAGCCTGGGCCTCGACCCCCTTCCTCACTACGTGCATGTCTGCCCCCACTGCTGTTTCGCCGCCTTCCAGGGCGACTTCGAGGAAACCCAGCCCAGCGTCCGGCAGGCCGTGCTGTCCGGGGCCCTGAGACCCGAGGAGGTCATCGGCAGCGAGCCGCGCGGCGCGCTGAAGGGCTCCACCAAGTACCTCCTGGCCGCCCGCTGCTACGAGCGCGACAGCCGTTGCTCGGCCGTCAGGCAGGCGGACCTGTACCTGCGCGCCTCCTGGTGCGCGCGGCAGGAGGGCCGACGCGAGCGCGAGCGCGAGGCCCAGACCGAGGCTGTCCTGCGCTTCGAGAAGGCCCTCGAGGAGGACGAGATCGAGCAGAACCAGCTCCAGGTGACCCTGTACCTCATCGGCGAGCTATATCGTCGCCTGGGCCTCTTCGACCTGGCTATCGAGCACTTCGGCCGCTCGGCCGATGTAGAGGGAGAGGCCGCCGATCCGCGCCTGGAGGCCCTGATCCGCCGCCAGCGTGAAGCCGCCGTGGCGCACCGGCAGGACAACATGACCATTGCCTGACCCCGACGGGCCGCGGCCCTGACCCGTGCCCTTGGTGGCGAGGCGCCGGGCCCCCGCGGTCTGATTCGCTGCAGGGGTGTCGCGGGCCGGGTCTTGTGGGGTATAATGATCCCGACGAGTCGCCCGACGGGGTGTTCGCGACAACTGAGTTCTGTGCCCGTAGAACACGAGGGGGTTGCCTTTCGGGGGGAACTTGTGTTGCCTTGGTTTGTCTGTTAGTACGACAGGGGGTAGTGGGAAAAGACTGGCAAGGTTAACGGGCGGGTCGGGAACGCCCTCACGACCATGAGACTGACCAAGACGCTGACCGCGATCGCCTTGCTGACGATGGCCGCGCTCTGCGCGCAGGCCCAGAAGGCCTTCGTGCCCGAGAGCATGGTGCCCCGCGAAGGCGCCGAGTTCGGCCTACCGACCTTCGGCGCCGCCCCATCGGTGTTCGGCGTCCCCGAGTCCCAGGAGGAGGTTTGGGCTACGGATATCGTCAGTGGGCTGAGTCTTCGCCGCTCGGTCAAGCTGGACCGCAAGGACCTTCTTGGCTTCCGCAGCGAGGACACTCCCTTCTTCTACCTCTTCACCCGGCAGGAGACCACCGACCTGACCGCCGGCCTGGGCGAGCGCACTCGGTTCACCTAC
>CAZSOQ010000073.1:0-9721 GCA_964608495.1 uncultured Armatimonadia bacterium | reverse complement strand
GCAGGAGACCACCGACCTGACCGCCGGCCTGGGCGAGCGCACTCGGTTCACCTACACGCGGCAGCTTAGCGAGGAAACCGACATCCTCGACCGCGCCCGCTCTTCCTCGGAGTACAGCGGCTACGGCATCGAGCACGGCTTCGGCGGCGGCGCCACCGCCCTGACGCTCGGCTTCCGCAGAGGCGTGCGCGAGGTCAACAGCGGCCCGGGAAGCGCCGTGCGCACCTCGGAGCAGGCCTACTCTCTCGCCGGGGGGCTGGGGGACCTGGGCAGCCTGTCCATGGCCTTCACCAGCTCGACCCCGGACCAAGAGGGCGGGCAGGCAACGCAGGCAGTCCAGGGGTCCCTGACCCGAAGCTTCTCCGGCGGCGAGGGCAAGTTCGCCTTCAGCCGCGATCTGGCCGAGCAGGGCCAGGCCAGCCAGGCCAGCTACAAGGCCGAGGTGGCCATGCCCCTGGCCGTGCGTGGCGGCACGGCCCAGTTCTCCTACGTGCGCGATGCCAAGGTCCAGAACGGCAACGAGACGAGCAGCCGCCAGACCGCGCTGTCCACGCCGCTGGCCCTGTGGAGCACCGACGCGAGCCTGAGCTGGCAGCTCAAGGGGAACGTGAAGGCCGGCAACGAGGTCGAGCAGCGCACCACGACGGCCGTGCTGCCCCTGCGCCTCTTCGACCGCCGCTTCGGCAACACCTTTACCGACGAGCGCGTCACGAGCAACGGCGCGATAACCCGCCGCCATTCCTGGGTCGGAGAAGTGCCCTTCGAGAAGAGCCAGATCACGCTGGGCTACATTGAGACGCAGCCCTACTCGGCCAGCGGTGATCGCGGCAACCGCACCCGCATCGAGATGTTGCAGGTGCCGAGCCTCCGCGTGCTCACCGACCGGGTGCACGCGGGCTTCGCTCAGACTCGCACTGAGACCCTAGGCGGCTCGACGGTACGGGTAACCAAGGTCAACGCGGAGGTCGTCCCCACCGAGCACCTGAAGATCACGGGGCAGATGCAGGAACAGGACGCCGGTCCCGGCACGAATACTCAGACGACCACGCTGCAGTCCGACCTGGCCGTGTCGAGCAACCTCAGCCTCAACTGCCGCTACCTGGAGCGGCAGCAGGTGGGCATAAGCCCGCAGATCGAGCGGTACGTGGGCGTCGAGCACAAGAGGGAAGGCCCGCTGCCGCTGGCGATGCGCGTGGGGTACACCAGCTACGGCACGCCGGACGACCAGGAGCAGCGAGAGGGCGCCTACGGTGCGCAGTTGTCCCTGGGCGCGCCCGACCGGACGTCGGTGAGCGCCACGTACATGCAGTTCCAGGATAAGGACCTGGCCCGCCTGTCCGAGGACGTCGTCCAGTTGGCCCTGACCCACCGGTTTCATGAGGCGCTGGCCGTGCGCGCGGAGTACGAGGACCAGCCCGGGCGCGCGGCTCCCATGCGCGGCGTGCTCCTGCAGGCCCCGGTCCTGGGCTGCAATCTCACGCTGGCCCACCGCAGCAACCCGCAGGACCCGCGCAACAGCAAGGTCGTGCGCGAGGCCGAGCAGTGGGACGCCGAGATCAAGCGTCCCCTGGCCGGCCTGGACCTGCTGCTCGGCTACCGCTACTGCGACTACGAGCGCGACGACGACCAGGTCGAGCAGTACCTGAAGCTGGCGCTGGCGGGTGGCAAGCCCGAGGGCGGCGGCCAGTTGACCCTGGGCTACGCCACGGGCGACTTCGCGCCGCCGTCGCCCAAGAGCGGCGACCCGCTGCCGGGCTCGACCCTCGAGCTGCAGTACCAGAAGCGCTGGTCGGCGGCCCAGCTCACCCTGTCGCTGCGGCGGATGACGGCCCCGTGGGGCCAGCTCAACCCGGAGAACCACAGCGAGGGGCGGCTCGAGGTCAAGGCCCTCTGGTAGCGGCGCCCCGCGGGGAGCGCGCCGCTGTAGCCGACTCCCCTTGAGGGGCAGTCTAGGGACTGCCCCTTTGTTGTTGTCGTTGGGCGCGCAGGTCAGCCCATCGGGGGGAGGAAATCGCCTCGGCCATGCCACAGGAGTCCGACGGCGCCCCGGGCCCTGCCCGGGGGCCGCAACCGAAGCCCTGTCCCTTCCGGTACATCCACAAGGGGCGTACCTTCTGCACGGCCGCCGTGCGCGAGCGTCGCTTCACGACCAACCGGGTCTCGCCGGTGACCTGTGACGAGTGTGCCGTGCCCGGCCTGGTGGCCGCCCACGCCTGCGCCAATCTCGACGTGGGCGTCGAGATTGACGAGTACGGGCCGCGGGCCGAGGTGGTGTTCGTCTTCACGGCCTGCAGGGCCACCGTTCAGGAGCTGACGGACCTGAGCGATTGCTCGCCCGACCGCTGCGCCCTGTGGCAGCCGGCCGACGAGGCCCGCTGGGAGCAGCTTCGCACCCGGGCCCTTCGCCGGCAGCAGTTGCTCGAAGACAGGGAGGGGAAGCCAAGGTGAGCACGCCCATCATCTTCCCGGTGCCCAAGCTGGTAGAGCCGGGCGACGGCCTGGTCAAGCTCGCGGAGCCAGGCGCTCCGCTGGCGATCCACACGGGCGGCAGTCCCGAGCTGGCCCTGGCGGCCGAGTACGTCGCGCGCCGTGCTCAGGCCCTGGGCTTCGCGGCGCAGGCTGCCTCCGACGCGTCCGCCGCGGGTGTGTCCCTCGCCCTGGACGCCCCGTCGCTCCCCGACGGCGCCCGCAATCCCGACCAGGCCTACGAGGTGGTCGCCGAGGGGCGAAGCCTGTCCGCCCGCGGCGCCTCGCCCGTGGGGGCGATGTGGGCCGCGCAGACGGTAGCCCGGCTGCTCGAGCTCGCACCCGATGGCGCCCTGGCCGTGCCGGCGGGCCGCCTCGTGGACTGGCCGGACATGGCCCACCGCGGCCTGTTCTGCGAGTCCCGCTGGGGCCCCGACCTGATGTCCCTGCGGGACTGGCAGGACGCCGTGGACTACCTGCTGGACCTCAAGTTCAACGTCCTCACCGTCGGCGTCTACAACTGCTGGCCTATTCAGTACTACGGCCGCGTGTCCGAGTGGCTGATGCTGCCCCTCCAGGCCTTCCCGGAGCTGCGGTCGCCCCAGCGCGTGGACTACTACTCGCCCTCGGCTCACGACTGGGTGAGCAGGCAGTACTTGCCCGCCATGGTCGAGGACGATTTCTTCGGCGACCTGGTGGCCTATGGCGCCGCGCGCGGCGTGCTCGTCCGCCCGCACTTCAACGGCCCGGGCCACAACAGCCTCATCCCGCGCCTGATCCCGGAGATCTCCGCCCTCGACGAGAACGGCACCCCGACGGGCTACGGCTTCTGCATCAGCAACCCGCGCACCTACGAGGTCATGTTCGCCATCGTGGACGAGATCTGCCAGCGCTACCTGCTGCCCAACGGCGTGCGCTCCTACCACATCGCGGGCGACGAGGTCTACCCCCTGCGCGGCATGAATCCCGATCGCCCCCACGAGCGTCTGAGCCCGTGGTGCCGCTGCGCCGAGTGTCGCAGCAAGACCGAGGGCGAGCTGTATGTCGAGTACATCGTGCGGCTCACCTCTCACCTGCGCGAGCTGGGCATCGAGGACATCAGCCTGTGGTACGACCAGCTCGTGCGCGGCGACCAGCTCAACGACGCTCTGGTCACCAGGCTCGAGCAGGCCGGCGTGCGCGACGCTCTGATCCTGCACTGGTGGACTTACTGGGACTTCTTCGACACCACCCACCCCGAGTTCGGCTTCCGCCGCTGGGTGACGCCGATGACCGGCTACTTCTACCAGACGGGCTATCGCGGTCAGCTCCGCAACATCTACCTGTCCTGCCGCAAGGGCGAGGAGGAGGGCTGCGAGGGCGCGGAGGCCTACGGGCTCTTCGACCGGTCCTTCGACCGCCACTTCGTCGAGCTGGCCGAGATGTCCTGGAACAGCTCCGTGGGCCGCACGCCCGAGGAGTTCATCCAGCTCTACGCCCAGGAGGTCTTCGGGAGCGACTGGCGGCGCGGCCTGGACGCCCTGCGCATCTTCGGCACCCTCGTGGACAGCCTCGCCGCTCACGGCCTGGCCTACAGCCTCTATCGCTACAGCCACGACTACGCCCAGAGCGAGGAGCAGTGCATGGCCCGGGACAACTACCCGCAATACACGGTGGTGAAGTTGGCGCAGGCGCCGCCCTGGAACGCCGAGGGGCCCTTCGGCGCGCTGTCGGCCGAGGCCCAGAGGGCGCGGCGTATCTTCGCCGAGGTGGCCTGGCGCCGCGGCGAGCTGCGCGAGTCGTACCTCATCGAGTGCGACCGCCTCGCTCTCATGGCCGACGCCCTGTCAACCTGCGTGCGCCTCGTCCGCGAGTACGAGCGCTGCCGCCGGGGCCTGCGCCAGCCCAGGGTCCTGGCTCGCGACGGGGAGCTGCTCACGACGGGCAGCGCCGCGCTGGCCGACGTGGCCGCGAGGTTCGAGGAGCTGATGGCCCGCGTCGAGGAGCACAAGGACGCCTACCTCGTCCCCCACTTCCTGCGCGAGATGAGCCTCCTGCGCAGCTTCGTGGTGAACCTGCGGGCGAGCTTCGACACCGTGGCCGAGCAGGGCCGAGAGGGCGACCTCGTCCGCCTGCCCGAGCTAGCCGTCCTGAGGATCTCGGAAGTGAGATTCCCTGATTAGCCTATGCACGCCGGCATGACCGCCCTGGTGTTCCTCTGTGCGCTCTGGCCGGAGCTGACGCCCCCGCGGCCGGCTCCCTGGGAGCCGTCGCAGGGGTGCTACCTCGGCGCCTACATCGAGCTGGACCCCACAGCCCGGGACGACGCCGCGGTCTTCGAGTCCCTCGTGGGCAAGAGACACGTCAGCTACTTCCACTACGTCGGCTACGGGCGCCCCTTCCCCTTCGAGTGGGTGAAGAAGCTACGCGACGCCGGCTACGTGCCCCACATCGCCTGGGAGCCCAACGACGGCCTGGATCAGGTGCGCGACGACGACTACCTGCGGGGCTGGGCGCAGGCGGCCCGCCACGCGGACACGCCGATCTTCCTGCGCTACGCCTCCGAGATGAACGGGGACTGGCAGGCCTGGTCCGGCAACCCGAAGCTGTACATCGAGAAATGGCGAACGATGGCCCGGGTGATGCGCGAGGTGGCGCCCAACGTCATCCTGGTCTGGTGCCCCTTCGCTCAGCCCCAGAGGAGCATCCCGGACTACTACCCCGGCGACGAGTACGTGGACTGGGTGGGCGTCAACATCTACAGCGTCCTCCGCCACGATGGCGACCCGGCCAAGCTCGCCGCCGAGCAGCCCACCGAGCTGCTGCGCTACGTCTACGACCTCTACGCCGACCGCAAGCCCATCGCCGTGTGCGAGTATGCCGCCACCCATTTCTGCGCCGCCACCGGCCAGAGCTGCACCGACTTCGCCCTCAAAAGCATGCGCCAGATCTACGAGTCCCTGCCCTCCCGCTTCCCGCGCGTCAAGATGATCAACTGGTTCTCGGTGGACGCCGCCCACTCGGGCATCGCGCACAACGACTACGCCCTCACCACCAACGACGAGAAGCTCGCCCTGTACCGCGACCTGGTGGCCAGCGACTACTTCCTGTCCGAGCTCGTCGAGGGAGCGCCGCTCGTGGTCATCGCCGAGGCGCCGCCGACCGAGCCCACGAAGGAGCCCGGCGGTCAGGCTCCGCTGACCCGACCCCTGCCGCCGCCCCCGGCGGGCCTGGTGCTGGCCGCCGATGCCCTGGTCGAGGAGCCGCCCGAGAGCCTGCATATCGCGGTGCTCGGGGCGCCCCCGGCGGTGGCGCGGGGCCGGATCGAGGTGGTCGCGCAGGTGCCCGAGGCCTACACGGGCAACATGGTCACCGTGTTCCTGGACGAGCGCATCAAGATCATCAGCAACTCGCCGCCTTTCTCCTTCTCCATCAACGCCGACCTGCTCAAGCCCGGTCCGCACAAGGTCCGCGTCCAGGTGTCCGACGCCTACGACCGCCCCCTCGTCGAGCGCGAGGCCGGGTTCGTGGTGGCCGAGCCGGCGTGAGAGCCCCGGCTACTCGCGGACCGTCATGGCCTACCACTGCATGACCTACCCCCAGCGCCCGACCTACCACCTCGCGACCTGGTACTGGAACCGGGCCTCAGGCCCGCCCTCGCTCGGCCAGATCGAGCGCCCAGCGCATAAGCGGGAAGTGGATGCTCAGCGACGGGTCTCACCCCACCTCGGGCGACAACCCGGTCAGGCGCCCCCGGCCCAGGGCCGTCGGTCTTGTCTCACCTTTCGCGCGCAGGGAAGCAGGTATGGCGCTGCCACGGGGCGAATGGTATCATTGGTGCGGACCGAGCCGCGCAATCCCTCGCCGTGGCCGGATGACCGGCTCTGAGGGGACGCGGCGTTTCCGGTGGGGCACCAGTGCGCAAGGAGGACTAGCCATGAAGCGAGGATTCACCCTGATCGAGCTCCTGGTAGTCATCGCGATCATCGCGATCCTGGCCGCGATTCTCTTCCCGGTCTTCGCCCGCGCCCGAGAGAAGGCCCGCCAGGCTAGCTGCCAGAGCAACCTCAAGCAGCTCATGTTGGCCTACCTGATGTACTCGAACGACTTCGACGAGAAGTTCCCGACCGACTGGGTGACCGCGACCGGCGGGGCGGCCTGGACCGACCGCTACACCTGGCGTGCGATGATCTTCCCGTACGTCAAGAACCTGCAGCTCTACACCTGCCCGAGCGCTCCCGACTTGGCCTACGCGGGCGCGCTCGCGGGCCTGTGCCTCAACGGCGAGGGCAACATCGCCGGCGGCTACGGCGACAACACGATCCACTGGACCGGCGGCCCGCCCGACCCGCCCGGCACCAGGTGGGCCGCCCAGGCCGAGATCCGCTACCCCGCCGAGCTCATCATGATCGGCGACAGCGGCGCCACCCACCAGATCTCCTATCAGCCCAACACCCTGGGCTTCGTCCGCACCGATGCTCCCGGCATCCGCCACAACGAGGGCTGCAACTATGGCTTCGCGGACGGCCACGTCAAGTGGCTGAAGCCGACCGCGGTCGAGGACACTCTCACCAAGTGCTTCTGGGCCATCAGCGGCCGAGGCGATATGTAGGGCCCGGGCAGCCCCCGGCGGACCGACTACGGCAACAGACAAGGGCGGGACACCGCCGTCCCGCCCTTGTCAGTTTGGTAGGCCACTACCTGGGGCCCGAGCGCCCGGCGTCGCCGTGCAGTCCCGGCCTTTCTCCTTCCCACCCTCCGCCACGAGCCCGATCTAGGGCGCGGGCTTCAGTGGCAGCCGCACCCGTCGCCCCTCTTCGCTCGACTTGTAGACCGCCAGTATCAGCTCCACCGCGCGCCGGGCTTCCACGCCGCTCAGCTTCGGCTCGCGGTCTTCCTCGATCGCCTGCAGCACGTCCGCGATCTGCTCCATGTGCGCCTGCACGGCCAGCCCGAGCATACCGTCCCTGGGATCGGCGGCCGCGCCCGACCGACCGGCCGCAGGCTGCCACTCCCGCTCCTCGCCCTCCACTTCCCAGAGCTGCATCTCGTCCCCCGCCACGACGGCGTTCCCGCGCTCGCAGTGCACCTCGAGCCGCGCGGGCTTGCCCAGGTAGGTCAGCGTCGTCCCCTGGATCACGCCCTGCGCCCCGTTGCGGAACCGCAGCGCGGCCGACCCGCAGTCCTCCACCTCGATGTCGTGCAGGAGCGTGTCTGCGAAGCCCGACACCTCGGCCACGTCGCCGAAGAGCCACAGCAGCAGGTCCAGGTAGTGGATGGACTGGTTCATCAGGGCGCCGCCGCCGTCCAGAGCCCTGGTGCCGTGCCAGCTCCCCGCATAGTACTCCGGCGACCGGTACCACGGCACGAAGGCATTCGCGTACAGCGGCCTGCCCATGCGCCCGTCCTCGATGGCCTGCTTGATGCGGTTGAACACCGGGTAGGAGCGGAACTGGTGGGTCGCGCCCAGCTTCACGCCCGCGCGCCTGCAGGCCAGGATCAGCTCATCCACGGCCTCGAGCGTTATGTCTAGCGGCTTCGTGCAGATCACGTGCTTGCCCGCCTGCGCCGCCCGTACACCGATCTGCGCGTGCAGCCCACTCGGCACCACCACGTTCACCACATCCACGTCCTCGCGCGCCAGCACCTCGTCCACGTCGGTAAACCACTCGCAGCCCCACTGCTCGGCCTTGGCCTGCGCCGCCTCCTGGCACTTGTCCGCCACGGCCACCAGCCGGGCCTGCGGCAGCCTCGTGATCGCGTCGCAGTGGGTGTCCGAGATTACGCCACACCCCAGGACCGCGAAGCCGTAGATCCTACCAGAGGACATCGTCCCTTCCTCCCTTCCCACCTCGGAGCGTGCCCGAGGGGCCCCCGCCGCCGGACTGGGCCCCTCGCTTGAAAACCCGCCCAACCGGGCGTTAGACTGACCTGAGCCGGGAGCTGTCCGACAAGGAGGCTGATGCTCGTGCTACGTCCGTCACTGGCAATCTGCCTGTGGGCCATGGCAATTATACCATCGGCTTGCGTGGCGGCAAGCCTGGTCGAGAGGCTGGGCTTCGCCCCAGACGCCAAGGTCCTCATCATCAACTGCGACGACTTCGGGATGAGCCACGGCGAGAACCAGGCCTCGATGAACGCCATCGCCAACGGCGTCGCCACGTCCGCCACGCTGATGGTCCCCTGCCCGTGGATCCTCGAGGCCCTCGAGTGGGCGAACCAACGCCCCGACCCCTGCGTGGGCGTCCACCTGACCCTCACCAGCGAGTGGAAGTACTTCCGCTGGGGACCGGTGCTGGGCCGCGAGGTGGTCCCCAGTCTGGCGGACGAGCAGGGCTATCTCTACCACGGCTGCGAGGAGGTGTGGCAGCACGGCGACCCCGACGAGGTCTACCGCGAGTGCCGCGCCCAGGTCGAACGGGCCCTGGCTCTCGGCCTGGACCCGACCCATCTGGACAACCACATGGGCAGCCTGCAGACCCACCCGGAGTGGTGGCGGATCTACTTCCGCCTGGCGCGTGAGTTCAACCTGCCTCTGCGCATGGCCAGCCGCGAGCTTTACCTGGCGCTGGGCGCCGGCGACCGGCGCGCGGAGTACGAACAGGCGGGGATTCTCGGCCCCGACGTCCTCATCCATGGCAACTATCCGCTCCCCGAACCCGATGGGCTGGAGGCCGTGCCCGCCTACTACGAGGCCGTGCTGCGGTGGCTGCGGCCGGGCACGGTCACCGAGCTGTATCTGCACTGCGCGCTGGAGGGCCCCGAGATGCAGGCCATCTCGGGCAGCCACGCGCGCAGGCAACTGGACCACGACTGGCTGGTGTCGGCGGAGACGCGCAAGCTGATTGACGACCTGGGGATCAAGCTGATCAGCTACCGGCCCATCCGTGACCTGCAGCGGGCCTCGGGCAAGTGACGGCCGAGACGCGACTGCCTGGGCAAACATAACGGTGACGCGCACGGCCCCCGGGACGGGCCGCGGCGCCCTGAGTCCCTGGGCGTTCCCGCGCCCCCGGGGCAGGCAGGAACAGACCTGCGTACAGCGAAAGGGTATGTAGTCGCCGGGCTCGTGCCGGGGTACTATTCTATCAGCAGGCAGTCCGGCCGTCGGGGCGCGGGGCAGCGCTATCTACCGCGGTCGGGCGTCAGGCGAGCATCACATACCAGGGGAGGAGTGTGCTATGCGCCGAAGTGGATTCACCCTCATCGAGCTGTTGGTGGTGATCGCGATTATCGCGATCCTGGCCGCGATCTTGTTCCCGGTGTTCGCCCGAGC
>CAZSOQ010000072.1:0-22709 GCA_964608495.1 uncultured Armatimonadia bacterium | reverse complement strand
TCCCCGGCCGCAGGTCCTCGACCGTCTTGCCCTCCCACTGGTGCTTGTACTGGAACCCGTTGGTACCCTTGGCCCGTGCCGGACTGCCCTGAAGCCCAATCTGCTGCAATGGCGCCTCGTCAACGAACACCATCTGGGAGTAGGGCTCCCATGCGCACGCGTAGATCGCTGCAGGCGTCGCTGGTGGCACCTTCAGCGTCACGGCGGCCCTTTCCCACGGCCCCGGGACCACGTCCGAGCCCTTGATCACCGGCCGCGCACCCGGCGCCGCCGCGAGCGTCATCCGCCGCGCGGGGTCGTTCCAATCCTCGCCTTCCCATGCGACCTCCTCGCGATAGGTGCCTTCGCCGACCAGGATCGTGTCACCAGGCTGCGCCAGCCTCATCGCCGCGCCGATGGTCTTCAGCGGCGCCTCCGCCGTCCCGGGATTGTCATCGGACGCGCCCGGGGCGCCCTGTGATACATGGTAGGTTGCGCCCAGGCACGCGCCGGCAAGGCACGCGAGCAGTAGCACCGCCATCGAGGGCAGGACCCATAGGCAGGAGCGAGGCATGGCATGCACCTCCCGTCATGCAAACGTCGCGAGACGCGAAGAGATTCACCTCAGCGGACCGTCCACGCGGCCTCCGCCGACGCCTTGCTGAACAGCTCCGTCGCCCTGACGCGCCACTCGCCGGGCGGGTCGTTGTACGCAATCGGGAACTGCGCTTCGCCGGCGCCTCGCTCCAGCATCACCACCCTCTGCCCCCACAGCGGACGGCGCCCCTCGGGGTCCGTGACCTCGACCCACACGGCGTGCTTCTCCTGCGCATCGCGAGGCACCCGCAGGCGGATCGAGGCCCTCACGGTCTCCCCGCGTCCGGGCGTGCTCGACGAAAGCCTGATCGCCATCTCCTTGATCTCGTAGGGCAGCGCCAGGAAGACGTTGGCCCGGCCCCATCGCAGACGCGTGTCCAGGCTCTTCACGCGGCCCAGGTACTTGCCCGCGCGCAGGTCGTACACATGGCTCGGCGAGGGCAGCTCGACCCGGGCTGGCACCGGAGGCCCGGCCGTGGTGCCCGACTTGGGGTTGAACCACGCACATTCCATCTGCCGCCACATGCCGAAGAGCAGAGCGTCACCGCTCCGCCACACGCGGGTCTCCGTCTGGGGCAGGGGGCCACCGTCCGGGGCACTGCTGGTCAGCGGGGCCTTGACGCCCCCGGCGTCGTACAGAGCCCGCAGCAGCCGCCGCGTCGCCGCCGCCTCCGCGCCGTCGGGCTTGGCCGCGAAGAGCTGGAAGTTGAGCAGGATCGCCCGGCCGGTTCCCACGGGATTGACCAGCAACACGGGCGTCTCGCCGGCCTGCGCCAGCGCTCGCGCCGATCCCGTCTCGACCTCGGTGTCCACGCGGGCGCTGGGCAGCTCCACATCGAGCCCCTGGCCCTCGAGGTCGCCCTTCAGCGAGACCGGCACGTCCGCGGGCTGCCCTCGGCCGGTGCGCCGGATCCCGAACAGGTCGTCCAGTACCCCGGGCATGGTCGGCTTGCAGTGGTCGTCGTAGATGCCCGGCCGCACGTCGGCGACGACCGTGCCGCCCTGCTCGGCGAAGCGCCGGATGGCCGCCGCCTCCTCGGGCCCAATCGCCTGGGTCATGGGCAGCAGCAGGACCCGGAACTCGGCCGGGTCCAGCGCGCCGCGCTTGACCATGGCGCTCGTCAGGTAACGGAAGTCCAGCCCCAGGTCGTAGGTGAGCTGGGTCCAGAGCCGGTGCGTGGTGTCGGCCGAGCCGAAGGCGGAGCTGTTCTCGAGCCGGGACGAGAGGGCTGAGGGCAGCGAGTAGAACACGGCGATCCCGCTGTGCAGGGCCTTCGACTGGAGGATCAGGTCGCCCAGGCCCTGCCGCACGGGGCGCATCTCCTCGGCCAGCTCTGCGGTGGCGGGCCAGAAGTCCAGCGTGGGGGAGAGGTAGCCCCGGTAGGTGCCGATCCCGTCCCACATCCAGAACCACAGGCTGTCCATGCCCTTCATGACCATGCGCCAGGCCGCGTCCGAGAGGGCATCCGCGGTCTTGCTGTAGCCCATCCAGTTCGAGCGCACCAGTCCCCGCGGAGCCGCGGACCGTAAGATGTCATCGCCGATGCTCGGGTAGGGCCCGTAGAAGCCGTTGATCCCCAGGATCGCGTCGTAGTCATCGCCGAAGCCGCCCGTGCCCTCGAAGCCGGTCAGCGCCTCGGGGTCGAGGCGCCTGTAGGCCTCGACGAAGCGCCCCGAGAACTGCATGAGGTTGTGCCGCGCGAAGGCCTGGCGGTCGTACCAGCGAGGGTAGCAGGTCTTCAGGGCCGCGGTCTCCAGGTTGTCCTTCGGGTCGAGCAGCTCCACCTCGTCGAACGACTTGTACTCCGACCCCCAGGACGCGTTGAGCCTGTCTATCGTCCCGTACTGGGCGGCCAGATACCGCCGGTAGGCCGCCAGACACGAGGGGTGCACACAGCAGCCCAGCGTCACCCCCTCGTCCCCGAGCGAATACACGAACACCCCCTGCTCGCGCAGGTTTTTCTGGTAGTCCACGATCCCCTGCACGTACTCCGTGACCGCCGGCTCGTCGTTCCAGCACACCGGCCTCATGTACCCGCTCTCGTCCTTCTCGTCCAGTATCCGCGTGCTGTAGGGCACCAGCGACACGTCGCACGCCCGCAGGACCGGCGGCTGCGGCCTCTCGCTGCCCTGGCTCCCCAGGAGCGCGACGTTCATCCCCGCTTCCTGCAGCTTCCGCCACGCGTAGTAGCCCAGCACGTCGTGCGGCGCGTCCCACATCACGAAGTTGAGCTGCCCCTGCCGGCGCTTGGGCACGGTGAACGACGCATCCTTCATCTCGACTTCCTCACCGGCGCTCACCAGGACGGCCTCGGCCCGCATCAGGATCGTGGCGAAGGCGTCCGCTCGGTACTCGAAGGGGTACTCGGCCTTGCCCGGCGCCAGCGCGATGTCCTGCTGGGCCAGGACGCGGTCATAGGAATCGCGGAATCGCAGGCGCAGGACGCTCTCGGCCGGCGGCGTGCCACGCACCGACGCCCGCCCGGCTATCGCCTCGCCGCGCTCGACGAAGCTGCGGTCCAGGGCCACGGCGTCCACGCCGAAGCCGCTCTCGACGGCCAGCACGCCGGCGCCGAGGGCTTCCACTCCCCGCTTGCTCTTCGCCACCGCGTCAACGAGGTAATCGCCGGCGCGCAGGCGGGGGAGCGCCACCGGCAGGCGCGTGGCCCGGCCGGGGGCGAGCGTCGCCTGAGCATCCCCAAGGCTCCTCTTCCATCCGTCAGCGGCGCGGCGCAGCTCGAAGCTCACGGTGACCTCGAGCGGCCGGGCCGAGTCGTTCGTGAGTGTCACCTCGCCGGCGGCGGGCTCCGCGCGCTCCACGGTGAGCGGGCCCTCCGCGAGCACGGAGTTCACGGCCACCTCGGGCTCCCGGGAAGCCGCCCACAGCATCGCGCGCCCGGCCACCAGCGTCCAGTAGTCATACTCCGCCAGCCCGCGCCAACTGAAGTCCACCCTCGGCGTGACCGCATGGGCGTTGTAGTTCAGCCAGACCCCGCGCCCGTCCCTCATGCGATAGGCGCTGATGTACTCCGCCGGGCTCTTGCCGTCGAGGACGGGCACGCCCTCGACCAGCGCCGGCGGCAGGGGACCGAGACGACGCTCGGCGGTCATGTACCCGCAGGGCGTGGGGCCGCAGCAGACCAGCCCGGCGCCCGCGGCAACCTGCTTGAGGATGAGGTACCGGATCTTCGCCGGCAGCTTGTCCATCGGGAAGCCGCCGACGACGTAGACCTGGTAGGGCTTGGTGAGAAGGCGCTCGGCACGTGCCTCCCCCAGCTTCAGCCCGTGGAAGTCCCACGGACGAGCGCCCCCCGAGCCGCTGAAGAGGACGGCGTCGGCCTGCAGGTCAAACCGCTGGCCCAGCTCCACCACGTCGCGCAGCCGCGTGCCGGGATCGTCCCAGGCCCCGCCGTAGGGCCCGCCGTAGATGAAGAACAGGGCCCGCACGGCGCCGCGGGAGTAGCCTCGGCCCCAGGCCTTGTGCGGCGTGACGAGGTCCGAGACCAGGGAGTGGTCCTCCTCGACTTCCTGGGCCGCCGTGTCCGCCGCGGTGGCCTGCGCGGGGCACGCGCAAGCCGAGGCGAGGCCGATCGCCAGCACAAGCAGCCATCTGGTCATGTCTGCCGCCTCCCGGAGTTGGAAGGGCCACGGGCCGCTGGGCCCATCGGTCCTGTCCGGCGACTCGCCTGTCGGGCGCCCTGCCGAGGGCCGCAGCCCGGTCAGCAACCCGCAGTCGCCTACTTGCCCACCACTTCCAGCTTCACGTTGTCCAGATAGAAGACAACCACCTCAGTGGCGTCGCTCACGAAGCCTAGCCAGTCCAGCGACTTCATGGCCGCGTTGCCGGGCAGGTCGCTCACTCGCACCGGCGCCCGGCCCGCCACCGTCACCACAAGCTCGTAGCGCCCCGTGGCCGCGTCGCCCAGGCCGTTGGTCGTCTCGATGTGGACCCAGGTGTTGGGCGGCAGGGTCGCGACCTCCTGCCCGTTGGCCGTCAGGACGCCCCCGGCGTCCACGCGCAGGGACGGCCCGCTCCGGTAGGGACTCGACCCGTCTCGCCACTCGTTGGCCACGATGGCGCCCTCGCCGAGGCGCAGGTCGTAGCTCAGGCGCACGACCCCCGACCGCAGGTGCGGCATGTAGTACAGATGGGGGTTCCAGCTCTGGTCCAGGCCCGGTGCGTCCTGGAACTTCAGGCTGTGCTTGCCCGTTGCCGCCTGTTCCGTCGTCACGCGGATGCGCGCGCTTTGCGTCTCGCCGTAGGTGTTCGCATCGTCGGCCGTGACGCTCACCGGCGTGTTCTCGAAGCCGTCGTCCACCAGTTGCGGCCTCTCGTCCGGCAGATCGGTGAACGACAGCCGCGCGCCAGGCAGGGCCTTGGGCAGGTCCACCCATTCCTTCGCTCCCACCAGGCCCACTTCGCTCAGGTCCAGGGGCCGAAATCCCAGCTTCAGCGCCGGTGACTCGGGCCGCAGACGGAAGTCCCGGGCCGCCGCGTCCTCGAAGAGCGGATCCGCCACCACCGAGTGCGTGTCGTGTCCCGTCGCCTGCCACGCTTCCCAGGTCAGGTCGCCGGGGAAGAGCAGTGGCTCGTCGTCCGTGAGCCAGTACACGTTGTAGTCGGATTCCAGGTCGCTCTCCCGCTGGAACAGCCGACCGTGGTCGAAGTAGACGATGTTCCGCTCGAGCTTCAGGCTGGATTCCTTGTCCCGCCGGCCCAGGTGGATCTGCCCGCTCCAGCCGAAGGCGAAGATGTTGTTCTGCACCAGCAGATTGCGGCCGTAGTGCACCGTGAGGCCGCCGTGGCGGACGTCGTCCACGAGGTTGTCCTCGATGACGATGTCGGTGCTGCCCTCATCGGGGTAGATACCGCCGGCGGTCACATCGTGGATATGGTTGTGGTGGATACGCGTGCCGGGCGACAGCCCCAGCGTGTAGATCGCCCCCATGTCCGGCTGCAGCCAGCGGCCGATGTGGTGGATGTGGTTGTAGGCGATCTCGTTGCGGTGAGCCGTCGTCGGGCTATACCCCCAGCTCCACCCCACGGACACAGCCATCCAGGTCGTGTCACAGATATCGTTGTGACTGATCTCGTTGTCGCTGGATTGCCCGACCCAGACGCCGCCCACCGCCCCGCCATACACCTCGCCCGAGCCGTGGATGTAGTTGTTCGAGACCACATTCTGCTCGGTCGCGGCCTCGGGCGTCGCGGGCCTGCCGCCTTCCCCCAGGCGCACTCCCCCGGCCCCCATGTCGTGGATGTGGTTCCCCACGATCCGGTTGTACTTGCAGCCGCGCTGGAACCACACGCCGTAGAGGCCGTAGTGGGCGATCTCGCAGTCCTCGATGCTGCAGTATCGAGCGCCGTTGGCGTGGATCGTCCCTGGGACTTCGTAGGCCGCCTGCCAGTCGCAGTGTCCCTCGGGCTCCAGATGGCAGGCGCCGTACCAGAGGCGAAGGCCCTTGAACCCGAGGTAGTCCACGAACTGCCCGGCATCCGGGTCCCCCTGCAGCACGATCAACTGCTCCGACACGGGCGCCACGATCGTCGTGTTGGCCGGCGTCTCGTCGGGCATCGGGTAGTAGTAGAGCTGTCCCGTGGCGGCATCGAGGCACCCTTCGCCTGGGGCGTCCAGGGCGGCCATGGTGCCCTCCACGTAGAAAGGCTGCTTGCCTCCCTGCTGGGTGAAGGGCCACTTCGAGGCGCCGCCGACGTAGACCGTGTTGGTCTCGAGGTCAACGCGCTTGATGGGGAAAATGCCGGTCTCCCAACTGTAGTGAACCACGACGTTGGCGCTGGTGACGTCCGGCCAGTCCTGCACGCTGCCCGGAGGGAACCGGAAGGCGGACTTCGATACGTCGGTTTCCTGCCCGGTCTCGGGATCGGTTAGCGGCGCCGCCTTGCCGAGCATCTGGAACTGGCCCTCGTTGGGGCTGCGCGCCAGGCGTCGCCGCTCGCCGTTGACGAAGAGCTGCCGCAGCTTCCAGGGGTCGCGCAGGGCCGAGGGCGCGCGGGTCACCCACAGCTTGCCCCCGGGTGCCGGCCGCCAGCCACCTATCTCGCGCCCGCCCGATACCACGGGCTCCTCGCCCGGGTAGGCGGCGTACACGATGGGGCAGTCGGCCGAGCCCGAGTCGGCCGGGCCGAAGACGACCGGCTCACCAAGCCGGTACGTGCCGCCGCGGATCAGCACCGTCACGGGCCCCGCCAGTTTCCCGTCGCGCTTCAGGGCGCGCACGGCATCGCGGGCGCCGGCCAGGGTCGCCAGCGGCCCGTCATCACCCTTCGGCGCCTCGATCCGTCCCGACCAGGCGTCGTTGCCGTTGGCGGCCACATACAGGACCGTGGCGGGCTCTTGCGCAGCGGCACCGGCGGCGACGACAAGCAGGGTCACAACGATGAGGTCGCGGACTCTGTGCATGACGATGGGTCCCCCTTCCGCTTGTTGACCGGCCCTCCATCAGCCCCACTGGAAGCATGGTACCACAGTCCGAGCGGGCCTCGCAGGCGCCCCGCGCCCGGAGCCTATCTCGCGGCCGGCTTCCCCCACGTGGGCGCGTTCTTGAAGTACCAGTCCGCCAGGATCGGGTACAGCGGCTTGCCCTCTCGGTTCCGGTTGCCTCGATACACCACGTGGCCGGCCTGCACCGCCTCCTCCCACAGGGCGAGAGGGAAGAAGAGCAGCGACTGGGCGAAGGGCTCCTGCGGGATGTACGCCCCGTCACCGTAGTCCGGCAGGTCGAGCACGTTGTCCTCGAACCTCAGGTCGTGGTAGGTGGCGCGGAGGATCTGGACCTTGATGCCCAGGGGACACACCCTCGTGCCCTGGGCGTTGGTGTAGGCGCGACCGGAGATGGTGTTCTCCCTGATGTGAAGCCCGTTCATGCGGATCAGGGCGGGCATCTCGCCGCCGAAGAGATTCACGCCGCAGGTCCCCCACGGCGCGTGCTCGTCCGACCCCAGCACGATCTCGTTGTGGGCGAAGACCACACCCTCGTGCCGCGGGCACTGCACCGGCTGGCCATCCGCGCTCTGCAGCAGCAGCGTCAGCCCGGAGGTCACGCCCAGGAACTTGTTGTCCACGATGGTCGTATCGCGGTTCCACCAGCTCATCGTGAACACGGCCGAGCCCTCGAAGTTCGCCACGCGATTGCCGCGCACCGTGAGGCCGATGCAGTCACCGTAGGTGATGCCGTTCAGCGGGCTCTTCTGAGTCTCGGGGTCGTAGACCTCGTCGTGGATAACGCAGTTCTCCACCAGCCCGCCGTACGACGGCCACCAGTTGCTCTCGTTCTCGCCGTCGTTGGCCGTGTCGAAGTCCGGGTCGCTGCCTCGCGGCAGAATCCACCCGAAGTTCTGGAAGTTGTCGGCCCCCCCGACTGCGATGTGCGTGATCTCGGCCACGTTCCCGTCGAGCGTGCCGTTATGGCCGGGTGCCGTGAAGTCCAAGTCGCGCAGCACCGCCGCGCGCCGGCAGCTCGTGCTGTCCTTGTACACCAGGCCCTGGTGAACCACGAAGCACTCCCGGGAGCTTCCCGTCTCCGGGTGGCGTCCCGTGCCGTAGCCCCGAAAGCTCACGCGCTCCACCAGCCCTCCGCCGCCACGAAGGCCGATCGCGTGGACCGTTGTCTCCTTGTTCTGGCCGTCGAAGTTGCAGTTGATCGTCAGGTCGCTGATGACCACGTACTCGGCGCTCTCGTGGAAAGCGCGGTTGGCCAGCACGCTGAAGTAGTTGTTGCCCGGGCTGTCGCCGTGAGGATTGGTGCCGTCCAGCAGCCTGATCGTCGTCCGCTCGCGCCCCGAGCCGATGATGCGGTAGTAGGGCCCCAGGTCCACGGCGTGATAGGTGGCGTTGGGGTTGTAGCTCGTCGGTGTGCCGCGCACGCCGTAGGTCCTGGCCCGAAGCTTCACGCGCCCGTAGGCGGCCAGGCACTTGTTGATCGCTTCCTGGTCCGCGTGGGGCTCGGTGGTATCGCCGTCGCCATAGGCGCCGAACCACTCGGCGCAGCACTCACCCTCAGGGTCCACGACGCGGACCAGGCGGCCGGGCGCCTTCGTCAGCTCGAGCACGGACCCACCGTCGGCCGGAAGCTGGCTCTCCGGGTCGTAGCGGAAGATCCCGCCGCCGCCGTCGTCGGCCTGGCGGTAGCCCTTGACGGCAATCTGCTCGCCCTTCGTCAAGCCCGTCGCCGCGCAGGCGTCGGCGATGGTCTCGAAGGCGCGAAGGTTGGCCTGGGACTCGGCGGGGGGCGGCTGTGCCGTAGCCCGCGAGCCCAGGGCGACGGCGAGTGCCGTGACCAGTACCACGGCGAGGGGCAGGACGCGCGTGGCGGCTGCCGGTCGCGGCAGGGCAAGGGGGCCTTGGGGTCGCTGTTGTGCATCCACGCTGGGACTCGCCTCCAGGCCGCCCGCTTGAAGCCCTCGACAGCCCGCCATCCCGCGCGGGGAGGGCTTGCGGGCGATCGTGTCGCGCTGACCGTTGGTTCCAGGCGCCCGCCAACACGCAGCGCACCGGCGGCTCCCTATCCCCACGGATCAAGCGCTGGCGGCTCCTTCTCCCACGCCCCGGCCGTATCCTCCGCGGTCCGCTGACGAGCGCAGGCGCCAGGAGGGGGCCGCAGTCGAGCAAGCCGCGGTCAACGGCGCCGGGTCTCCTGCGCGGCACGTGCGCGACCCGGCCCCCACCGAGGCCCGCAGCTATGCCCCCAAAGCGCTGCGCCATCGCCGGGGCTTCCGCCGAGGACGCACTGTTTCCCTTCTGGGGGCATCAGTGCTGGCGTACCGGCGGGGAGACATGCCCACTGCGCAAAGGTGGGCAGCCGAGGCGCGAGGGGCGGAGCAAAGAGCGGGGGAACTGGCAACGGAGGCGCAGATCGCGGGCGTCCGGCGGGCGCGAAGGGAGGCCGGGGTTGTGGCAGAGGAGGCCTGGCGCGGGTCGCTCGAAGTGAAGGTCACGCTCGATGACGCGGTGGGGCGGCTACTGACTGCCCCGAAGTTCAAAGCCGACCTGGAATGGCTCATCGGGCGCTACTTGCAGGGAGCCGGTGCGGCGCCGGGGTAGGGGCCGGGCGCGGGCGTATAATGGCCCTAAGGTTGCAGCGCAACCTCGGAGGGATGGACCGTGAGAGGTCTCTGGGCATTGCGGTTCCGGGGCCTATCGCTAATCAGCCGCCGCGACGTCCTCTTCGCATTCGCCATGTTGGCGACGCTGGCCGGCGCTGCCGGGCCACTGAGGGAAGCCTTCAGCCCCCGAGACTTCTCCTGGGACTGGCGCACGGACTGCGACCGCGCACTCATACATCAAGGGCTTGAGGGGCACCCGAGGGTCGGCGATACGCTGGGCTGGTGGACGGGAACCTGGGTAGGCCAGGTACCGTTCTGGCGGCCTTTGACAAGCCTGTGCTTCTGGCTGGAGTGGAAGGTCTTCGGGTGGGAGAACCAAGAGGCCTGGATGCTTATCCACGTCGTCTCACGTCTCCTTGCGGCGGCGGTCCTGTTTGTGTTCGCTGAGGTCATAGCGGGACCGATCCTAGCGCTGTTCACAGCCGTCTTGTTCAGCCACGCAGACCCACTCGTTAGCTACTGGCGGCTGTGGTCTACCTCCGGCCTCTGTGCGCCCTGGTCGTGGAAAGACGATCCAGATGTGTGGCTGATGACGACGGCGACCGCGGCCCTCCTGTGCGCCTGGAAGGGAGCGGGCTGGCTTGCGGTGGTATTCGCGGCGATCTCTGCCTGCTTCAAAGAGACGGGTTTCGTTACCTTTCCGGCCGTGGCGGCGATAGCCTACTTGCGCCACGGCAAGCACTGCTGGCGGTGGGTCGCGGCGGCGTTGGTGCTGGCAACAGCGATGGTCCTGGTCAAGATGACTACTGTTGGGGCGGGCTACATTATGGGGTCGAACCACTCATGGCCCACGCGGGCCTGGTACGCTCTCGCGCCCTATCCCCTACGCATGCTCCTGGGTAGCTTTTCGGGGCAAGCTATCGTAGCAACAGGCTTCGCGCTGTTACTCGCCCGGCCCTCGCGGACTGTAGCAGTTGCGGCCCTTGCACTGCTCCCTGTGGCATTGGGAGTGCAGCTCTTGATACTCAAACACTACGCGGCCGATCCTGTCTCCCTCCACACAGCAGCCTTCGTCTTCTTCGACAACCTGGCCGGACCCGTAACTCCTACGACGGCGCTATGGGTATACGGGGTAGTTAGGGGGTTTGCCCCATCGGTGGTGCTGGCGGCTGCGCTCTTCACGGCCTTCGCGTGCCCGGCCGTTATCGCGCCCCAGACGCAGGTTCATGCCTTCTATACCGCCTATGCGTTCGGTGCGCTGGCGACAGCGCTCGTGTGGGGCAATGTGTTGGCGAGAAGCTCTAAGGTCTCAAGATAGCACTCCCTACTATCTAGGCCGTTGAGCGCTGCGCGCATCTCCCTGGCTGTCAGGTGTGACCATGTGATACACTAGAGTGTCTACAAAGGTTGATGCATGGCTTCTTGCCTTGATGAGCAGAAAAACAGGTTTGATGTATTGACTTTACTGCGCACTGATGGTAACATGTGGCTGTCCAGATCGAGGCGGGTGGGCCATCGGGGCCCATGACGGTACCAGCACTGCGTGGGCCGACGCGGTGGGAATCGCATGAGACGCAAGGCTCGGGGTGAGACGGCGCGCGTCGCAGTCGCGGCATCACGGGATCTGCTTACCCTCCCGTGGTCGGGCCGGTCAGGTCGTGTCTGCTTTCCCCCGTGTCGTGCTCCCACGAAGGGCGAGGTCCCCTGGCATCGGCGTTGGCTGGACGTTCGCGCCGAAGGGTGCCGTGGGCTCCCACGCCGAGGCGCGACGGGGAACACCTTCGGTGTCGCGCTATCCACGAGGAGGTGATGCCTGTGCGCGGACTGCGCAGTCCTCCGGGTCGGCGTGGGTGACGAGGGGTCGGGTGTGGAAGGGAAAGCAGCAACAGGCAGGTTGGCTAAGGGAGGCGAAAGCATGTTGCTTGCGGAGACGGTGCGCTGGTTGTGGCCGTCTTCCTGACGGTCACTATCTTCACAAGCGGGGCTGTCGCGGCCCCGGCGGCTGACGGTACCTTCGACGCGGGGGAGTGGGATAGCTACCAGTGGTTCACCGACAGCTCCGAGGGGCCGGGCACCGGGTATAACGACGATCCGCTGCCGGTGTTCAGTGGGTATGCCTACTCCGACCTGACGAACCTCTACCTCGCCTTCGACGTGACTGACAGCACGGAGAACACGAACACGGACTTCCTCTACGTGACCTTTGACATTGGGACCCCCGGCGTGTTTGACAGCCCGGTGGACTGCCTCTACTGGGGCTCCATTCCGACGAATGCCTCGTTCTACGGCGAGGCCTACGCAACGGCCGACGACTTCCCCTGGGACCGTTCGCAGCGGTCAAGCACCTGGGGTACGGACGGCGGCGTGGTGACCGGCCGCAGCTACTTGAGCGGCCATCGGTACTACGAGATGAGCTTGCCTCTGACCTCGTTGGGCGCCAGCGTGGACGACACCATCGGCCTGAAGGTCCAGGCGCGGGCGGGGCAGTACATGAGCACGACCGATCCCCAGGTCGTCAACTTCTACCCCGACATGCCCGATGGCATCACCCCGATCCGCTCGGACACCAGGGTGGAGGTGCCGGGCAACTTCAAGTACATCATGCTCGGCGAGAAGGGGATCAGTGAGGGGCAGGGGCCGCTAGTGACCCCGGAGTTGCCGGCGGGCGCGCTCCTGCTGGTGAGCCTGATACCGGTCGCGTGGGCCGGGACCAGGCGACGGAGGGGATAGGCCCCAGAGCAGTGCTGGGCGTTGTAGCGGGCGCCTGCCCCATGCTGCGACACGGCTTGAGCTGTGCTGTGGCAAGGTTCCCGCCCCACCACCGACCCGGCTCGCGCACCGCGAGCCGGGTCGGCCTTTCGCGGTGACCAGCGTGCTCGGCGGGGATGCGCGCGAGGATGCGGCACAAGTGGCCGTGCGCCACATCGGGCGGGAAGCGGCTGCCGCTGGTCAATGCCGGGGCCTTGCTGGGCCAGACGGGCAACTGCGTCCCGCCGCACAACTGGTTCCCGGTTCGGCCCGGGTACATGGTCTACTGCGTAGGCGGGGGCGCGCTGCGCTGGCTCTGGAAGGACCTTCGCGTGGACGTGGAGGCCTGCCTCAGCTTCGTCGGCGGCGTCTACACCGAGGGCCCGCGCCCGCAGGTGCGCGTGCCTGTGATCCACGGCGGCGTGACGCTTGTTGCCCAGGGGCATGCGCGGGGCGAGGAGGTCGGCGGCATGTCCTACGCGCTGGAGCGGCCGGCCCGCGCGGCCATGCCGCGGCCCGTGACGCCGGTCCTCACCTGGTCGTCCATCCCGCGGCCCTTCGCTCCCCCTCCTGTCATGTCCTCCCGCGGGAGCGCCGAGACACAGCGCGGGCGGCGTGAACCGGCGACCGGATCGGTCGCTGTGTCCTGGACAGCTCGCGGGAGCCGCCGGCCCGCCTTCCGACACCAGGGCCAAGGAAGCGCGCTTGCGAGAACGAAGCTCCCTGGGCGTCCCGAGGGGCCAGGGTCGAGCGGACCACGGCTCCCAGGCTCCGCCGGCCTCGGTGAGCGCCGGGCGGGCGAGGGGCGACAAAGGAGGTGCGTGGGGAATGCGCATCCGGGCCCAGTCTGCTGGACGCCGCCGTCTCCGGGCTGCCCTGCTGCCCGCCTGCCTGCTCTGGGCGGTGGGCCCGGCCGCCGCGCAGGGCAGCCGCGAGCAGTGGCAGCAGCCCGATCGCGTCATGGCCGACCTTGGCCTGTGGGCCGGGCAGTACGTGGCCGACGTCGGCTGCGGGAAGGGGTACTTCACCTTCCGCCTGGCCCGTGCGGTGGGGGATAGTGGCAAGGTCTTCGCGGTGGACGTGGACGCGGAGGCGTTGGAGGCCGTGCGGCTGCAGGCTGAAGCCAAGGCTGTCGCCAAGGTCGAGATCGTGCAGTCCGAGGCGACGGACACCAGGCTGGAATCCGCGAGCGCCGACGCGGTGTTCCTGTGCGACGTTCTCCACGAAGTGCCCGCGGAGAACCGCGCCCCGCTGGTACAGGACATCGTGCGGGTGCTCAAGCCGGGCGGCTTCCTGTTCCTCCTGGACTACCGCCAGTCGCACGACGTGCCCTTCGACCCGTATGAGAAGCTGATACCGCGGGAGGACCTGGTGAAGCTGTGCGAGGATGCCGGGCTGTCCCTTGACGCGGAGTTCCACTACCTGAGGTACCAGGTGTTCCTGCGCTGGCGCAAGCCCAGCTAGCGCCCGCCGAAGCTTTGGCGCGGCCGGCGATCCAGACCGTCTCAGCCACGCGGCGCCAGGGGCTGTCAGGCCGAGCTGAGCGGACGCAGAAGGCCCAGGGCCAGAGTCAGGATGCCCAGCCCCCAGACGGCTATCTCCAGCCACATCTCACCGCTCGCGGAAAGCACGCTCACCGAGGGCACGCGGTAGGCCTTGAGCTGCTGCTTGCCCGTCTGGAAGCGCGCGTCCAGGGTGATGTCCTCCACGTGGACAGCGGTGAGCGCCTGGAAGTACTGCTCAGCGTTGCTGATTTCGTAGGCAACAGTATCGGTGGCCGTGAAGTCCGGCTGTTTGAGGACGACGGAGAGGAGGAAGACACGATGGCGGTGGACCGCGAGGGCCTTCTGGCACTTGGCGAGGTCGGCGAGGATGTCCTCGACCTCGATCTGGCGCGTGGCCCGGCGGACGTTGTTGTTGATCGTGACCCGCGTGACCCAGCCACTGGCCACGGTGTAGACCACGAGGCACGCCACAAACAGGATACCGGCCAGCCACCAGTACTTCAGCATCGCTGCTCCCTCACCTGGGTCGGCATTCGCCTCCATCGCCCGAGGAGCTTCGTGGCCCAGCCCGCATTATACCTGACCTTCGGAGGGCCGGGTACCATGCGCCCGCCCCTTTGTGCCCCGGACGTGCCGTCCACGGCGCGGACGGCGGCCGTGAACGCGCTCGGCGGACGCGCTCAGCCCTCCACGGGCGGAGCCCCCGGGGACTCGGCGTCGCGCAGAGCGGCCGCCCACGCCTCCACACCGCCCCGCGCCCGCAGGAAGACGGGGGACTCGCTGAGGTCGAGCTCACAGCGGCCCGCCGCAAGAGACCGGCTGTTGCCCATGAGGTCCACCAGCGTCGCGGCGCCCGGCAGCGTGATCCGGAGGGATGGCAGGGCCCTGTCCGTGCTCCACAGGACCGTGATGGCCTCCTCGTCCTCGACCACAAGCACGATGCCCCGGCCCGGCCTCCGCGCAGCCTCTCGCTCCACGAGCGGCTCGGCGCACTCGCTCACGGGCAGGGCGATCCGGAAGGTCGTCCCCTGTTCCGGCACGCTGCTCACCTGGATGTCGCCGCCGTGCGCTCTCACGATGCCGTGGACCACCGACAGCCCCAGGCCCGTGTTCCGCCCCACGCCTCTCGTCGTGAAGAAGGGATCGAAGATCCGCGGCAGGTGGCAGGGCTGGATGCCCTCGCCCGTGTCGCTCACGCACAGCTCCACGTACTCCCCCGGCTCCAAGTCCACATACCCGTCCGCGCCGGGCTCGGCGGACGAAAGCCTCCGCGCCGTGATCCGCAGCTCCCCGCCTTCGGGCATGGCGTCCCGCGAGTTCAGGGCCAGGTTCACCAGCACCTGGTGCACCTGGCCGGGGTCGGCTAGCACCTCCGGCAGGTCTTCGGCAACGTCCGCCAGGATCCGCACCCGCGGCGTGAGCGTCTCCCGCAGCAGACCCAGCACCCCGTCCACAACCGCGGCCAGGCTGACGCTCTCGATCACCGGCTGCCTCTCGCGGGCGAAGGCCAGTAGCTGCCGCGTGACGCCGGCGCCCCGCTCCGTCGCATCCTGGATAGCCTCCAGAGGGTGAACCTGCTCGGGCTCGGGGTGCCGCGCCAGCAGCAGGCTCGCGAAGCCCGAGATCGCCATGAGCAGATTGTTGAAGTCGTGAGCCACTCCCGCTGCGAGCAGCGCCAGGCTGTCGAGCCTCTGCAGGTGCCACACCTGCTGCTGGAGGTGCACCTGCAGGCTCAGGTCCGCTGCGCAGACCAGAGCCGTCTCGCCACAGATCGAGGACTCCTCGATCGGGGTGCAGGCCACTAGCAGCGCCCTTCTCTGCCCCTCCTCCCTCTCCACCGTCACTTCCCCACGCCAGCTCTCGGCCAGGGGCGATTCCAGCAGCCCCAGGGCCTCGACCACGCGCGGACCCGGCTCCATCGTCCCCCGCGGCAGGGGGTCTCGTGCCTCGGGCAGACCCAGCAGGCTCGCGGCCGCCGCGTTCCAGAACATCACCCGGCCCGCCTTGTCCAGGCCCACCACCGCCACCGGCAGCACCCGGATCGTGTCCGCCAGGTACTCCAGCAGCAAGCGCCGGCGCACCAGTTCCTCCTCGTACACGCAGCCGTAGATCACCAGCAGCAGCAGCACGGGAATGAGGATGGTCAGGTACCCTGCGGAGGCCGCCAGGGTATCCACGACCCCGGCAGCCCTGAGATAGGTGCCCAGACCAACCAGGACCCATACCACAGCTACAAGGATCAGACCGATCGCCGGGCGCGGGATCGCCGTCCCCCGGCTCAGCCTCGTATGGGCCGCCACCGCCAGCACGGCCACCGCCGCGCCAAACCCCAGGATATCAAGCACCAGCGTCAAGGGTGTCACCTCGCCACCGGGCCAGACCCACCATCCACCACATCGCCGCCACCTTCGCGGCCAGATTCGCGACCTGGACCAGGGCCGACCCCGCACCTGTCCCCAGAGCTGACCTGCTGCCTGCCACGACCAGGGCAGCTACCCCCGACACGAGCAGCGAGAGCACGGTGGCGGCACAGGGCACACCCAGGCCGGGGTGAGCGATAATCTGCCGCCAGCGCAGCCCAAGCAGGTAGACCAGCACCATCAGCCCGCCCAGCTGCACCAGTTCGGCGATGTCTACATACATGGCAGTCCTCCTCCCGCACAGCACGCAACCGTCACCGGCGTCCCCTTCCCATGACGGCACGCCTCGCGTGGCCCTCGCTGGGCAGACCGCTCGCCCGAGCTCCACTCCTCGGGTGCCCCACCGGCGATAGGACGAGATAGTACCAAGGCTTGGGTGATGGCACAACCGCCTGGCGCCCGCTCCCCGGGGCCGGCGACAGCGGCAGCAAGCGGGCGCGCGGTCCTTTGCTCAGCGATCCGCTCGGCCGTCGGCATGGCCCGCCCTGGTCACGCCGACTGCCACGGCGGCCGAGTGTCCGATGTCGGCAGGCGTGCCGAGGAGCACAACCACGTCCTCCCCGCGCAGCCGGAAGCTCCCGTCGGGGTTGACGATCATCTCCTCCCCACGGCGGACGGCGACCACGGTCACGCGGTAGTTCATGCGTAGGCCCAGCTCGACGAGCGTCTTCTCGGCCCACGGGGAGTCTTCCGGAAGCCTAACCGGGCGGATCTCGACCCCAGTCAGGTTCACCGCCGCGCAGGCTCCCTGCGCCGGCCGCGTAGCCGGCGCGCGGAGGGCCTCATAGCCCTCGGCTCGCAGAGACGTGGCCATCGCGCTGATCTCTTCCTCCGGCACCAGCCACGCTGCCAGCACCCGCGAGAAGATCTCCACGGAGGTCTCGAACTCCTCAGGGATCACCTCATCGGCGCCCAGCTCGTACAAGGGGGCCATCTCCGCGACGTAGCGGGTGCGCACGAGCAGATGCACGGCTGGGTTGATCTCCTTGACCGCCCGCGTGATGGCCCGCGTCGCCGCAGGGTCGTTGATCGCCACGACTACAGCGCGGGCGTCCTGCACATGCGCATGGCGCAGAACCGCCTCGCGCGTCGCGTCCCCGTAGTAGATGGGCTCGCCAAGCCGCCGCCGCTCGCGCACCGTGTCGGCGTTCATCTCCAGCACCATGTAGGGGATGCCAGCCAGCTTGGCCGCGCGGGCCACGTTCCGCCCATTGAGCCCGAAGCCCACAACGACCAGGTGGTCCCGCCAGGCCTCAGCCTCCTCGATCTCGAAGGGGTCCCGGCGGTCGGCCAGGCGCCGGACGAGGCGCAGCCGACAGACGGCCTGCGCTACTCGCACCGAGGCGGGGATCATGAAGGGCGCGGCGCTCATGGTCACAATCGAGCCCGCAAAGAACAGCTGGCTGAGATCCTCCCCGAGCAGCCCCGCATCAATCCCCTCCTTCGACAGGATGAAGGAGAACTCCCCCACCTGCGCCAGGGAGATGCCGGCAATCACGGACGTCCTCAGCGGCAACCCCAGCAGCAGTCCAGCGGCGGTGGCCGGGAGAGCCTTCAAGACCATCACCCCCACGGCCACGCCGAGCACCCACGCCAGGTTGCTTGCGAGATAGCCCAGGTCCAGCAGCATCCCCATGGAGATGAAAAAGAAGCTCGTGAAGATGTCCCGCAGCGGCAGGATCCCGCCCAGGGTGTGGTGGCTGTACTCGGACTCGGACACGGCGAGGCCGGCAAGGAAGGCCCCCAGTGCCAGGGACAAACCCACGGCGTAGGTCGCCCTCGCAGCCACGAGACACGTGATGACGATGGTCAGCAGGAAAAGCTCCCGGCTGCGCGTCCGCGCCACCTGGTACAGCACCGCGGGTACAGCCCAGCGGGCCGCCACCAGCATCAAGCCCACCACCACCACAGCCTTCGCCAGCAGCCACAGCAGGCCGGACGCGCCCGGGAAAGCTCCGCCGCCCAGCTGCGGCGTGATCAGCATCATCGGCACCACGATGATGTCCTGGAAGACCAGTATGCCCAGCAGCGCTCGCCCGTGCGGGCTGTCTACTTCCCCACGTTCCTGGAGCACTTTGAGCACGATGGCGGTGCTGCTCAGCGAGGCCAGGAAGCCCAGGAACAGGCACTGGGGCGCGGACAGGCCGGCAGCTCGTGCTAGGGCCCATACGGCCCCGATGGTGAGCCCCACCTGTACAGCGCCACCCACAACCACCAGCCGGCGGATCTCGAAGATGCGCCGCAGGGAGAACTCCACGCCGATCGTGAACAGGAGCAGGATGACGCCGATCTCCGCCAGCGCCTCCACTTCCTCCGCCGAGCCGACCAGGCCGAGGCCATCGGGACCGGCTAGGGCCCCGCTGAGCAGAAAGCCGACGATGGCCGGCACCCGTAGGCGGTTGCACACCCACACCACGCCGACAGCCAGCACCACCGTGATCAGAATGGCATCGAAAAGCGCCGTCTGCATGGGAGCAGCCGTTCCTCCTCTCGCGACTATCGGTTGCGGTCACGCCCCGCCCGGCTTCACGGCCCGCCGGCCCGCCGGCAGACCACCACCGTCTCGCTCTTCGGCGGGACCTCCGCCTGCACATCTATCACCCGGAGGGCGCCGTCATCCGAATCGAACGCCTGCAGCACTTCCCCGCCCGTCACCTCGTACCGGCCGCCCTTCATCACGAGGCGCACGCGGGCCGTCGGGAACCGCACCATCGTCTCATTGGTGATCCGCGCCGTGTTCGCCTCCGCGGTCCCGTCGTTGGCCTGGGCGAACTCGACCCGCAGGGGGGCGGGCCCGTCGTATGGGAGCCCCAGGATCGGGATACCCGCGTCCGTGCTCACGGACGGGTCCAGCCCGGTGCGCGTCATCGGGATCCAGCGGATGTTGAGGCCCCCCGGTGCGCGGAACTTCAGCGTCCCCCTCGGGAACTGAGCACTGTCCGGGTGCGGATCGTCGGTGTGCCCGTCGAACAGGATGTCCACGGCTTCGTCGCGGATCAGGTCGAGCGGAGCGAACCCCTCGTAGCACAACAGCAGCCGGCAGGTGGCCTCCGGCCGCTCGCGCAGGAGCTCCCGGGGCTCGGCCCACGACTCGTACGGGAACCCGCCGAAGGTCGCCAGACGCATCGGGCCGTCGTCGCAGGCCGTGCAGCCCCAGCCGAAGAAGTCGGACCAGCGTCCCATCATGTGGTTGCCCCGACACACCGCGTAGGGGATCCGCAGGTCCATCAAGGCGCCGACGATGTAGGCCGGGTTCACCTCGTTCGCCATCAGGAACGCTCGGGCGCCGGCGAGCTGCGCCGTCTCCGCCATTCGCACCATGCGTTCGCTCGCCCGCTGGCCCCAGACGTGGACGTGGCTGACCCCGGCGAGGAAGAACCGCTCCGGGAGTGGTTCGCGCACGCAGACCGCCTGGGGGAGGAACCGGCCGCCGATCTCGAGCGCGTACATGTCCATGGGGGCGTCGGCGGGCACGGTGAACGTCGCCAGGCCGACGTCGTTCCAGCGTCCGAAGTCCTCCGGGCGAACGTCCTCCACCTTCAGGGCGACGGTCTTGAACCGGCTCCTGAGCCGCGCACCCGGGACCGTGCGGCTGGACAGGAAGACCCGCGTGCGGAAGGACCCGCCGGGAGCCACGTTGACCGTGCGCCCGAAACGGGGAGCGGCGTCCCCGTACCAGGACTGGGCGCGCGCCCACCTGGACCGCCGCAGCACCAGCACGCCGAGGTCCACCACCGCGCCCTCGCGCTCGACTGTCACGGCCGGGACGTCGAGCGGCTCCCAGCCGGCGGCGGTGAGGAGGAGGCGGTAGGTCCCCGGTGCCAGGCCCAGGAGCTGGAAGGAGCCGCCGTCGTGGGGCGTGCGCACGTACTCGGTCCGCACGAGGCCCGTCCCGTCGAACACCTCCGCGCGGACGTCAACGAGAAGCTCCGAGTAGATGTCGGCGCTGATCGACCCCTGGATGCGGGCCAGCGGTCCCTGAGCTATGCGGAACCCGTCCACCGCGCAGGTCGCGCCCACGGCCTCCACCCGGAGCGTGTGGCGGCCCGGGGCCAGGTCCTCCGCCAGCGGGAACTCGCGCGGCATGCGGAAGGGGAACACCTCGGCCACCACCCGACCGTCAACGGAACACCGCAGCTTCGCCCCAGGATCACAGCCCAGGCCGTACCCCGGCCCCGGGGCCGTGAACTCGAGCGGCAGGCGCAGGTAGACGGCGCGAGCGTCGAAGGAAAGGGTGAGCGACGCCTCCGGCCCCAGGACCATGACGTCCTGAGGAGGGAAGTGTATCAAAGCGGCGTCGCCCGCAGCCTGACAGAGCTGCGGGTCCTCGGCCTCTACGATGAGCCACCCCGTCCCCTCCGCCGGAGCGGCGATGGGCAGGGACGGCGCGGCGGGCTCCTCGGCCGCGGGGGCAGCGACGCTGGCAAGTAAGAGGGGCGCGCAGACCAGCCACGGACCGGTGCGCGAAGCCGCACTCATGCTCGGACCTCCCTTGGCGCACTCTCGGGGCGCCGGCCTTCCCTTCGCGGCATGTGAGCGCTAGTCCTGCACTGGCGGCGCCAGGCGAAGCCCGCCCCGGCAGCGTCTCATGCAGGACAAGGCTTTGGCCTCGCGGTCCGCGCCTGGCCCTGCCGCGCGGCCCACTCAGGCGCCAACCCCAGGAGCTACCGCCAAGACCCTTTCTGCAGAAGGTACTTGAAACGCCGAACCCCCCCGGAGTATACTCAACTCCCGAGGGATGCGACGAGCGATGACGCGGCGAGGATTCCTGCGCATGTTGGGGGCAGGCGCGGCGGGTCTTGTCCTGTTGGCGCGCGTCCGACCATTGGGCCTCGCCACGCAGCGGCCTAATGTCGTGGTGATGCTGTGCGACGATCTGGGATACGGGGACGTCCACTGCTACGACCCCGAGCGCGGCAGGATCCCCACCCCACGGATTGATGGCCTGGCCACAGCAGGGATGCGGTTCACCGATGCGCACTCCTCAGCAGCCGTCTGCTCGCCCTCGCGGTACGCCCTGCTAGCCGGACGCTACCGATGGCGGGAGGGATTCCAGGGACCGCGACGACGCCGCCGGCACGCACCAAAGTCTTGCCCAACCCCGCGGTTCCATGGGTGGATGCCGCTTCCGGGCGGCATCGTCAGCCCCTTCGGCCCTCCTTTGATCGCGCCTGAGCGCCTGACCATCGCCGGCCTGGCCGGGCAGCAGGGCTACCGCACCGCCTGTATCGGCAAGTGGCACCTCGGCTGGGACTGGCCGGTCAGCCCCGAGCAGCGCAAGCTGCTCGGTCCCCTGCGCCCGCTCAGGCGCAGGGAAGCCCCGCAGGTCGCGACTCCCGAGCATCAGGCGGCCTGGCAGGAGATCTTCTCGCGGCCGATCCCGGGTGGGCCGACCACTCGCGGGTTCGACCAGTACTTCGGCCCCGACGTGCCCAACTGGCCGCCCTACTGCTTTCTGGAGAACGACCGCAGCGTCGGCATCCCGAGCGAGTTCCTCCCGCCCGAGTTGGTGGCCAAGACCCTCGCTACCGTGCCCGGCCCGGCGGTGCCCGGCTGGCGCTTGGAGGGCGTGCTGCCGGCTATCACCGACCGTGCCGTGTCCTTCATCGAGCAATCCGCCCAGGCGGGGCAGCCCTTCCTGCTCTACCTGCCGCTCACAGCGCCCCACGCGCCGCTTGCGGTCAACGAGGAGTGGCGTGGCAAGAGTGGGCTCAACAACCGGGCAGCTGATTTCATTATGGAGGCCGACGCCATGGTCGGCCGGGTGCTGGACGCCCTCGAACACAGCGGCGTGGCCGACGAGACACTGGTACTGTTTACCAGTGACAACGGCTTCGCGCCGCACGTTGGCCGCGCCAGGCAGCTCGAGGCCCAGGGCCATTTCCCCAGCGGCCCCCTGCGCGGCTACAAGTTCGATCCCTGGGAGGGCGGCCATCGCGTGCCCTTCATCGTCCGCTGGCCCGGTGTGGTGCGGCCCGGGAGCGTCTGCGACCAGTTGGTCCACCAGGCCGACCTTATCGCCACGCTCGCCGCGCTCTGGGGCGCCACTTTGCCCCGCGACGCCGGCGAGGACAGCTTCAATCTGCTGCCGCTGCTGCGCGGTGAGGAAGCATCGCCGCGGCCGCACGCGGTGAGTTGTTCCTGGGCCGGTGTGCCCGCCGTGCGCCAGGGCGAGTGGAAGCTGATTCTCTCTAGACGCCCCGAGCTCTACAACCTCGCCGACGACCTGGCCGAGACCCGCAACCTGGCCGACACCGAGCCCGACCGCGTGGCTGCGATGCGGCGCCTGCTGGAGGAGATCATCGCCGCCGGGCGCAGCACGCCCGGCCCCGACCTGCGCCCCGGTGTCCTTGCGGAGCGCCGCCGGGCGTAGCAGCGGCGTACTACGCCCGAGGG
>CAZSOQ010000071.1:8218-22997 GCA_964608495.1 uncultured Armatimonadia bacterium | reverse complement strand
GGCTACGCCCCTTGACCGACCGGTACAACGCTGTTCGCGGGGAGACGCGGGGCAGTCGGAATGCGCGGGAGCTCGAGGCCCTGTCCACGTGGCCCCCAGACCGCCGGGCAGCCAGGCCCGGGCTCGGCCCCGGGGCCGGCGCGCCGAACCTTTCACTTCGCGCTGCGTCTTAATGGTCGTCAGGGCCCTCCGCGCTTGGCAACGCGGATGACAGACGCCCCGACCCGCGCTCACTGCTCGACCGGAGGGGGACACAGCAAATGGGCAGGTGCCGCATCTGGTCGGCGAGGCTTGCGCTTCTTCTCGGCGCTGCCCTGGTCTTCCCACCGCTTTCCGCCCGGCCCCAGCAGAACCGGGGGCCCGACCGCCTCTCGCTAGACGATCGCTTCAGGCGGTTTGACCGCAACGGCGACGGGAAGCTCACGCCGCAGGAGCTGCCGGGTGAGTGGTTCGGGCGGCTGGATACGGACAAGGATGGCGTGGTGACGCTGGAGGAGGCGAAGGCCGCGCTCGCCGGCGGCGCTTGGCAGCGACCGGGCCAGGGGCGACAGCCCCAGGCCCCGGCTGCCCCTGCCAAGCCCTCGGCGTCGGGGGAGATAGCCGCGGTCTTCGACCTGTGCGTGAGCGATGTGGAAGCTGTGGCGCGGTTCTACTGCGACGGGATCGGGATGAACCGCGTGGAGCAGGCCGACCCGCAAGGCGGCATGCTGCTCGAGTGGCAGGGCACCTATCTTCGCCTGCGGCTGGTGCAGGCCGAGCGACCCACGCCGCCGCCGGCGAACCCGATCCAGCAGATGATGGCTGCCAACGGCTTCCGCTGGTTCTCGCTCTGGTTCACGGATGTGCCGGCGGTCGCGCAACGGCTGGCACAGGCAGGCTACCCGGAGCCGGTGCAGGGCGGCAACGTGAGCTTCACGCGCGATCCCGAGGGGAACGTGGTGGAGCTTATGCGACTGCCGCGCAACTTGACGCAGGATACCTTCACGGTGGGCATGTTGGCGGGTGACGAGGCCCCGTCGCGCACGTTCTACGGGGAAACCCTCGGTCAGCCCGCGTTTGACCCGATGCGCCTCCCGCCTCCGTTGAACATCGCCATGCCCCAGTACGGTGTCGGCCAGGGGCGCGTCAAGTTCGCCGCGCCGCCCGGCGAGCGCCCGAACGACGCAGACCTAGGACCGGACGCGCCGGGCATTCGCAGCCTCACCCTCTGGGTGCCTGACCTCAGGACGGCCCAGGAGACGCTCACGCAGCGTGGGGCGAAGCTGCAGGAGACGGCAGCGGGCCAACCCGGCAGCCGACTGGCGCTCAGCGACCCGGACGGGAACAGGATCTTCCTTGAGGTCGCGCCAGCATGGCTGCCGCCTCCGGCAGCAGTTGCGGCGCCCACCACGAGCGTCGGCGAGGAAGCTTGGCCCGGCGGGCCGCGCCTCAAGGTCATGCCCTCCGGGGATGCCTCCGCCGATGCAGGCGGGCGCGGGCATCTCTTCGAGAGCATCGCCGTTCCGGGCTTCACGGACATCCAGGAGGGCACCAACGGGCTCGCGATCGCCGATCTCAACCGTGACGGGCGGCTGGACATCGTCGCGACGTACTCGGCCCCACGAGGCAGCGGCGGCGCGTGGGGCGCGGGAGAGAAGCTGCGCGTCTTCCTCAACGAGGGCGGTTTCCGCTATGCAGAGCACGCGATCAAGCTGGTCGGCTCCGACGCGGGCCTCGACGCCTTCGGGCGGGGTCAGGTGCCCGTGCTGGCGGACTTCAACAAGGACGGCTTCCTTGACCTGTTCGTCACGCGCCACGCGCCGATGGAAGCGGGGGTGAACCGCCGGGGAGTCCCGCTGCAGGGCAACTCGCTGTTCGTGACCGATGGAGCCTGGGATACCTTCCGCGACGTGTCCGCGAAGATGGGGATCCGCAACCAGGAGGCATACAACCGCCAGCCCTGCTTCGGCGATGTGAACCGCGACGGCTGGCTGGACCTTGCGGTCGGCTGCGACAACATCGGCAACGCCATGGGGGGCTTGCCACACAGCCGGCTGTATGTGTTCAGGCCCAAGGGCGACCGCTTCGAGGACGGGACCTTCGAGGACATCGGCGGCACGGACCTCGTGCCCGACTTCGGCGGCTTCTACCACGACTCGAGTCGCGACAAGGCCGGGCCGGACATCAACCTGTGTGACCTTGACAACGACGGCGACCTCGACCTGCTGCAAAGCTATCACTGCGATGTGCGGGCTCCGCTCCTGCCATATTCGCCCGGGGAGTACAGGCAAGGAGTTTTCTGCTGGAAGAACCTGCTGGCCGAGACGGGTGCCTTGCGCTTCGAGAAGGTGACGGACAACGGCCTCGCTTGCGAGGGGCAGCTCCGCTACAACGAGCAGACGCAGGTTTACGAGCCCACGGGGAAGGCACCGGGTCTGCCGTACATCTCCCTGGCCGACGTGGACAACGACGGTCTGACGGATGTCCTAGCGGTTGGACCCGCCGATCCGGGCTGGGCCCCGCGCGTGGAGTACGTACACTGCCGCTTCTGGCGTAACCTGGGCGACTTCCGTCTGCAGGAGGCCACCGAGGAGACCGGCCTCGGGCCACTCAACTGGCACTACCGCCAGTGGTTCGCCTTCTGGGGGGCCGCCATCCCGGAGCGCCTCGCCAACTGGCAGCCTCGCCGCCGTGGCCTCCAAGGCCAGCCCGGCGCTCAGCCCCGGAACCCGCTCGACGGGCACGGCTTCTATGCGGCTGATGCGCTGTTCGGGGACTTCGACAACGATGGATGGATGGACCTGGTGGCGCTCGACCGCACGGAGAACCTCGACCCGGGCTCTGCCAGAGCAATGCTGTTCATGAACCGGGGCGACGGCACCTTCGAGCTCAAGCCGACCACCTTCAGCGGCATCGACAGCTCCGGCATCTGCGGGCAGGTGGCTGACTTGAACAACGACGGCCTGCTGGACATCGTCTTCGCCGCGGATCCGGACAACACCGGGTTAGCGCAGACAAGGGACCGCTATGAGGACAAGGTCTACTGGAACACGGGCCTTCACGGTGCGCGCGAGAACCACTGGCTACGCCTGCGCTTCTCAGGCGTCAGTGATGCCGACCTCATCGGCGCGCGCGTCGAGGCCCACGAGCCGGGCACAGGGAGACTACTGGGCATGCGTGCCATCTGCGCCAATGACAGCTACAAGTCCGGCTGCCCCCTGGAGGTGCACTTCGGTCTGGGCAAGGTTGGGCGCGTGGACCTGGAGCTGGTTCTGCCGCGCGGCACAACCCTGACCATCCCCGACCTGGCCCCGGACCGCTTCCTCGATCTGGACGTGGCCCGAGCCGCCTGCAGCCAGGTCTAGCGCCGCTCGCCGACGGGCCCCGCCCCTAGTCTTCCCCCGGCGCGCGCACCTCGGCGCCTTGCGGGGGCTGCGTCACGCTGGGACCACGGACAGCCGCAGGTGGGACGGGTGAGTCCGGTCGTGCAGGATGGTCTGGTGAGCCACCTGCATCTCCACGTCCGTACCCGGGTCGTTGCCGGTGTTCAGGTTCCGGTCCCACAGCGGGAAGCAGCTACTTGTAACGTCCAGGCGGATGCGGTGCCCCTTGCGGAACAGGTTGCTGGTGGCCTGCAGGCCAATCGTGAACTCATAGGCCCGCCCCGGCTCGAGAAGCCTGGGCGCGCCCCAGACGTCCTCGCGGAACCGCGCCCGGATGACCCCCTCCGTGATGTTGATGGATCTGCCGTCCGGGTAGACGTCGGTCAGGCGCGCCACGAAGTCGGTGTCCCGAGCCGAGGACGTGGCGTGGAGGCTCACGACCACGGGCCCGGTGACCTCGGTGTCGCGCTCCAGGGCCTCCGACGTGAACACGAGGACGTCGTCGCGCTCCTCGACCGGCCGCTGGTCGTAGGGCCCCGGCAGCGCCAGCTCATACAGGCCCGGGTTGTAGGGGCCAATGGAGTGATTCCCACCCAGCGTCGGCACCGGGTCCTCCGGGTCGTAGTCGTACCTGTCCGGCGGCTCGTCGCCCGGCGGCTCCGGGCTGAGCCCGCCCCCGGCGCGCAGGTACAGCTTCACGATGCGCGCCCGAGCCGGTGGCCATTCGTGCTCGTCGCGCCACTGGTTGGCGCCCATCACGAAGAGCCGGATCGGCGCCTGCTGGAAGTCCTCCGCCCGGCCGCCCCGCAGCAGGCACTCCAGCCACCGCGCGGTCGCATCGTCCTCGGCCTGGGCCTGGGGCCCGAAGTCCAGCTCGCCCAGGACCGAGCTGCCGCTGATGCCGTGGGTCCAGGGGCCCATCAGCACCCGGTGACTGTCGCGCAGCTCCGAGGTCGGGGCCTGCTCGCGCAGGGCCAGGAAGTTCGCGAAGGTCTCCCCGGCGTAGTAGTCGTACCAGCCACCGATGAGCAGCACCGGCACGCGCACCTGCCCGAACTGCGCCCGCACGTTCAGCCGCTCCCAGTGCTCGTCATAGCGCGAGTGCGCCACGTAGTCGCGGTACGCCGCCACTTCCCCAGCCCCACTGGCCTCGTCCATCGCCGCGACCGGCAAAGACCGCAGGATGCCCCGCACGTCGAACAGCGGCATCAGGGCTGCCTCGGACGTCCGCGCCGACGTCTCGAAGCCCAGCCAGCTCCAGGTCAGCCCGAGGCTGAAGGCGCCGTCGCAGTAGTAGGCCCGCTTCCAGCAATCGCCCGCCATGAATCGGGGGTTAAGGGCGCACAGGTGCCCCGGGTCGGCCAGCGCGGCGTAGAACTGCGTCGCGGCCAGGTACGAGTCGCCGTACATCCCCACGCGCCCGTTGCACCAGGGCTGCTTCGCGATCCACGCCAGCGTGTCCGCCCCGTCCTCGGCCTCGTGGACGAAGGGGTACCAGTCGCCCCCGGAGTCATAGCGCCCCCGGCAGTCCTGGGCGACGAAGGCCAGCCCGCGACCGGCGAACTGCGTCCCCTGCTGGACCAGCGGCACCCGGTTGTACGCCGTCCGCACCAGCACCGTCGGGAAGGGGCCCGGGCCGGCCGGCAGGCACACTGTGGTGGCCAGGGCAACGCCGTCCCGCATGGCGACCTTGACGTTCCGCAGGATTCTGCAGGCGTGCGCGGGGTGTGACATGAGTGCCTCCCTTAGCCCGGACGGACGGGGCCACGAGCCCTGCCTCGGAGCCGGCGGCGACAGCCACGACCGTGGCCCACCAGGCCGAATCGTACCACAGCCGAGCGGCTCGCGGCCGAGCAGTCTCGGCCGGGCGCGGGACCACGGGGCAGTAGCGCTCACCTCGCCTTCGTCTCTCCTCCTGTCCGACGCGGTGACTCGGCGCCAAAACGGGTAACCTGGTTATACTTCCAATCACCGCCGACGGACGCCGACCCGCCACCCAGAGAGGCGCCCGGCGGCTGCAGAATGGTAACCTGAAGGAGAGTCGGGATGACGAATCTGCACCTGACCCTCGGCGTGGGCCTGGTCGCCGTCGCGGCCGTCGCTCTGTCTCCGCTTCGTGGCGGCGCCGCGGAGAACCAGGACCACCAGGCCACCAACCAGCAGAGGCGAGCAGAGGAGGCGTCTGCGATGACAGCCCAGCCCCCCGCGGGAGAGTATCGTGAGCTCACCCCCGAGGAAGAGCGCGTGATAGTCCACCAGGGCACCGAGCCCCCCTTCACGGGCAAGTACAATGACCACTTCGTCGCCGGCGCATACACCTGCCATCGCTGCGGCGCCCTCCTGTACCGCTCGGAGGACAAGTTCCGCTCCCACTGCGGATGGCCGTCCTTCGATGACGAGATACCGGGCGCCGTGAAACGCGTGCCCGACGCCGACGGCGTGCGCACCGAGATCCTCTGCGCCCACTGCGGGGGCCATCTCGGCCACGTCTTCCTCGGCGAGAGCCTTACCCCGAAGAACACCCGCCACTGCGTCAACTCCGTCTCCCTCGACTTCGTACCGGCCGAGCAGGTCAGGTACGGGCGGGCCATCTTCGCCGGCGGCTGCTTCTGGGGCGTCGAGTACCTGCTCCAGCAGGTGCCCGGCGTGATCGAGGCCACCGCCGGCTACACCGGGGGCACCAAGGACGACCCCACCTACGAGGAGGTCTGCAGCCACGCCACCGGCCACCTCGAGGCCGTGGAGGTGCTGTACGACCCGGTGCGCGTGTCCTTCGAGGACCTGGCCAAGCTGTTCTTCGAGATCCACGACTTCACCCAAGCGGACGGCCAGGGCCCGGACCTTGGCCCCCAGTACCGGTCCGCCATCTTCTACACGGACGACGAGCAGAAGCGAATCGCCGAGGACCTGATCGCGCAGCTCAAGGCCCGTGGGCTGGCGGTGGTCACCCAGCTCTTGCCCGCCGGAACCTTCTGGCCCGCTGAGGGCTATCACCAGGACTACTACCTGAGGAAGGGCGCCCAGCCCTACTGCCACGCGCGGCGCCCGCTGTGGTAGGTCGCCTCGCCCGAGGCACGGGCCGCCGGGCCCACGCCTCTGCGAGCGTAGGGCCGGCGCGAATCCCACCGGCTACCGTCCGGGGAAGGGTCGTCCCGCAACGCCGGGAACTCTCTGCTCGCGTACCGGGCGCCCCAGCATCCAGAACCCGTGGGCCATCACCCCCCAGGCCCTCACCGTCCGCGCCCTGGGCAGGCCGGTCCAGCGGACGCCACCACTGACCGTTGCTGCCGACGACTCGGTACACTACCGGCCCTGGGAGGGAGGCATATGAGCGCCATCCACGACGCTGTCGAGGCTGGGGACGAGGCGAGGCTGGAGAGGCTACTGCGGAGAGGCTGTCTGGGGCTTCGCGGGCCCAACGTCAACGCCAGGAACCCCAGCGGCTTGACGCCGCTGCATCTCGCGGTGAGCATGGGCGAAGCCGGGATCGCGCGGCTGCTCATGGCGAAGGGCGCCCGGGTGAACGCCAGCGACAACGACGGCCATACGCCGCTGCACCTGGCCGCCGGTCTTGGCCAGGTGGAGGCCGTCGCGCTGTTGCTGTCCAGCGGTGCCGACACCGGCGCGGCGGACAAGGACGGCTGGACGCCCCTGCACCTGGCGGCCATGAGGAACCACGTCGAGGCGGCCACTGCCCTGCTCCGCAGGGGCGCCTACATCAACGCCAGGACCAACAGCGGGGGCACGCCTCTGCTCGTCACGGCCATGAAGGGGCACGTCGAGATGGCCGGTCTGCTCCTCTCCGAGGGCGCCGACCCGAACCTCCCGACCGAGGGCGGCCTGACGCCGCTCGAAGCGGCCACCAACAACGCCCACGCGGACGTCGCCGAGCTGCTCCGCCGCCACGGCGCCCGCGAGTAGCGCCCGCTCCTGGCGCCTACGCCCGAGGCGTGGACGCATCTCGCCCGCGGGTGCGGCTGTGCCAGGCCCGGGCGTGGCCGGGTCTCTCATGCCCGCCCGAATCGCACGATCAGATGGTCCCTCACGCCCGGGATCGTCACCTCGGTCCACCCGTCGCGGCTGTGGAACTCGAGCGCCCGCCCGCTTACGCACTCCTCGACCGCCGCCACCGGCCAGCCCGGCCGCACCCGCACGGCGATCGCGTCGCTCCGCTGGAAGCTGTCCACGTACATGCTGTCCGTTTCCTTCTGCAAGTGCACCAGGTGCAGAAGCCAGCCTTCCTCGTCCTGCTGAAGCGACGTCTTCACCGAGACCGGCGCCTGCAGCCGTATCCTCTCCGACACCCCTAGCACGTCGCCCACGAGCTTCGCGAACAGCCGCTTGAGGAAGGGACTCTTCTTCGACCGGTAGGCCTGGAACAAGGGCACGGGCATGTACACGACCCGCCCCTGCCCGCAGGTGTTCACGACGATCCCAGGGTACTCGGTCCCATAGCCCGGTGGCGCGTGGTCGTGGTAGACGTAGTACCCCGTCTCGAAGTTGCTCTCGATGATCGGGTCCGCGATGTAGGCCAGCGCCCTGGCCCCGCCGCGCGGCCGGCAGTACAGCACGTGGTTCGCCGGGTTCAGCCCCGGGGCCGCAGACGACCTCACGCTAGCGGCATCCTTGAGCAGCAGGGGCATGTCCGGCACGTCCGGGCGGAAGAGCTCGTCCAGCCTGTCCAGGTAGGACACGCTGTACCGCGACTCCTCCACGTAGTCCACCCCAAACAGGTCCGCCAGCGTGAAGTTCCCCAGCCGCTCCCCGCACTCGCCGAACAGGGACGTGTGGTACGAGGCCAGCAGCTTCCCTCCCCCGTCCACATAGGCCCTCAATCTCCCGGCCAGCTCCCCGCTGACGTAGGGCACGTAGGGCAGGATCACCAGCTCGTACCCCCGCAGTTCCTCCAGCGGCACGTCCTCCTGGCGCAGCTCCCAGGGCACGTGCGTCTCCATCAGCAACTGCGCCAGGGCGTGCTCGTTGCCGTAGGTCTCCCCTGCCCAGTGGCCGCCCTTGCCGGCCCTCGCCAGGGCCTGGAGCATCCGGGCGTTGTGAGCCGAGTGCAGCACGGCCACCACCGGCACCGGTCTCTTCCCCGTGCAGAAGCGCTCCCGCTCCGCCACCCAGGCGAAGACCTCGGCGATCGTGTCCCACACCACACGCGGCACCTTTCCCCCGTGGTCGCCGCAGGGGTACGGCACATGGTTCACGTTCAGCGAGCCGCCGTGGGCCAGCGCGATCGCCGACAGCCCCTTGATCGTCTCCGGCGTCGTGACGGTCCAGTCGCCCCACGACCCCTGGCTCTCGGGCATGAACAGCGTGAAGGGCTTGCCCAGCCCCTCGCAGTACCGCGTGGCGTGGTCGGCGTGCAGGTACTCCGGCGGGTGCGCTTCGGTCGAGAGATAGTCGGCCCCGTGGTGCAGCGTCGCCGAAATCGAGAAGGGGCTGCCCGAGCCGTTCCATGACCAGCTCAGGCCCGGCCTCGCGGGCCCGGATGCCCTCTCGGCGTCGCACCGCTCCCTCAGCGCCGCGATGAACCGCTCCCGCACCTCGGCCTGGTAGGTATACAGGTCGAGCCACTGGGCCGCCTCGAAGGCTCCCGGCGCCAGGTCATACCCGAACCGCTCGCGGAACATCCGCCGGCAGGACACGCAGAAGCAGCCCTCGGGCGCGAAGTACTGCAGGTCCAGGAAGAAACCGTCTATCGGATACTTGCGCACGATCTCCGCCATGTGCGCGCCCACGTAGTCCGCGAACTCATCGTTGCTCATGCACGAGCAGGGGTACAGAAACATGCGCAGCGGCCGCCCCTCGCGGTCTAGCTGGCTCCACTCCGGGTGCAGTCGGCCCAGTTCCCAGCTCAGCACCACGTTATAGTAGGCGATGAACTCCAGGCCCTGGGCCTTGGCCCGGCCCGCAATCTCGCCGAAGAGGTCGCCCGCCATCGTGCGGTTGGTCACGCCCACCTCGCTGGGGAACAGGCAGGCCCCGTGCGCCGTCTTGGCCATGAAGATGAGCGTCTGCGCCCCCGTCCGCCGCACCTCATCGAAGTACTCGTCGTAGTCAATCCTGATCTCCGGCAGGAAGTTGGGCATGTGCCAGTCGCAGAAGAGCATGCGCGTGCCGGGCTTGTGGGCCACTGCTTATCACTCCCGTCGGCAAGTGTCGGTTCCGGGCCGCCGTGCCGCCGGGCTGCGCGGACACGGCCCTTCCAGCGCCCTCTCGCGCCGTCGTCAAGCCCCTTCCCGGCGCCCGCTCAGGCCCGGCCGCGGAGCGTGACGAAGGTCACCCCGCGCCACGACGGCGGTACCCGGACCGGCAGCGTGATCCTGCCCTCCACGGGCCGCGCCCGTCCCAGGCTCTCCATCTCCGCCGACAGCAGCGGGCGGTACACCTCCGCCTCGACCGGCCCGTCCTCCACCAGCCCCACGGCCCCCAGGCTCACGCTCAGCGTCACCTCGGGCTCCTCGCCGAAGTTGAGCACCGGCACGACCACCTCGTCTCCGAGCCGCTCGGCAAAGCTCACCACCGGCACCTCGTCCCGCCACCACACCGGCGCCGTCGCCGTCGAGTCCAGGACCAGCGACGCGGGCTTCATCCGCCACGCCATCTCGATGGCCCGCCACGTCTCGTCAGGCTTCTCGGGGCTCGGGTCGCCGCAGGGCGTGAACCCGAAGCACATGCACATCGCCAGGTACCGGTCGTTGTCCGACCAGTAGAGCGGCTCGAGCGTGTACCGCGGGTCCTGCTGGCACTCGGTGTCGAAGCAGAAGTCCACGGTGTCGCGCCACGGCTGCCCGGGGCTGAAGTACCCACATTCGAGCCAGCTCATGTCGGCGTTCGGCCCGTTCTGCCGGTTGATCAGCAGCCCGCGTTCCCGCCCCGTGGACCGCACGGCCTCGAAGACGCGCTTGTTCAGCCGCCCCTTGTCCGCGAAGCTGATGTGTTGCCGCCGCAGCCCGTCCACCAGCTCGCTGTACCCCCCGCCGTCGAGGTAGACGTAGCCGCAGTCATAGGCCTCGCACACGGCGCGGATGCGCGCGACGTGATGGCTCACCCACTCCTCGATCCGCGGGCTGCCCATGTACATGCTGCCCACGGCGTTGTCCGCGAATCCCGAGTTGAAAGGCTTCCCGTCGGCCCCGTGGATCACCCACTCGGGATGGTCCCTGTAGCACTGCGACACCGAATCGATCAGCCCGCCCTGGATGTAGGGCCCTGCCTTCACGCGCGGGTGCTCCTGGAGGGCGGCCACGCTGCGCCTGAAGAAGTCCGGCGCCATCACCATCCCCAGGGTCTCCATCATGAAGGGGCGCTCGGTCTCGTAGTCGCCGTCCAGCGACCAGCCGAAGATCCCGACGGTGACATAGGCGTCGTCGCCCAGGCGCTCGCACAGCCTCTTCATCGTCTCGGCGGCCGAGCCGTAGTCGGGCGGCGCCCAGAAGGCGCCGTACTTCACCTTCCGGCACCACTGCGGCATGTCGTCCAGGTGCGCGTAGGTGCCGCGATAGCCGGGCAACCGCCTGTAGGCCGCCCAGGCGTCATACCAGTCCCCACGCTCCAGCACGTAGTCCGCCGACGCGCTCGCGGCTTCCTTCTCCAGGCACAGCAGCAGACGGAAGCGCCATCCGTCCGGCAGGTACGTGAGCGCAACCGGACTCTCCTTCCCCCAGGACGCGATCACTCCGCTCTCCGCCACCCAGACCCCGTCCACCAGCGACCGCCAGTGAGCCAGCGACCACGTGCGGTCGCGCCCGAAGGCCGTCACGAAGCGGTTGTCCCACCCCGAGCTGCACGTGACCGGCTCCGTGATCTCCGACAGCTGGCGCACGCCGAAGAGCAGCGTCTTCCCGCCCCACGACTGGCGCGGAGTATACAGCAGCGCCTGCTCCCTCAGCGCCTCGCCCAGGCGCACGCGGGAGAAGACGTGCAGCACTCCCCGCTGCGGGAAGGGCTCGACGGCCACGGTCTTGCGCAGTGCAGCCGGCAGCGGCCCCGCCTCGTAGGTCTTGATCACCGTCACGCCCACCTTCGCGTTCCGGCAGCGCAGCACCAGGCGCTTGCCCGCCCTGTCCACGCTGAGCACCTCGTCCTCTGCCTCGGTCGAGCGCGCCGCGATCGAGCCGTCCTCGCCTTCGAGCCAGTATTCGTCCTCGCAGTCGGCCGCCACAGTCCGGCCTTCCAGGCTCGCGGCGGCCAGATTCCCGTGGCTGAGATCAACGGCGAATCGCGCGCCCTGCGCCGGCATCGCGAACTCGAAGCTCTCGGCGACCGCCCTCGGGCCCAGGGCGACCAGCAGGGCGAGGCACAGCATCGCGGTTCTCAGCCGCTCAGTAAAGACGCAAGTCATCTACCGCAGGCTCCCTTCCGTCGGTAGTCGCCGTGATCACCAGGCGCACGAACCGCGCCTGCCGCGGCGCGAAGGCCACCTCGCGCGGCTTGGGGTCGGCCCCCGAGATCCCTCCCACGGCCTGCCACTCCTCACCGTCCGCGCTCACCTCCACCCGTCCCGCCGAGGGCGTCCCGTCGCTCTCCAGGCCCTCGCGGCTGCGGCTGAAGACCACCCGGCTCACCTCGGCCGGCTCCGGCAGCTTCACGGTCAAGACCCCACGCCCCGGCGTGGCCGAACGCCAGCAGCTCTCTTCTCCCCAGCGTCCATCCAGCGCCAGCGAAGGCTCGTGCTCCACCGTCATCATCGTCAGGTCCGAGAACACCCGTGCACCGTCCTCACGCGCCAGGCTCCGCCCATCGGCGGCGTACACCGCCACCTCGTCGAGCTGAGGGGCCGGATTGCCCCTCGGCCCGGCCAGGATCCGCATCCGCACGTGGCGCGCCGCGCGCGGCCCGAAGTCGTGGCGGAAGCGCAGGTTCTCATGCTCGGCAACATACTGGGGCGATATGTCGAAGGCCTCGGCGCCGTAGACCTCCTGCCACGTCTCGCCGTCCTCGCTCACCTCGACGACGAAATCCCGCGGCCAGGGCATCAGGCGCGCGTAGCCCTGCCCCTGCTCGCCCGCGTAGGGCGATCCATCGCGGCTCCACTCGAAGGCCGCGACCTGCTCCTCCCGCGGCAGCTCCACCCAGACCAGACCCTTGCCCGCGCCCCCCACGCGCGTCGCCGGCTCGCCGTACCATCCGTCGTGAAGCGCCGGCACGTCCCCGCGAAGCTGCACGGGAGGGCTGGTGGCATCGGCCGTCGCCTCCGCGCCCGTCCGCAGCGCGGCCAGCCCCAGCCCGAGGTCGGCCGTGGGGCGCTCGCCGGGTCGCGGCGGCGCGTCGGGCGAGTATAGCGGCACGTTGCAGAACCGGAACTCGTCTATCAGGCCACCCGCCGGCCAGCCCCCGCTGGGGTAGCGCGCCCCGATCCACAGCTCCCCCTCGTTGCCCCTGATCTGGAGCGGCTGGGGCAGCGGCAACTGGGCCACCAGGCCCCCGTCCACGAAGAGGTACTCCGACCGCTGCGTCCACGTGAAGGCCACGTGGTGCCACACCCCCGGCTCCCAGCCCAGCGTCTTGGCGTCATGGACGTAGCACGGATGGTCCAGCCCGTCCATGATGTTCGCCCCGAAGGCCTCGGTCGTCGGCCCGATGGTGCCGTGGTACCCCAGCCAGATGCCGTTCCACACGCCCCCCTGCAGCTTGATCTGGAACAGCGTGTGGCCCTCGCGCGCACCCGTGGCCCAGCGTGGCCTGAACCACAGCTCCACCGTCCCCTGCCGCAGGTCGGCGTCCTTCGGCAGGCCGAAGACCAGCCGTCCCCCCGCCGTGCCGTCGCTGAAGCCCGCGTCCAGCGCACGCCCCGCCGGGTTGCTCGGGCATCCCCCGCCGGGTGGCGTCAGGCGGAAGTCCGCGACCCTCCCCACCTCGCCGCCGCCGAAGCTGTTCACCTCAGCGCTGGGCGTGTCGCCGTCGAAGCTGACCAGCACCACATCCCCCGGCGGCGCGGCGACGACCAGCCACGCCGCCAGCATCGGCAGCACACCAACCATGGGGCTTCGCCTCCTGGGCAGGGCCTCGCGCGGCCCTCCCACTCTTCCCGCCAAGGCCCGCCCCTCCTGCCGCCCCTCGTAGGCCGCGCCCTTCTCCGCACCCCTGCTTCGCCTCGCCCACCGCCGGACGCCACGCGAAAGGGGTATAACAATCTATAACATGGTAGGATAAAGGAACCGCCTCCGGTACGCCTAACGCTCACCGACGCCCTGGCGCGGTGCGCAGGGGCTAAGGGTCGCGTTGCCCACGCAGGTTCCGCATCCCAGGGGGAATGGCGACTTGGCAAGATTCGGCAAGATAGCGCTAGCTCTGAGCCTCCTGGCGCTCGTGGCCGCCGTCGGGCTTCCCGCCGCGCGCGCCGCCGAGCAGGACGTGGAGGCCCTCCTCGACGGCGTGTCCGTCATCGCAGCCCCGGGGGCGCCCGGCTCGCTCTCGGTCTACGGCCCGGATGCCTCCCCCGTGGTGATCGGCCGCGCCGGCAGGGACGCCCGCGAGGCCGTGGTCGCGGCTGCCCGTCGCGGCCGCGGCCGGTGTGTCGCCTTCGGGCACGACGGCTACTTCTCGCGCGACGCCCTCCAGCACGCCGACACGGGCAGGCTCCTCGAGAACGCCGTGCGCTGGGCCTCGGGAGACGCGGCCCCACGCGTCGCCCTTCACCAGCAGCCCGACCTGCTCGACTTCCTCAAGCAGCGCGGGCTCTCCGCCCAGGCCCTCGACGGCCCCGACTGGTGGACGCAGCTTGACGGCTTCACCGTCCTCTGCCTGCATCCCAACGCCGCGTCCGCGCCCGAGCAAGCCACGGCGATCACCGATTTCCTCACCGCGGGCGGCGGGCTCCTCGCGGCCGACACCGGCTGGGGCTGGCTGCAGTTGCACCCGGGCATGACCATGGCGGCCGATCACCCGGGCAACCGGCTCCTCGCCCCGGCGGGCCTGGCCTGGACCGACGTCATGCTCAGGCGCACGTGCCCGACGGGCTTCGACACCACGAGCCGGCCCGACGCCCTCATCCACGCCGGCCTGGCCCTCGATGCTCTGCAAGGCCAGGGCGCCAGGGCGCTATCCAAGGAGGACCTGGCCCAGGCCTCCACCGTGCTCACCACCGCCGCGCGTAACCTTCCCCTGGCCGACGGGACCCTCCGGCCGCAGCTAGGCTACCTGCGCGACCGCTACGCCGCCGACGCGGTGCCGGGCCCCGACAGCCCGCTGGGGATGGACCGCCCCCTGGCCCGTCTGGCCCTGACGCTGCAACTGGACGAGCTCAGGTCCCTGCCCCCGGAGAAGGTGACGGCGCATCCCGCGGCCCAGCTCTTCCCCGGCCCCGTCCCGGCCGATGCCCCTCGCGTGACGCGCACCGTCTCCGTGGACACCCGCGTGCCCGCCTGGCACAGCACCGGCCTGTACGCGGCACCGGGCGAGCCCATCGA
>CAZSOQ010000071.1:0-8208 GCA_964608495.1 uncultured Armatimonadia bacterium | reverse complement strand
CCGGGTGCCCGACCGCGCCGCGGACCGGGGCCTGCTCGTCCGCACCGGCGCCCACAACGACGGTCTCTGGAGCCTGGACTCCTGGCGCCGCGCGCCGGACGTCTGCCGGCGCGACCCGCTGACCCAGCCCGTCACGCGCACGGCCAACGCCTTCGGGGGCCCCATCTACATCGAGGTACGCCCCGACTGTGCCCTGGGCACGGTGGACGTCGAGATCGCCGGCGCCGTCGAGGCGCCCCACTTCGTCCTCGGCAAGGTGGACCCCGTGCAGTGGCGCACCGAGGTGCGCAACAGGCCCGCCCCCTGGGCCGAGCTCGAGACCCGCAAGGTCATCCTCACCGTGCCCTCGACCGTCGTCCGCCACCTCGAGGACCCCGTCGAGCTGATGGAGCTCTGGGACCATGTCCTGGACTCCTGCGCGGAGCTCGTCGGCCGGCCCCTCGACCGCCCGCGCCCCGAGCGCTACGTCACCGACACGCAGATCAGCGCCGGGTACATGCACTCCGCCTACCCCATCATGACCCACCTGGACGTGGCTCCCATCTTCGTGGACAGGCGTCGAATCATGGCCAACGGCCACCTTGGCGTCTGGGGCTTCTTCCACGAGATGGGCCACAATCACCAGTCGGGCGACTGGACCTTCGGCGGCGCCGGCGAGGTCACCGTCAACCTCTTCACCCTCTACGTCTTCGACAAGGTCCTGGGCGACATGGACGGCGCCCACCCGGCCTTCACGCCCGAAGCCCGCGCCAAGAAGCTGCGCGAGTACCTGGCGGGGGGCGCGAGCTTCGAGAAGTGGACGAGCGACCCCTTCCTCGCGCTGATCATGTACCTGCAGCTCCAGCAGGCCTTCGGCTGGGACGCCTACAAGCGGGTCTTCGCGGAGTACCGCGACCTGCCCGATCACGAGCGCCCGAGGACCGACGATGAGAAGCGCGACCAGTGGCTGGTGCGCTTCTCGCGGACCGTGGGCCGCAACCTGGGCCCCTTCTTCCAGGCCTGGGGCGTGCCGACGTCCGAGGGGGCCCGTGCCTCCATCGCCGATCTGCCTCCCTGGATGCCTCCCGACTGGCCCGCCCGATAGTCCGGGACCCAAAGCGCGACGGCCCGTGTCCGGCGGGTCCCCTCGCCACGGACCCGGCGCCCGCGGCGAAGGTGCCCACCTCACCACGGCGAATTGGCCTGTGGCTGTGCCGTTGCCCCTCTCACACGTGCCGGTGCTGGAGGTGGTGGAGGTGATGTCGGAGAGCGATCTGGTACCCATGGCCCGCGCCGCCTGCACAGGTTATGGCGCTGGAGACGGGCGTGGCCCCGGCCCTGGACCCCGACCAGCCACCCCGAGACGAAGCCCCGGGAAAGGGGGCCCGCGCCCAGTCCCTCTCTGACGCTAACGTGGCAAGCCCCCTGATTCTGGCGACCTTGGGGTGATTGGCGTCAGTACGCTATTGCTTGCGGCCTTCCTGTTTGGTATCATCCTGGTAGTCTGCGTGGCACTCGTCCTGTGCACGGTATGCCGGAGATACTGCCGCAGGTAGGTTCTCAGCGCGCGGGGCCGGGGCGGTCGCCGCGGCCCACTGCCGTATCTGACGCTGGCGTCGCGGCTTTGCGGATTCCGGCAACCTTGGGGGGCGCGGCATGGTGGACTGGCTTGCTCTCCTCGCGATCGTGGTCGGTGGCATTGTGGTTCTCTGCCTGCCGCTCATTGTCTACATGGTGTGGAGGAGATCCCCCTGGCAGCAGGTCCTGGGTGCGGTGCTTGGCGCCCCAATCGGGGCCGTGCTGGTCACCGCCGTGCTGTTCGCGATCCTCTTCTTCACCATGCCCGGCGCCGCCGCACAGGGCGGAATGAGCTTGGCGGCGAATGTCATGCTGTTCGGTGGCATCACCGGTGGGGCGCTCGGCGCCTATCTGGGCACCCGGGCCGCGGGCGCCATCCGCCGCCGTCGCGTACCCCCCTGAGCAACCCCCGCTGCTCGGGCCGAGGGCTCCGAGGCCGCCGCCCTGCCCGTCCTGCTGGGTGTTGTTACCTGGCTCGCCTGCGTGGTCTTCCTGGGGATCCTCCCGTCCCTGGGCACGGCGCACCGCATCTTCGCGTCCCTGTTGCTCGCCGGCACTCTCAGCGGCGTGGTGGCCGCCTGCGTGGCGCCCCAGCGCCGATGGTGCGTGGCCGCACCTCTGGTGCTGGCCCTCCAGGTCGTGGGCCTGTTCTACTACCTCCAGGTTGCCGGGCAATCCACGCGGCCGGACGTCTCGTCGCCGGCGATGGCCGGAGCGGCTGCCGGTGCCCTTCTCGGTCTGCTTGCCGCCGCTCTGTGCTCGCCGGCGGTCGTCTCCCGGCGCAAGGGCTACATCGCGGTCGGCTCGGGCCTGGTCGTCCTTGTCAGTGCCCTGACCGTCGCCAATCCCACGAGTCTCATGTACTCGATGGTCCGAGGGGGCAATCGAACGGCCGTCAAGCTGCTGCTGGCCCTGGGCGCCGACCCGAACGCCGTGGGCGGCTACCAGCACTACGCACTGCACCTGGCGGCGGGGAAAGGGGACGAGAGGATGGTCGCCCTGCTGCTCTCCCATGGCGCGAAGATCAACGTCCAGCAACACACCGGCGAGACGCCGCTGTACGCGGCGGCCGACGCGGGGCACCTCGGGGTCGTGAAGCTGCTGATAGCCAAGGGTGCGGACGTGAACCTGCAGGAAACCTACCTCGGCGGCGAGACTCCCCTCCACATCGCCGTGAAGAACAGGCACATCGAGGTGGTCAGGGCGCTCCTGGAGGCCGGCGCCCGCACGGACATCAAGCAGGACAAGGTGGACTGGAGCGGCTGGACCCCGCTGCACGTGGCGGCCCGCTACGGGGTCGCCGACGCCGCCGAGGCGCGGGACGGCCGGATCAAAATCGTCGAGATGCTCCTGCGCAGCGGGGCTCAGGTTGACGTCCCGAACAACGAGGGCATGACGGCCGTGGGCTGCGCCTCGCGCTTCGGCCCCGTCGAGATCGTGAAGCTGCTCCTGGGCGCCGGGGCCCCGCCGAACGTCGCGGACAGCAAGTTCGGCCTGACGCCGCTGCACCTCGCCGCGATCAACGGCCAGAGGAACATCGCCGAGATGCTGATCGCGCGCGGGGCCGGCCTCAACGCTCGCGACAAGAGCGGGCACACACCGCTGTCGTGGGCGATGGAGAAGAACCAGCCCGCGCTGGTGGAGCTTCTGAAGCACCACGGCGCCCAGCCCTGAAGTGTGCGCCCTGCTGGGCGGCGTACCCTTGCGCGCCCCGCTTCCACGGCCGACAGGGCGTATGGTACCATTCTCCTTGACGCCCGAGTGAGGCCGCGGGGCACTACCGGTCGGTGCCTACGACCGAGAGAGCCCTGCAGGAACTGACCGCCCACCGCGCGGCTGCGCCGGGCCTCGGCGGACAGGACCTGACACCCGCAGCGGGCCTGCGCGAGCGGCGGTGGTGCCCGTCAACCCCATCAAGGCGATTGCGGAAGGGGTGAGGAGGAAGGGGCGTGATGGCGAAGAGCGGCGGACCTTTTCGGCTCGCGGTCGCGTTCCTGCTCTGGGCGGTGGGGCTTGCGGTAGCCCTGTCACTCACCTTCATCGGCATGTGCCTCTTGTCCGCCGGTCTGGGGTGGAAGACCGGCCCCGGCCCGGATCTGGAGCTCCAGTTTGGCCTGTGCGCCCTCGGGCTGCCGTTAGTGCTCTCGGTGCTGCTGTTTAGCGCACGCTGGGGATGGCTGTGGGCGGCCTGGTGGTTCGCGTTCGGTCTCGGGGTCCTCGGTGACGCCTGGGTGACGGCGGGGCGCCACGGGGGAGGCCTTGGGCGGACGCTCCTGGCGCCCTCGTCAATCTGGGGCAGCGCCCTCCTCGTGGCTGTCATCGTCGTCGGCTGGTGCGTGCTGCAGTCCTGGGTTGCGGCCCAGGCCATGAGGTCGCGAGGTTGGGCGGGACTGACAATCACCGTCTCGCGTCAACGCCTGGGCCTGCTGCTCGGAGGCTCAACCCTGGTGCTCGCGGCGGGACTGCTTATGGCCTGGGGCGCCCCCACGGCCTTTGACAGCGGACGCTGGCAAGCCTGCGGCCCGGGCTTCCGCGGACTTTCCCAGCCGGCCTGGGGTGACAACACCCGAGCCCAGATGGTGGCCGACCTGATGGCCCGCCAACTGCGCCCTGGGATAACCGAGGCAGAGGTGCTGGGGCTACTGGGTGAGTCCGATCACCCGGCAGGCGTCTACGCGCTCTTCCCCAGGCCGACGCTGGCGCAGACGCTGCTGGCCCTGGCGCACTGGAGAGGGCTGTGTCCTGGGCTGGAGATCACCTACAGCGCGCCCCCCAGTCTGCCGCGTCGCGTGGTCGGGGTCCGCATCATGCCTGACTACATAGGATACATGGACTAGGGCTGCTGCAGGGCGGTCCTGCTGTGAGGCGTCGGTGGGGCCTGTTGCTCGTGGTGGCGGGGTCAGCCTGGCCCGCGGGCGTTCAGAGTTCGCCCAGGGCCACCCGTAGCACCGCGACGGCCTCCTTCTGCCGCGACACGATCACGTGCAGATACCCCTCGTGGACGAGGGTGTGCGGATAGCCGTAATCGCCGCCCTTCCATTGGCCCTTCCGACGCATGGCGTAGTGCTCGTCGCCCAGGATGTAGTGCTGGTCGAAGCTCACCCCGTCGCGCGACAGGGAGAGCACCAGCGGGTTGCGGCCGCCCGCCAGCGGATTGCCCACGTAGTAGAACCGCCCGTCGGGCAGCCTGCCGAGGTGGAACTTGGCGTCGCAGTCGCTGAAGGCCGTCTCGGCCGGCTCGGACCAGGTGACGCCGTCGTCGCGGCTTTCGGTGACCCACAGCCGCCAGCGGAAGCCGTCACCAGTGCTGCGCAGCAGGGCGTGCAGCACCCCGTCGTCGGTCTGGTAGAAGGACCCTTCGCACAGCGCGGCGGGCCATCCCTGGCGCTTCGCCACGCCCCAGAAGGACGCCGGGTCGTCGCTTGTCCCGGCCATCTCGGGCGGGTAGATGCCGCTCATGCGCCAGCCCGCCAGCCCGGTGGGGTCCTTTGTGTACGGGAAGGAGATGTTGCCGCAGATCACCAGTCGGCCGGAGGCGGTGCGCTGGGGCCCGTGGTTCGGGCAGACAGGAATCCCCAGGTCGCGAGGCGCGCTCCAGTTCTCACCGTCGGTCGTGGTGAGGGCAAGGAGACGCGTGGTCTCCTTCCGGGGCCCGTAGTCGCAGAAGTAGGCCACCAGCGTCCCCTCGTGGTGGTGGAATCCGCCGGCGGTGAGCACCCTCTCCTGCCCGTCGGGACCCATCGGCGGCGAAGCCAGCAGCTGCGGCTCGGCCCAGTGGGTGAAGTCGCCGCCCCTGGCCAGCAGCACCCGCTGCCCCGGGGCGTCCTCGTCGCTACGGCCGTTGGACCAGAGGGCGTAGAACCGCCCCCCGAAGACCGCCAGGTGCGGGTGGTGCGAGTAGGTCCACTCGGTCTCCGGGCGATACAGATACACACTCTCGACCGGCGGCCGCTTGAGGTCCGGCCAGGCCACGGGCTTGCCGTCCTCCATGATCGGGTGGTTGGTGATCATGCTCGTTCTCCTTGCAGTGTAGCTCGTCGGAACAGCGCGGTTGACGGTTCCCAGCCGAGCGATCAGCACGGCCCACTTGCCGAACTCGAGGCGGTCGCCCGCGCTCAGCCGCTTCTGGTACACGACGCACCGGTTCGCCTGGCCCGCGCCGAAGAGCGGGAACACGGGCACCGCCGCGCGGCGGAATCCCTGCGTCGCCAGCACCTCCTCCCGACTGTCCGGGTTGACCTCGCGCGCCGGGGTGAGAACGTACACCACTCCCGGCTCGCGGCACACGGCCACCAGGCCTCCCGAGAGGCTGGCCGGCAGGAAGGGCTTTCCGTCCAGCTCCGGCGGCAGGGGACGGGCGGACGGGACGTCCCCGCCGGCCAAGTAGTCCCTGTCCACGAACAGCTTCACCCCGGCGGCCAGGGCGTCGGCCTGGCCCGCGGACGCGTCCACCGTCGCCAGCTCGCCGCTCAGCAGCGGCTCCGTCGGCGCCGGCTCGGACCACGCACCGGCGCACACCAGCAGCGCGAGCGCGACCGCGCTCACTGCCGCAACCGCGGCCGGCCGCAACGACGCGGGCACGCGGATCAGGCGGCCTGGGGCCGACCTGCTGGGCCTGGGGACTGCTGTTCGCACGCGGGGCTTGCCCTTCAGGACCGTCAGCCCTCGGCGTTCCTCGCTCGGAGTGGCGCGATGCATGGACTGTAGTTTGCGCCCGCCGGGCGATTCTCCTCCCCAGGCGCCCTCGAGCACGCGCGGCTCCACGGGCTCCAGCACTCCCGTCGGCCCGCCCGCGTGGTGTGACCACAGAGGACGGCGCACGGGCAAGGGCGAAACCGTCGCCGCGAAGGCGATGGACGCCGCGCGGCTGTAGCGGCCGAGCCGTCCGTGGCGCTTCTCCGTCACGGCAAGAGGGCCACTGCCGCCCGGCCTTCCCATCGCCCGGAAAGCGCACCACAGGGAGGAGCCGATCCCTATGAACCTGCTCGTCATCGTCGTTGACACCCTCAGGTATGACCACATCGGTGCTCACGGCAACCAGTGGATCAAGACCCCCAACCTCGACCGCCTCGCTGCCGACTCCTGGGTCTTCCACAACAGCTACACCGCTAGCTATCCCACCATCCCTCACCGCACCGACGCCTTCACCGGCCGCTACGGCTCTCCCTTCTTCCCCTGGCGTCCCCTCAGCCACGACCGGATGACCCTGCCGGAAGAGCTCGGCAAAGCGGGCTACTGCACCCAACTCATCCACGATACGCCCCACCTCGTGAACGGCGGTCATAACTTCGACTGGCCCTTCCACGCCTGGACCATGGTCCGCGGCGCCGAGGTTGACCGGCCCTGGATTGACGCGCCCTCCACGCTCCCCGAGCACTGGCTTCCCGACCCCGTCTTCGACTACGTGGACCGCGACCCCCTGACCACGCCCATGCTCGTCACCTACGCCCGCGCCAACGCCCGCCGCAAGCGCCCCGAGGACTGGAACTGCGCCCGGCTCTTCCTGACCGCCGCGCGCTGGGTTCGCGAGAACGCCCCGCGTGACAGGTTCTTCCTCTGGGTGGACTGCTTCGATCCGCACGAGCCCTGGGACGTGCCCCCCGATTACGCCCGGATGTACGTGGACGGCCCGACTTACGACGGCCGCGTTGACCCCCGTGGCCTCGCCGTGAGGAACGGCCCGCTCGTCACGGAGGCTGCGCGGGCGCGTATGGCGGCCCACTACGCCGCCAAGGTGAGCTGGGTGGACCGCTGGCTCGGCGAGCTCCTCGACGCCCTCGACGAGACCGGCCTGGCGGACGCCACGGCGGTCGTGCTCACCGCCGACCACGGTACCAACGTCGGCGAGCGCGGCCAGGTCGGCAAGAGCTACCCGGTGCGCGAGCAGGAAGCCCACACGCCCTTCATGGTGCGCGTGCCCGGCCAAGGCGGCGGCCGCAGTGACATCATCGTCCAGCCGCAGGACCTCTTCGCCACCGCCATCGGCCTGGCGGAGCTCCCCGTGCCCGAGGGCATCGAGTCGCACGACGTCCTGGCCGTGGCCCGCGCCGGGCGCGACGGCCCGCGTCAGGTCGCCCTCTCGGGCCGCAACGCGGGGCCCGACTGGGCTGCGGACCCCGGCCGCATCCTCTTCACCGTGCTCGATGGCGAGTGGTGCCTGGAGTACGCGGCCGCGCCCGACCACTGCCGCCTGACGCGCATGGGGTCCCTCGACGACGTTGCCGCCGGCAACCCGGCCGTCGTCCAGCGCCTCCGGGCGGCGGGGCTCGAGGAGATCGAGCGGCGCGGCACGGACCCGGGGCTGATGCAGTGGCTCCGCGCCGAGGGGAAGGCCGACTTCCCGACGCAGTGTACCTTCTGGGATGGCTGGCCGGGACCGGCGGGCTTCACGCCCTACTTCTCGCGGCTCTACAGCGGCTGGCCGGTCTGATCGCTACCGCCGCTCCGCCCTGTCCCCGGCTGCCTCCGCCCTTCCGGTCCCGCCTTCTGTGGGAGGCCTGGTGCGCTTTCTGCGCCAGGGCGACGGCCTTTCCCCGACCAATCGCCTCACCCAAGCCCTTCTCCACTCTCACCCCTTCACCCCTCTCTCCCGCCCCCTTTTTCCTTCCCGAAGACGCATAACCAGGTTATGCTTTTTTACCTAGGTCACGC
>CAZSOQ010000070.1:0-23012 GCA_964608495.1 uncultured Armatimonadia bacterium | reverse complement strand
CGACGTAGCCGTCGAGCAGGACGGTCAGGGTCTCCTCTTCGTCGGGGGTGACGCGGTCCTTCAGCTCCAGCACGAGGTCTGCGACCTTGATAAGGCCCAGGGCCTCGGCCAGCAGAGCCGCGCCGCCACAACCGCCGATCGCGAGAAGGGCGACCGCTACTGCGACGAGTACTGCCTTATGCATCGGGTCACCTCCGAGCACATTCTATATGAGAATCGCGCAAGGCAATAGCCGGCCCAGGGCGGCGTCGGGATGCGACCTGGGAACGGTCCCGCGCGTGTGCTACCATGAGTCCCCCAGGGAGGTTGGGAGGCAGCCAAGTAGATGCACAGGGACGCCTCGCGGGACGCCCAACCGAGCTCGGGCCTCATGGTGCGTAACGCCAAGGTGCTCGTGGCCGCCGCAGTCGTCCTGTTGTGGACTCTCGCCTTCACGCGCGGGTACAGGACGACCAACGACGGAAGCACCATCGCGCTGGCGCGAGCGATAGCCGAGGAAGGCCGGTTGCGGATAGACAGCTACTGGCACTACACACTCGGTGTGGATGGCGCGGCCAGGAACGGCCACTACTACAGCGACCGGTCGCCGGGAACTGCGGCCGCGGCGAGCGTCGTGGTGGCAGCGGCCGAACCCTTGGCGGCGCTGCTTGGCCTTCCCCGGAGCTGGGCGGCCGAGATGGCCGCCACCCTACTCGCTGTTGCCTTTGGGGTGGCAAGCCTTCTGGCAACCGCGGCGCTGGTCCGTCTCCTGGGCGGAGGCGATAGGGACGCGGCAGTGTCGGTCATCGCTCTCGGTCTGTGCACCCTTCATCTCGTCTACTCCACGCGTCTGTTCGCCCACGTTCCCACGGGAGCAGTCCTGGCGGGCGCTGCCTGGTTGTTGTGGAGCTCGGCCCGAGGGGAAGGCGCACCCCTGGATGCCGTCGTGGGTGGACTGCTGGCCGGCCTCTCAGTGTGCTTCTCCAGCAGCGCTGTCGTGATATGGCCCTTCCTGGTCTGGCCCTCGCTGGCGGCTTGGCGGCGGGCGCACCCCAGCGAAGGCTTCGCCGCCGGGCACTGGATGCCCGTCTTGCTGGCGTGGACCGTGGGCCCTGTGCTGCTCGGCGCCTACAACTGGGCGTGCTTCGGCGCGCCGTGGCGCACCGGGCTTGCCTACCACGTGGCCTTTCCCTGGGCCCACAGCGTTGCCGAGACTTTATCCGGCCCGTGCGTGCGAGGTATCCTCCTCTTGGTCTTCGGCACTGAGGGCTACACGGGCCTGCTCAGCCATTCGCCCCTGGTCCTCTTCGCCCTGGTGGGGTGGCTTGCGCGACGCCCGACCAGGTCCTACGGGGCCCCGATCGCTCTTGGCGCTCTGGCCTGGCTCCTCATCCTAGCCAAGCATCGGGGTCTGTTCGCTGATGGGTGGGGCACTCGCGATTACCGGCATATCGTGCACCTGCTTCCCTTGCTGATGGCCGGTCTGGGGCTGGCGTGGTCCTGGATCACCCGCCGATGGAAGACCGTCGCGGGGCTCCTGGGGGTCTACTCGGCGGCAAGAGCCTTCCTCGCCGCCCTGCCTGGCTCAGGCTACGGCGATGCCCTACGGGCAGCCCTTGCCCTCGGCCGAGGCTCACCGATGGCTCTGACACTGGCTCTCCTGCGGACCCCACGCTTCCTCTTCCTCGGCTTCGTCCTGCTCGCGACGGCGTGGGCCGCCTGGTTCTGGCTGCTGCCGCGCAAGGGGGGACCTCGGCACGAGCATGTCGTCAGCCACTGACCCTCGCGCTCGGAGCGCTGGCACGCTGATCTGGGCCGCTGGCCTGGGCCTGCCGGGCCTGGCCGCCTTCGCCTACAACGACGTCTTCCGCGTCTGGCGCGTCGGCGGCTCCATCGCCACGCGGCTCGCCTATGTGCTCGTCCCGCTCTTGCTCGCCTGGGTCCTGTGGCGGCGGGGAAGCTCTGGGGCCGGCCGGCCCGACCTCGCGCGCCGGTCGTCCTCCGTCCTGCTCCTCGCCGGGGCGGCGGTCTTCGCGGCCGGCGCCGCGGCCCTCGCATCCTGGCTCGTGTTCGACCACGTCCCCCATGTCCAGGACGAGCTGTCCTACGATCTGCAGGCCCGGATCTTCGCCCGTGGCCATCTGACCGCCCCCGTTTCCCCAGGGGTCGAGTTCTTCGATCCCGGCCAGAGCTTCCTCGTCGTGCGGGGGGGCCGCTGGTACAGTCTCTTCCCGCCCGGCAACGCACTTCTGCTCTCCCTGGGCGCACGGGTCGGCCTCCTGCGGCTGGTCAACCCGCTCCTGGCCGCCCTGGCCGTCCTGGCCGTCTACGCCCTGGGGCGCGAGGCCTACGACCGCGAGACGGGCCGCGCGGCGGCCGTCCTGCTGGCCTTCGCGCCCGGCCTGGCCTTCATGGCCGGGTCGCTTATGTCCCACACGGCCGTTCTTGCGCTGGCGGCGGCGGGAATGGCGGCGCTCTTCGGGGCGAAGCGGCGCAATCGGCCGTGGCTGGGCGCTCTGAGCGGCGCGTGCTTCGGCACCTGCAGCCTCATCAGGCCCCTCGACGGCGGGCTGCTCGCCCTGGCGGCGACAGCCTGCCTCTTCTGGCGGCGGCCGCGGGCCCTGGGCCAAGCGGCCCTACTCCTCGCCTCCTTCGGCCTGATCGCCTCCGTCTACCTGCTGTGGAACTGGGCCACCAACGGCGACCCTCTGCTGCCGGGCCACCGGGCCGCCATGCCCACGGGCGTCTTCTTCGGGCTTGGCCGCAATGCCTTCGGCGGCCTCAACACGCTGCCCATGCTCGCCTGGAGCGCCTTCCGCAATCTGGCCGCCTACGTGGACATGTTCTGGGGCTGGCCTGTGAACCTGTTCCTCGTCCTCGCCACCTTCGGCTGGATTGTGGGTCGCCCCACCCCTCGCGACTGGTTCTTCCTGGGGCTGTATGGGCTGTTTGCAGCCGTCTTCCTGTTCTACTACCACCCCGGCCTGTGCCTGGGAGCACGGTATTTCTGGCCCACCTTACCGGGCATGGCCCTCCTCCTGGCGCGCCTGCTGGTGCCTGGCCGCGAAGCGGGCTCCCGGGCCCGCCCGGTGCCGCATCCGACACGCTTGGCCGCGGTCGCCGTGCTGTTCTGCGTCCTGGCCTGGGCCTTCCGGGCGCCCGCGTGGGCGTGGGAGTACAGGCAGGACTTCTGGAAGGTCAGCGCGGGCGTGGGCCGGCTGGCAGACCGGGCCGGCGTGTCCGCGGGCCTTGTCTTCATCCACGAGGGCACCACCGAGGGGCCGCCCTCGGTCGCGGGGCGGCTTGGCAGGCCCCTCGCGTCCTCGCCCCCACGCGACTTGCGGTGGTACAACAGCGCCGCCTGCGAGCGCCTCGCCAACACTCTCTCGGGCATGCAACGCGAGCCCCGCGAGCTGTCCTTCCGCAGCGGCATGATCTGCAACACGCCCTGGCCGACCGAGCAGCGGCTTGTGTTCCTGCTCGACCTGGGCGAGCGCAACCGAGACGCGCTGCGCTGGTGGCCCGGGCTGCCCACATACCTGGTGTACTGCGACCGCAGCGATGAGACCTACGTGCTGTGCCCCTACGAGCCGCCTGGAGGAAGCGGAGGCGGCAGTGCGAACAGGAGAGACAGGTGAGGCATATGTCAAACAGCAGGGCTCTGTGTATGTTCCTGGCGTTGGTCGTGGGACTCGCTGTGGCTGGGGCCGACGGACCGAGCGGGCTGATCCCCAACGGCTCCTTCGAGCAGGGCGCGGGTGACAGCCCCGAGGGCTGGCAGAGGTCGGGCGCGGGGGAATGGGTCAGCGGCGGCGCCCACTCGGGCGACCGTTGCCTCGCGGTTGACGGCGACGGCAAGGGATCCGTCTACTGGGCTTGCGAGGACGTGGACTGGAAGCCCGATCAGCTCTACCAGTTCAGCTACTGGCGCCGGGCGGCGGAGGGAGCGACGAAGGGCTGTGTGGTGTCGGGCCCGAGCTTCGCGAATGACGACCACAGCTACAGCCCGCAATGGCAGCCCGTCCGGTTCGTCTTCGTGACGCCGCCGCAGGTGCCCGCGGGTGCCTATGCGCGCGTCGGGGTCTGGGCCATGGACGGGCGGGCGTTCTTCGACGACGTGGCGCTGCTGCCGACGCTTGCCGTGCACGGCCGTTTTGGCGACCTCGAGCTCGGCGAGGGCGAACGGATTGACGGACGCTCCTACGCCTTCTCGCACCAGTTCTCCGGCTACGCGAACAACTACTGCCGGCCCCTGGCTGACTTCGACGCCGGCTACAACTCCAATCGCTGGGGCTTCGGCCCCGGCACCCACGTGACCTACCGGCACACGGTCCCCGGCGCGAAGTTCACCCAGGCCACGGTGGCCCTGGCCGTCAACTACCACACCGCGGGCACCTGCGTCGTCGAGGCCAGCAGCGACGGCCGGGACTGGCAGCAGCTAGGCACCATCAACGAGGTGACGGCGGCCGAGTTCCCCGTGCCCGAGGCCCTGCTGCCGGCGGACGCCCTGCTCGTGCGGCTTCGCTCGCCCGGCGAGCAGGAGGCCAGGCGCGAGGACTCGGCGCCCGGCTCCTTCCAGGTCAACGCCTACTCCTTCTCGGCCCTGCTCGACAGGGACCTGGGCACGGAAGAGGGCTCGACGACCTATGTGACCGTCGAGCAGGAGACGCCCACGCTGGCGGTGGCCGTGCGAGAGATCGGCTCAGGCACGGGAGACGTGCCTGCCCGCCTGGGCATCACCAACAAGGGGGACGCTGCGGCGGCGGTGCGCGCGGAGCTGGCGCTGGTGCCGGAGCAGGAGGGTGAGCCCCTACGGTTCACCGCCGACGGCTCCGTGCCGGCGGGCGAGTCGCGGCAGATCGAGATACCGTGGCACACGACCACCGTGGGAACCTACGCCCTGGCGCTGCGGGTGATGGTCGGCGACACGGTGGCCTTCGCCGCGAACGCCGGCGAGGTGACGGTGCCTCACATCCAGGACGCCAGCTACGGGTACCTGATCTCGGCCGACGACAGCGCCCAGTTGTGGTGGTGCGAGGGCGCGTGGAAGGTCGGCCGCGAGCGCGTGGCGCCCGAGACCCCCAGGCCGGAGCTGGACGTCGAGGCCGCCAGGGGCGAGTTCGAGCCGGTGCAGCTTGTGGTCCGGCCCAGGCGCGACCTCACGGGCCTACGGGTGTCGGTCGGCGAGCTCAAGGGCGAAGGCGGTGCCCTGCCCGCCTCGGCCGTGTCGGTCAGGCAGGTCGAGTACGTCTACGTCAAGCGCCCGACGGACAAGCTCGGCGCCGAGGGCTGGTGGCCCGACCCCCTGCCGGTCGTCAAGGGGCCCGTGGACGCGGTCGCCGGCCGCAACCTGCCCCTGTGGCTCACGGTCCACGCCCCGCGCGACGCGCGACCCGGCACCTACACCGGCACCGTGTCCCTGACGGCGGCCGGCGGCTGGAAGGCCCAGGTGCCGCTGCGGGTCCGCGTGTTCTCCTTCGCGATCCCCGAGCAGGTGCACGTCCAGACCGCGCTGGGGCTGAGCCAGGGCGAGATCTGGCGCTACCACAACCTGAACGGCCCCAACGACGCCGCTGCCCGCGAGCAAGTCTGGGACCTGTACATGCAGGACTGGCGCGACCATCACATCGCTCCCTACTCCTTCTGGACCAAGAGCTTCGCCGTCAGCGTGAGCGGCTACGACTGGGGCGGTGGCGAATACGACGACACCACGGCCCACGAGGGCAGGCAGTCGCTCAAGATCGTTGACAACTCGCCCACGGCCAATCCTGCCGCCAGCATGAACGGCACCATCGAGCTTGAACGCGGCAAGCCCTACGTCCTCCGGTTCTGGGCCAGGACCGCCACGGACGGGCAGGAGTTCATGGTCACGCTGGGGCAAAACGACGCGACAGGCAGATGGATCTCCGGCAACAACCTTGATCTGGTGTGGCAGGGTACGACCGAGTGGAAGCGCCATGAGCGGATTCTGGAACCGACGACCTTCCATGCCGACGCCCGGGCTCTGAGCGTGACCCTGCGCCCGACGCGCTGGGGAGAGCCGGGCGAGACCACCGGGACGACCTGGTACGACGACTTGTACCTAGGCCTCGAGCCCGAGGGGCCCAACCTGCTGGCCGACCCGGGCTTCGAGAAGACGCCCTCCGATGTGAAGGTGACCCTAGACTGGACAGAGTGGGACCGGCAGGCAGAGAAGTACCTGGACGACTACAGGTTCACAAGCTTCCGCCTACCCGTGATGGGCCTCGGGGGCGGACGGTACCCGGACTACTCCCCGGGCAGCCTGGGTCCCTTCCAGTTCGGCGCGCCGGGCTACGAGAGCGTCATGCGCGACTACCTGATGCAGCTCCAGAACCACCTGGAGGAGAAGGGCTGGCTGCAGAAGGCCTATATCTACTGGTACGACGAGCCGGGCGAGGAGGACTATGAATTCGTGGTCGAGCGCATGAGCCTCCTCAAGCGCCTGGCGCCGAAGCTGACGCGCATGTTGACCGAGCAGCCCGAGGAGCCTCTGCTCGGCGCCGTGGACCTGTGGTGCCCGGTGTTGTCTAACTACAGCCCGGAGCCCCTGCACGAGCGGCAGAAGCAGGGCGACCGCGTCTGGTGGTACGTGTGCTGCGGGCCCAAGGCGCCCTGGCTGGGGCTGTTCATTGACCATCCGCACACCGACATGCGCGCCTGGCTGTGGGCCACGTGGAAGTGGAACGTCGAGGGCTGCCTCATCTGGACCACCAACTGGTGGACCTGCGGCGGCCTGTTCGGCAGCGAGTATCAGGACCCGTGGGAAGACCCGATGAGCTACACCTCCGAGTCGAAGCCGGGCGCGGTGGGGTACTGGGGCAACGGCGATGGCAGGTTCATGTACCCGCCGAACCGCAAGGGATACCAGGACCGGGAGACCAAGTACGTCGAGGGCCCGGTGGACTGCTATCGCTGGGAGCTGTTGCGCGACGGGATAGACGACTACGAGTACCTGTGGATGCTGCGCGAGGCGATCAGCAAGCAGCCGAACAGCCCGGCGGCGAAGAGGGCGGCGGCGTTGCTGGAGGTGCCGGAGGAGATCCTGGGCCAGGATGCGACGCAGTTCTCGCCCGGTCCGCTATCGATCCTCGCCCACCGCCACAAAGTCGCCGAGGCGATCGAGGAGCTCACGAAGTAGTGCATCGCCCGGGGCGCGGCAGGCCGGCGGGAATCTGGTAGAATCGAGGCCCAGGCACCGGGCCTGCTCTTGGGTGTGGGCCTTGGGGTCAGCCCTGGGAAGGAACACCGGAGGCAACCGTCATGGCCGAGGCACCCGGCGCCGACCAAGGCGCCGTGTTCATCAGAGAGCTGGGGGCGCGCAATCTGCTCTCCTTCAGGGAGCTGGACTTGCCTCTCGGCCCGCTCAACGTCCTCATTGGGGCGAACGGCTCCGGCAAGTCGAACCTGCTCGAGCTCCTGGCTCTTCTGCAAGCGGCGCCGCGGGACATCGGCGAGCCCATCCGACGCGGCGGCGGCATCATCGAGTGGCTGCGCAAGGCTGGGGACCGGGGCAGTAGGCGCGGCTCCCTTGCCGTGGTCGCCGCGCCTCCGTGGCGCCACGAGCAGCCGGACACCCCGTGGCTCAGGTACGAACTCGAGCTTGGCGCCCAGCGGGAACGCCATGTCCTCCTGCGCGAGTGGCTGGGGAACGACCGTCCCCTGCCGGGGTACGATAGCAGCTTCGTGTACTTCGATGTCCACGACGGCCTGGGCGTGATCGGCGTCCGCCAGGTGGACGCGGCCGAGGAAAGCGAGGGGGACCGACCGAAGCGGCGGCTCGAACGCGACACGCTGACGCCTGGTCAGTCGGTGCTTCGTGAACGCAAAGACCCCGACATCTATCCGGAGGTGACCTACCTCGCCGACAGATTCTCTGCCCTGAGGCTCTACACCGAGTGGAACCTGGGCCGCCACACGGCGGCACGCGACCCCCAGCTGGCCGATCTGCCGACCGACGTCTTGCTGGAGAGCACGTCCAACCTGGCACTGGTCTTGAGCAGGCTGAAGCTACGCTCCGCGGCGGACGACATTGAGAGGGAGTTCGCCAGGTTCTTCCCTTGGTGCAAGGGGCTGGACTTCGACGTAGGCGGCGGCCGTATCCAGCTCTACATGCGTGAGGAGGGACTGACGGACCCCGTCCCGGCGACCCGCATGTCGGACGGCATGTTGCGCTACCTGTGCCTCCTCGCGGTGCTGTGCCATCCTTCCCCGCCTCCCCTGTTATGCATCGAGGAGCCGGAGCTAGGTCTGCACCCCGACATCATGGCGCCCCTGGCCAGGCTTCTGAAGCAGGCCTCCACGCGAACACAGCTCATCATCACGACTCACTCCCCCGAATTGGTGGACCAGTTCTCCGATATGCCGGAAGCCGTGGTCGTCTGCGAGCGCGGCCCAGACGGCGCCAGCGAAATGCGCAGGCTTGACGCCGACCGGCTTGCCAAGTGGCTTGAGCGCTACAGACTTGGCGAGCTGTGGGGCTCGGGTCAGATCGGGGGGACCAGGTGGTGAGACGCATACTGCTCTACTTCGAGGGCGCGAAGCCCCTCCGTGAGGCCTTCCACGTCTTCCTCGCGCCTCTCATCGGCGCTGCTCGCGCCCGCCACATGTCACTGAGACTCGTCAGCGGCGGCGATACGATCTCCACCCTGACGAAGTTCGCGATCGCCCTCGAGACCGAGACGGACGCCATAGCCCTGGTTCTCATAGACTCAGACAGCCCGAAGACGGTGGACGACAGCCCGGTGGACTTCGTGAGCCAGCGATGGCATGTCGCAGTGCCGGAAGGCGTCCGGGAAGACCAGATCCAGTTCATGGTGCAGGTCATGGAGGCCTGGTTCCTGGCGCAGAAGGAAAAGCTGGCCGCGTACTACGGCACGGGCTTCTCACGGAGCGCTTTGCCAGGCAATCCACACGTCGAGGAAGTGCCCAAGAGCGACGTTCTGAATGGGCTATCACAGGCTACCCGGCATACACAGAAGGGGTGCTACCACAAGGTCCGTGACGCTGTCCCGCTCCTGTCGGACCTTGACCCCGGTCGCGTCAGGGAGGCTGCGCCACACTGCGACAGGCTCCTCGCCACGCTCGAGCGGCTGGTGGATGGGTCCGTCAGCTAGGATGTCCGCGTATGCGCTTACCCTCTGATTCGCGGGGTTCTTCCAGACGATGAACGACACCTCTCCGCCCCAAGTAGCCAGACCGGCGGCTCCCTTGCGCCCCAGTACCTGGCTCGGCTGCGTCTGGCGGATGCTCACCCGGGCCTATCAGCGTAGCGGCGAGGCCGGCTCCAGCCTCATGGCCGCGGCCATCGCCTTCTACGCCCTTATGTGCTTCATGCCCCTCGGCATGTTCATGGTCTGGCTGCTGGGCCTGGCCTGGGGGCGCCGTGGCGTCGTTCTCGCCCAGATCCAGGACGCCCTCAACGCCATCTCGCCCGAGACCGCCACCGAGATGAGTCGCTCCATAGCCCAGGCCCTGTCCCACAGCGATCCCTCCCTCACCGGCGCCCTGGGTGTGCTGGCGCTCGTCTGGGCCGGACATCGCCTCTTCGAGGTGCTCGAGGACTCCCTTACCCGCGTCTGGCACGGCCGCCCCGTCCGCAGCTTCTTCATGCGCAAGATCCTGGCCTTCCTCATGCTCATCGCCGCCGCCGCTCTGCTCGGCGGCTACATGCTCCTCGTCTCGGGCATAGCCATACTGCGAGCCCGCCTCGTCGTGATGGACCCCGAGCTCGGCCCCGCCATGAGCACGATCTGGGCCCCGCTCCTGCGCACCCTTGCCGGCCTGCTCGTCTTCATCGCCTTCTGGCTCATCTACCGCTTCATCCCCGGCGAGTGGGTGCCGGCCCGCGTCCCTCTCCTCGGAGCGGTGGTCGCCACGGGAATCTGGCACGGCATCGCCCCCCTGTTCTCCCATTTCATCGCCCGCTCCACGGCCTACTCTAGCCTCTACGGCTCGATGACCAGCGTCGTCCTCTTCGGGCTGTGGGCCTACGCCTCCGGTGTGATTCTCCTGCTCTCCGCCGCCCTGTCCTCGGCCTACTTCGAGGTGTTCGGCGGGAACGAAGCCGCGGAGCAGCCCGCGGAGAAGGGGGGGCTGGCATGACCGAGGACCGCGAGCTGAAGTGTCCCCACTGCGGCGCCGACATCCTGGACACCGACACCGAGTGCATGAGCTGCGGCGCCGAAATCTGCGCCGGCCCACCCGTCGGCCAATCCCAGGCCGGCGAGGCCGTCGTACAGACAGACGACGGCGAGGTCGAGGTCGTCACACCCGACACCGACTACCTCACCATCCCCGAGGCCCAGCGCGTGGACTGGGCCGACATCGCCGCCGGCGGCGGGTTCCTCGACAGCCTCTCCCGCAGTTGGCGTTTCTTCGGCGCGTGCCTGCGCATGCTCACCGCCTACCCGGCGATGATGGTGCCTCCGCTCCTAGGGGTGCTGGTCAGCTTCGGCACCGTGGGCCTGGCCTACGGCGTCCTGAAGCTCACCGGCCTGTGGGAGGTAGCGGTCAGCTCGGGCGAGCACGAGATGCCCCTGATGGTCTACGTCGTCCTCGTCCCCCTCTTCCTGCTGGGCTACCTGTGCATGCTCAGCGTCATGGGGATGGTCGCCCACATGGTGGACGTGCACCTGCGCGGTCGCCGGGCTACCCTGGGCCAGGCCCTCGCCGACGTTATCAGGAACTTCCCGGCGCTGTTCTACCTGGCGACGGTCAACACGGCGGTCTCCCTGCTGCTCTCCCTCCTGCGCAGCAAGACCAGGTCCTGGGGCGGCAGGGCCCTCACCGGCGTCGCCGAGAGGGCCCGCGACGCGGCCAACTCCCTGCTGGTGCCTGTGATAATGCTCGAGGACAAGTCCCTCAAGGAGGCCACGACTCGCGCCTATTCGCTCTTCCGCCGGCGAGTGCTGGACATCGTCATCGCGGAGATGGGCCTGCTGGTCCTCGGCCGCGTCCTTGCGTTCCTGGTGGCGATCTTCGCCGTGGGCCTATTCGTGGCGGCGAGCGTCTCCGCCCAGGTGATGCTTCCGCTCGCGATAGCCGGAGTCATCCTCGTCGTCACCCTCGTATCGGCCTTCACCGGCTTCGTGCGCACCGCCTACTACACGTGCCTGTATCTCTGGGCCCTGGCCATGGAGTCCGCCCAGTCCGAGGCCGTGCCCGCGCCCGAGCCTCTGGCCAAGGCCCTCGCCGCCTAGCCGCAGGCGGGTGATAGCCCATGCTGGGCCTGCTCACCCCCGACGACCTGAGCTTCCTCGTGCAGGCGAGCCAGCGCGCCGCCATGATGGCGCTGCAGATGCAGCCCACCGCTGCGTCGCGCGACAAGGGCGACGGCACCATCGTCACCGAGGCGGACCTGCAGGTGGAGCGTCTGCTGCGGCACGATCTGGGCGGGCGCTTCCCGGGCCTGCCCATCCTCGGCGAGGAGGAGGGCAGGACCGGGGGCCAGGCCGGTCTGGTATTCGCTCTCGACCCGATAGACGGCACGCTCTCCTACGCGCGGGGAGACGGTCACTGGGCCGTGTCCGTGGGGCTGCTGAGGCAGGGCCACCCGGTAGCGGGGGTCGTGGTGGCCCCGGCCCTGGGCGTGACGTGGTGGGCCGCCCAGGGCCTCGGGGCGTACCGCGCCGGTCGGCGGCTCACCCGGGCCGATACCCGCCTGCATCGCCACAGCCTGGTCGCCTTCACGACCTCCGCCCTCACGAGGTACGGTCCTCCCCCCGCGGAGCTCGGCCACGTCCGCTGCTTCGGCGGCATAGCCCTTCAGCTCGCCCTGTGCGCCGACAACCGGGTGGATGCGGCCATCACCCGCTACTGGTCCGTCTGGGACCTGGCGGGCGCCACGGCCGTGCTCCTCGAGGCCGGCGGCAGACTCCTGACGGCGGACGGCGATGAGGTGACCGACCTGTTCGCCTGCCCCGAGGACGCCGACTTCATCGCCGGTGGCCCGAACCTGCGGGAGCTGGTTCCCGTACCTCTGCCGCGCTGGTCGGGAGCAGGTTCCTGAGCCGCTGCGGGGAAGGCCTGCCCGTCCGCCCTACCCGCCGGACTGGGAGGCAAGGTGCGATGCTCGATGCGATAGCCGGCAGGGCAAGCTGCCGTTCCTTCAAGCCCGATCCCGTGCCGGACGAGATGGTTGAGGAGCTGGTGGAGGCGGCCCTGTCCGCGCCCTCGGCCAACAACGCGCGCCCCTGGCACCCGATCGTCGTCCGCGGCGCCGAGAAGCGCAAGGCCCTGTCGCTGACCCACCAGTGGGCCTTCTTCTGCGCCGAGAGCCCCGTGGTCATCGCCGTATGCGGCGACGAGAAGTGCTCGCCCCACTGGTGGCCGGAGGATTGCGCCGCGGCTGTCGAGAACATCCTCATCCAGGCGACGGCCCTGGGCCTCGGTACCTGCTGGGTGGGCGTCCGCGGCAGTGAGGAGCGCGGCATGGAGCGCGAGGAGCACGTGTCCGCCGTGCTCGGGATTCCCGACCACGTGCGCGTATCGGCTCTGATCGCGGTCGGCTTCCCTGCCACCGAACTCAGGCCCAAGGGCCCAGGTCCGATGGAAGCCGTGCATCACGAGGAGTTCTGAGCCGTCCTCGCCAGCATGTCCCAGTCGGCTAGGGGAGCGGTCATGCTCCCGAAGACAGGGAACCCGGACCTGAGCCTCGACACGTGTCTGGGGAAGATGCTTCGCTCGCACTTCACAGACCCCGAGGCCCTTCGCGCCGACGACTTCGCGGCCTTCTTTCAGTCTCGCGAGAACGCCCTGATGCAGGTTATCGAGCGGGCCATGGGAAGGGCCGTAATCCGTGATGTAGGCAAGGCCGGCGCGGCCGAGGAGAGCTGGGACCTGGAGGAAGACGAGACCTAGTGCGCCGCCCTGTGCTGGAGGACGGGCTATGACCGAGCCGCTCTGCCCTGATGCCGACAAGCTGGCCGACTTCTGCAGGCGCAACCACATCCGCCGGCTGTCGCTCTTCGGCTCGGCCCTGCGTGACGACTTCGGGCCGGAGAGTGACGTGGACCTGCTGGTGGAGTTCGAGCCCGACGCGGTCGTCACGCTGCTGGACATGGTGCGCCTGGAGCTGGAGCTGACGGAGCTGGTCGGCCGCAAGGTGGACCTGCGCACGCCGCAGGAGCTGAGCCGCTACTTCAGGGACGAGGTCCTGGCCACGGCGGTGGTCCAGTATGCTGCCTGAGCAGGACCACGCCCGCCTCAGCCGGCGAGTAGGCCTCCGGCTGGGCCGCGCTGTGTCTGGGCGGGTGCGCCTTCTGCGCCTGGGAGAGGCCAAGACGCGAGGGTGAGAATGGGACGACAAGGAGGGTCAGCTATGGCCGAGGGTCAGCTTGTTGTCGGCATTGACTGCGGCACTCAGGGCCTGCGCAGTGTGGTCGTGGACCCGGAGGGCCAGGTCCTGGGCGAGGCGAGCCAGGAGTTTCCCATAGCCTACCCTCGCCCCACCTGGGCCGAGCAGAACCCCGACCACTGGTGGGAGGCCGCCAAGGCCACCGTGCGCGCCGCCATGGCACAGGCCGGCGCGGCCCCGTCCGACATCGCGGGCGTCTCGCTGGACGGCACCTCCTGCACCGTCGTCGCCTGCAAGCGTGACGGCACTGTCCTGCGTCCGGCGCTCCTGTGGATGGACCAGCGGGCCCACGAGGAGGCCGCGGCCATCACCGCCACCCGGCATCCCTTCCTCAAGTACGTCTCCTGGCAGGAATCCCCCGAGTGGATGCTCCCCAAGGCCTGGTGGCTCAGCAAGCACGAGCCCGAGGTCTTCTCCCAGGCCGATCTGGTGATCGAGGAAGTGGACTGGCTGATGCACAAGCTGACGGGCCGCTGGACCGCGTCGCTGTGCAATGTGACCTGCAAGTGGAACTACGCGCGTCCCGAGGGAGGCTGGCCCGAGGGCCTGCTCGGGGCGATAGGCTTCTCCCAGCTCCGCGACAAGTGGCCCGACGACGTGCTGCCCATGGGCGCGCCGGCGGGCGAGCTGAGCGCGCAGGCGGCCCGGGAGCTGGGCCTCGCCGACGGCATCCCGGTCGCCGAGGGCGGCATTGACGCCTACGCCGGCATGTTGGGCGTGGCCGTCGTCAGGCCCGGCCGCATGGCCCTCGTCATGGGCACCAGCACCTGCCACATGGCCCTGTGTGACCGCGGAATCTTCGAATCCCACGTCTGGGGACCCTACCCCGACGCGCTCCTCGAAGGCACCTGGATCCTCGAAGGCGGCCAGACGGCCACCGGCGCCATCGTTGACTGGGTCGCCGATAACTTCGGCTATCGCGAGGAGCTGCAGGCCCGCGAGGCCGGCCGCAGCCGCTTCGAGGTCCTCGACGACCAGGCCACAGCCGTGCCTCCGGGCGCCGAGGGTCTCGTCGTCCTCGACTACTGGCAGGGCAATCGCACCCCCATCCGCGATCCCCTCGCCCGCGGCGTCATCCTCGGCCTGAGCCTCAGCCACGGCCTCGGGCACATCCTGCGGGCCGTCTACGAGGGCACGGCCATGGGCACCCGCCACATCCTCGAGGACCTGGCGCAGGCCGGCTTCGAGGCCGAGGGCATCTATGCCTGCGGCGGAGGCACGCGCTCCGACCTCTGGCTGCAGATCCACGCCGATGTGTGCCAGACGCCGATCTACACGACGGCCATACCGGAGGCCACGGCGCTGGGGACGGCCCTGTGCGCGGCCGTGGGGGCGGGGCTGTTCACGGACCTGCCGACGGCGGCGGAGAGCATGGTCAACATAGCGCGGCGCATAGAGCCCGACCCCGCCAAGGCCGAGGTCTACGACTTCTACTTCGACAAGTACCTGCGGGCGTATCCGGCCCTGAGGGACCTGATGCACGAGACCGCCGGGCGCGGGTAGGACGGCCCTGCTCGGCCTCAAGGGAGGGGCTGCTCGCCTGCGACGCGGGCAAGATCAGGGGGCGTCCTCCAGGAGAGGAGGGCGCCTCCGCCCTTTGTGCCACCCGACTCCCTCGCCGCGCTACCGGTCGCGCAGCGCGCCGGTCGCGCAGGCGACCCCCACGTAGGTCTTCCCGTTGTGGCCCGAGTAGTAGACGCGGTAGGCATCGCCGCCCAGGGACAGCAGGCAGGGCACCCCCAGCCGCAGGCAGTCAAAGGCCCCCTCCGGGCCGCGTCGCACCACCGGATTCTGCGGGGAGCGATGCCACGTCACGCCGTCGGTCGAGAAGGCATGGCCGATGTCGTAGACTCCCGGCCTGGGGCCCCCGGCGTACAGCATGTGGAAGGTGTCGCCGATCTGGGTGACATCGGGCCCGAAGGCGGCCCCGCAGTCCCACTCGCTCGCCGCGCCCAGGCCAAAGACGGGATTGCCGAGGTGCTTGTGCCAGTGCAGGCCATCCGTGGACGTGGCCAGCCCGACCTGGTGGTTCTCGATCTCCCCACCGTAGCTGCCAAACCACATCAGCCAGCGGTCCGGTCGCAGGCGCACCACTGTCGGCTGGATGACGTGGTGCCTGTCCCAGCCCTCGGCCGATTCGGTCAGGATGGGATTCCCCTCGTGCTTGCGCCAGACCACGCCGTCCGCGGAGAAGGCCAGACCGATGCGCTCGGTCGTGCCGTCGTGCCCCACGTAGAACATCCAGTACTCGTCCCCGACCACGAGCACCTCGGCGTCGGTCACGAAGTTGTCGTCCCAGGACCCGGCCGGGCCGACGCGCAGCACAGGATTCGCCACGTGCGGGTGCCAGGAGAGGCCGTCGGCGGACGTGGCGAGGCCGATCTGGCGGGTGGGCCTGCCCTTCGGCCTCCCCTCGTAATACATCACGTAGCCTTCCCCCACGCGCAGCGCGTCGTCCATCACGAACCACTCCTCGTCCCACTCCGCTCCGCTGGGGGTGAAGATAGGCCCGGCGGGGTCCTTCGCAAGGCCAACCCACTGCGGCATGGTAGGGGTCCCTCCGGCGCCGGCCACGGCGAGAAGACTTGTCAGCGCAAGCCTACCGACCACGCCCTATCCCTCCCGGTCTTCTGCCGGACGGCCGGCTGCGCCGCCGGCCCGCGGAGGTCAGCGCCTGCCCGCCGGGCGAGGTGACCGCGCCGGCGGTGCTGTGCGAAGAGGATCAGGCGTCGGGCCTCGGCCGAGCCCGTCGCCGTCCTTCCCGCTTCTCCCTCAACGCGAGCATCTCGGCGTGGAGCGTGGTCACCCTCTCCATCAGGGTGTCCGTCGCGCGCTGCAGGGCGGGCCGGCTGAAGCGCCCCCTCGGGTCCGGCTCGACCGTGACGGGCTCCCCGAACGCGCAGTAGAGGCGGCTGCGGCCCAGCATCCTGGCGTGCCGGGTCAGGATGCGGTCGGAGCCGACCATGGCGCAGGGGATGATCGGGACGCCCGCGCGCCCGGCCACCAGGGCGCAGCCCAGTTCCCCGGGGCCGATCCGGCCGTCGCTGCTACGCGTGCCCTCGGGGAAGATGACCAGGAGCTGGCCCTGCCGCAGGATCTCGACGCCGTGCCGGAGAGCGGCGCGATCGGGGGCACCACGCTCGACGGGGAAGACACAGTTGCGGTGGAGCACCCAGCCCAGGACGGGCACCTCGAAGAGCTCGCGCTTGGCCATGAAGTATGCCCGCCTGGGAAGGAATCCCGAGAGGAAGGGCGGGTCCAGGTAGCTGACGTGGTTGGGGGCGATCACGGCGCCGCCTGCGGCGGGCACGTTTTCGACGCCGTGGACCTCAAGCCCGCCGAGGAGGGGGAAGATGAACCAGCGGACGAGGCGCTTGGCCACGAAGTAGACGACGGGTGTCCACTTCCCAGGCCTGACCGGTTCCGTTCGCCGCCAGCGCCACTGGCGCCTAGAGTCCCCGCTCACGCCGCCGGAGGGCCTCCTCGACGATCGCCAGTGCCCGCTCCAGAGCGTCGCGCTGGGTCATGTCGGTGCTGTCAATGACGATCGCGTCCTCCGCGGGCCTGAGAGGGCTGACCGACCGCGAGCTGTCGCGCTGGTCGCGCTGCACAGTCTCCATATGGACGGTCTCGAAGGGGCGCGACGTGCCGCGCTCGCGGAGCTGTCGCCAGCGCCGACGTGCCCGCTCTTCCGGGGCGGCGACGAGGTAGAGCTTCACGTCGGCGTCCGGCATCACCACCGTGCCTATGTCGCGGCCGTCCATCACTATGCCACCCACCTCTCCCAGTGCCTTCTGAGCCGCCACGAGCTCCTCCCGCACCTGCGGTATGGCCGACACCGGCGACGACAGCCGCTCCACGTCCGGCGTGCGGATGACGTCCGTCACATCCTCCCCGTCCGCGTGCAGCTTCATCTCCCCGTCCTGCCACTCGAAGTGAAACTCCATCTGCGCTGCTATCTCGATGATGCGGGGCTGATCTTCCCCTCTGGCGGGGTCCAGGCCCTGCTGGAAGGCCTTGTGCGCCACGGCTCGGTACATCGCGCCCGTATCCACGTACATGTACCCCAGGGTCTCCGCCAGCGCCCGGGCCAGAGTGCTCTTCCCCGAGCCTGCCGGCCCGTCTACGGCGATCCTCAGCTCGACGTGCTCGTCTTCGCTCGGCTTCATTCGGACCTCACCATGGCCTTTAGCCCGGCCAGCGCGTCCGCGAACCCAGGGAAGGACGTCGCCACCGTCTCGGCGCCCTCGATTATAGTCTCGCCCTCCGCTATCAGGCCAGCCACGGCCAGCGACATGGCCACCCGATGATCCAGGTCGGCCGTCACTCGCGCCCCCCGCAGGGGCCTGGGTCCGCGGATGACCCACCCGTCCTCCCGCTCCGTAATGTCCGCCCCCATCGCCGCCAGGGCGCGGGCCATCGCCGCCACGCGGTCGCTCTCCTTCACCCGCAGTTCCCGCGCGTCCGCCACGACCGTCTCGCCCTCGGCCTGGGTCGCCAGGACGGCCAGCAGCGGCAGCTCGTCAATCACCGTGGGCACAAGGGCCCCGCTCACCGTCGTCCCCCGTAGGCTACTCGTCCAGGCCGTCACCTCACCGACCGGTTCCCCGCGAGGGCTAGCCTGGCTCAATACCTCCACGTGGGCGCCCATGGCCCCCAGGATCTCCAGCAGCCCCGTGCGCGTGGGATTCAGGCCCACGTCCTCCACCGTCACGTGGCTCATCGGCGCCAGCAAGGCCGCGGCGATCAGGTAGGCGCCCGAGGAAATGTCGCCGGGCACGCGCACCTCGGTCGCCGCGGGCTGCACGGGGCCCTGAACCCACGACCAGGGCCCGTCCACCCACACGTCCACTCCAAAGGCCTCCAGCATCCTCTCCGTGTGGTCCCGACACGGGGCCGGCTCGAACACCGCCGTTCGGCCCTCGGCCTGCAGCCCCGCGAGCAATAGCGCCGACTTGACCTGTGCGCTTGCCACGGGCATCTCGTACTCGATGGCCCGCAGCCTCGCGCCGCGCACGGTCACCGGCGGCAGACATCGCTCCCCGCTTCCCTCCACCCGAGCCCCCATCCTGCCCAGTGGCTCGGCCACCCGGTCCATGGGCCGCCTGCGAAGGCTCGCATCGCCGTCCAGCGTCGCCGCGAAGGGCCGCCCGGCCAGCGCGCCCAGCAGCAGACGGAACCCCGTGCCCGAGTTCCCCAGCTCCATCCGCCCTTCGGGGGCCCGCCAGGCCTCGTAGCCGTCGCTTCGGATTCTGACGGTGGTGCCCTCGCGCGTGACGTCGCACCCCAGGGCCTCCGCCGCGGCCAGGGTGCGCAGGCAATCCTCGGCCACCAGCCAGCTCCGGCCCACGGTCTCGCCCCGGGCCATCGCGCCCAGCAGAGCCACGCGATGCGAGACGGACTTGTCGCCCGGCACGCGAATCGTGCCTTCCAGGCCCGAGCTGGCGGCGACGATCACGCGCCTCATCTCCCGGGTCCCTCCGCCGCGTCCGACGACAGGTCGAGCCGGGCGGCCTGCGCCCGCGATAGCATCTCCATCAGGGCCTCGGCGTCTCCCCCTTCGGCCGCTCGCACCAGGTCCTCCAGCAGCTCCATGGTCAGGCGGCAGGCGCCGGCCAGCGCCTCGGCGTTTGCCAGGAAGATATCGCGCCACAGCTCCGGCGGGCTCGCGGCTATCCGCGTGGTGTCCCGCAGTCCGCCGGCCGAGAACCGCGCCCGCGCCTCCGGATCGGGCACCAGCCGCGCCACTGCCAGGGCTAGCGACGAGGCCAGCGCATGGGGCAGATGGCTCGTGGCGGCCAGGATCCGGTCGTGCTCGTCAGCCGCCAGGATCGCGGGCCTGGCGCCGATCGCCTCCACCACGCGCTCCAGGCGCCCCACGGCCTCGTCTCCGCCACGCGCCGTGGGGACGAGGAAGTAGGTGTGCCCGGCGAAGAGGCCCGCGTCGGCCACCTCCGGCCCCGAGCGCTCGGACCCGGCCATCGGGTGGCCCCCCACAAAGGCGACCGACGGCGGCAGGACCCGCTCTGCGGCGGCGCACACCGGGCCCTTTACGCTGCCGGCGTCGGTCACCAGGCAGCCTTCCGGCAGGACATTGGCGATGCTCTCGAGCATCGGGCCCAGGGCCCCCACCGGCGCGGCAAGATAGACCAGGTCGGCGTCCCGCGCGGCCTCGCGCGGGTCGGGCGTGGTGCGGTCGGCGGCGCCAACCCGCTCGGCCGCCTGGCGAGTGCTCTCGCGGCGCGCCACGCCTACGGTCTCGCCCACCAGCCCGGCACGCCTGACGGCCAGGGCGAAGGACGCCCCGATGAGCCCGATGCCCAGGACGGCTGCGCGGTCGAAGCGGGGCTGCCCTCCCTCGCCCGACATCTGCCTACAGCTCCCGGCCCACGGCCTCGGCCACGGCTCTGAGCTGCTGCATCAGCGTCGCGAAGCGCTTCGGCGTGAGCGACTGGGGACCGTCGGACAGCGCTCGGTCCGGGTGCGGGTGCACCTCGATCTCGAGGCCGTCCAGCCCCGCCGCTATGGCGGCCATCGCCAGCGGGTCCACCAGTCGGTGCATCCCGGTCGCGTGGCTCGGGTCGGCGATGACGGGAAGGTGGGTCTCCTGCTTGGCGTAGACCGCCCCCCCCAGGTCGAAAGTGAAACGCAGGGCCGTCTCGAAGGTCCGGATGCCTCGCTCGCAGAGGATCACCTGCAGGTTGCCCTCGATGGCCACGTACTCCGCTGCCTGCAGCCATTCCTGGACGGTGGCGGCCAGGCCGCGCTTGAGCAGGACCGGCTTCTGCCTACGTCCCACCTCGCGCAGCAGGTCGTAGTTGTGCATGTTCCGCGCGCCCACCTGCAGGCAGTCCGCGTACCGAGCCACCAGGTCCACGTCCCGCAGGTCCATGACCTCGGTCACCACGGGCAGCCCGGTCGCCTCGCGGGCGTCCGCCAGCATCTGCAGGCCCTCCTCGGCCAGTCCCTGGAAGGCATAGGGCGAAGTGCGCGGCTTGAAGGCCCCGCCCCGCAGGGCCGCGGCGCCGGCTCTCTTGACCGCCTCAGCACTCTGCAGGATCTGGTCGCGGCTCTCCACGGCGCAGGGGCCGGCTATCACGCCGATCTTGTCCCGCCCGAAGTGGAAGCTCCCCACGGCCACGGGCGTGGTCTCGGGATGGTGCTCGCGGCTCACCATCTTATAGGGGCGTAGAATGGGCACCACGCGCTCGACCCCGGGCAGGCGCGAAAGCTGCTCCGCCAGCGCGTGCTTCTCTCCCTCGGCCGCGCCGATGGCGCCGATGATCGTCCGCTCCACTCCCCGCGAAATGTGGTGGCCGAAGCCCCGATCCTCCAGTCGCTGAACCACCCGCTCGACGTCGTCCTGCGTTGCACCGGGGGCCATTACGACTATCATGATGATCCTCCTGAGTCTGCGCGCGACCCCTGCGCTCTCAGCGCCTCCTCCAAGGCACCGACGAATGCGGCGTTCTCCTCGGCCGTGCCCACCGTCACCCGCAGGTAGGTCGGATAGCCGAAGATGTCACCGGTGCGCACGGTCACGCCCCGGCGCATTAGCTCGTCGAAAGCCCAGCGGCTGTCCACCCCCGCGTCGAAAAACACGAAGTTCGCCTCACTGGGCACGTAGCTCAGGCCCAGCCGCCGCAACTCGCCGTACAGGTACTCCCGGCCCTCGCTCACCACGCGCGCCGACCGCAGGGCGTGCTCGGGGTCGCGCAGGCTCGCCAGAGCCGCCGCCTCGGCGATGCTCGCCACGTTGAAGGGCGCGCGTACCTGCTTGAGCGGCCCCGCGATCTCCGCCGTGGTCATCCCATACCCCACCCGCAGGCCCGCCAGCCCGTAGATCTTCGAGAAGGTGCGCAGTACCGCCACCCGGCGCCCCTCTCGCACGTAGTCCAGGCTGCGGGGGAAGTCCGGCGATTCCACGTACTCGAAGTACGCCTCGTCAAAGACCACGATGCACGTGTCCGGCACGCGCTGCATGAGTCGCTCCACCTGCTCGGCCGTCACGATCGTGCCCGTCGGGTTGTACGGATTGCAGACGAAGATCAGCCTCGTGCGAGCCGTGATCGCCTCCGCGAAGGCCTCCAGGTCGTGCGTGAAGTCCCGCGCCGGGATCCGCACCGACACCCCGTCCATCAGGTCCGTCGTCAGCGGGTACAGGGCGAAGGGCGGGTCCGAGTAGATGATCTCGTCGCCCGGGCCCACGAAGGCCAGCCCCAGCATGTGGATGATCTCGTCCGACCCTCGCCCGATCAGGATGCCCTCGGGATCCGTGTCCCACTTCTCGGCCAGCGCCGCCGTGAGCTCGGCGCAGACGGGGTCGGGATAGATGTGCGCCGCGGCCGCGGCCTCGCACATTGCCTGGACAGCCAGGGGCGACGGCCCCAACGGGTTCTCGTTGCTGGCCAGCTTGACGACCTCGATCGGTCCCAGCTCCTCCTGGACCTCTCGGGTCGGCTTGCCCGGCGAGTAGGGCACGATGCGCTGAACGCTCGGCCGGGCCAGCTCTTCTATGGGAGTGCGTCCCACTGCAGGCACCTCCGTGGCGCGGTGGCAAGGTTGTACCACAGGCAGGCCCGCGCCGCAATGCAGCTTGACACGCGGCCCCCAAGCAGCTAAAAGAGGCCGTCCCCTATGGCCAGTGAGGCTCCGCCCCGACCAGCATCCTCGTCGCCGGCGCCGTCACCACCCGGGCCGGCGCCGCGCAAAGGCCCGGCCGTCACCCTTCGGGCCCTGCTCCTCGGCGCCTTGCTAGTCCCCTTCCACGTCTACTGGATCGTCACCGTCGAGGGCATCTACCACTGGAGCCACTGCACGGCTGTCTCCCTCTACTGGAACGTCGTCTTCAACCTCCTCCTTCTCCTCGCCGTCAACGCCCTCCTGAAGCGGTACGCCCCGCGCTGGGCCCTGACCCAGGCCGAGTTGGTCACCATCTACGTCATGATCGCCGTCGCCTCAGCCCTCGCGGGCCACGACACCCTCCAGCTCGGCGTCCCGAACATCAGCCACGCCTACTACTACGCCACCGACGCCAATCGCTGGGAGCAGATCCTGCTCCCCTACCTGCCCCAGTGGCTGACCGTGTCGAATCCCGCCGTCGTGGAATCCCTCTACGACGGCCACACGTCCTTCTACGAGGCCGGCCGCGTCCAGGCCTGGCTGGGTCCCGTCCTGTGGTGGTGCGCCCTCATCTTCGCCGTCGGCGTCGTCATGATCGGCGCCAACGTCCTCCTCCAGCGCCAGTGGACCCAGCACGAGAAGCTCGGCTACCCCATCGTCCAGCTCCCCCTGGAGATGACGCGCGACGGCCTCAACTACCGGTTCTTCGCCAGTAGGGCCCTGTGGATCGGCTTCGCCCTCGCGGCAGCCCTGGACCTGTACAACGGGCTGCACTACTTCGTGCCCGCCCTGCCCCTGATTGACGTGCGCCATGACCAGAACCACTTCATCGAGACCCGCAACTGGGGTAGACCCCTCTCCGCGCTGGGACGCATCTGGCTCCCCCTGTACCCCTTCATCACCGCCCTGTCCTTCCTGCTCCCCGCGGACCTGAGCTTCAGCATCTGGTTCTTCTACCTGTTTCGCAAGGCTCAGGAGGTCCTCGCCGCGGCCTTCCCCCTGCCCCTGGCGCCCCAGCTCCCCTACCCCAACGAGC
>CAZSOQ010000069.1:0-23102 GCA_964608495.1 uncultured Armatimonadia bacterium | reverse complement strand
GGTGGTGATGGGCGCCTGCCCGACGGGCTGCACCACGAAGGGCTGCCCGCCGCAGCCAGCCATGTACATGGCCATGTTGGGGCCCAGCCACTGGGCCCGCTCCCCGCCGGCGTTGACCTCCCAGAAGACGTTGCAGCGGCAGATGTTCTGGCTGCTGGTGGCGAACAGCGCGGTCTGGTTGGAGTAGCCGTTGTTGAGCGGGTTCTCCCTCCAGGCCGGGTCGGCGCCGCCCCAGCCCAGCGCCGACACGCGGGTCAGCCGGTCGCCGGTGACGCCTACGTGAAAGCAGGTCGAGTGGGTCGGATAAAGCATGGGCGGGTAACCGTAGCGCCAGGTTTGCCGGCCGCTATAGAACCACAAGGCTTCCCTCTCGCCCCCAACCATGTTGTGGTAGTACTCGACCTCGGAGTAGAGGAAGGGGCCGAACTTGCCGTCCTGGTAGAGCTGCCGGGCGAGGATGCACTCGGGCCGGTAGTAGCTCGTCTCGGCCATCATGTAGGTCAGGCCGGTGCGCTCCTTGGTCTCCCTGAGGAGCTGGGCTTCCTCGAGGGTGCAGCAGGCCGGAACGGCGCTGATGCAATGCTTGCCGTGGTTCATGACCTCCACCACGTGCCGGACGTGGTCGGGGGCGCCCGTGAACACCGCCACCGCTTCGATGCTCGGGTCCAGAACCAGCTTCTCCAGCGACTCGTAGGCCTTACGGCAACCGTAGACTTCCTGCAGGTGGGCCCGGCGGTCGGAGCGGAGGTCGCTGACGGCTTCGACGATGCAGTTGGGGTCCAGGTGCCACTGGAAAGCGGCCCCGAAGCCGCCGCCGACGATCCCCACACGGACCTTGCGTCCGGGGTCCAACCGTGCGCCGGCCGGTGCAGCGCCGGCGGCCAGGCTGACGGTACTGACCAGCACCGCGGCCCCGGCCGTCTTGAGGAAGTCGCGTCGGGACATCCCATCCTCGTTGGGCATAGTGCGCCTCCCTGCTCATTGTCGTGTGCCGCTGCAGTCCACACAGACGCGACCGAAGGGTCGCGCGTCCTACGGTGCCTGTATCATCACCAGGTTCACGTCGTCCACCAGCATGCGGGCCTGGACGGGCTGTGGTGCGCATGGCCCTGTCGCGGCAAGTGACCGCAGGCCACGCCGCAGGACACGAAGCCTTCGCTCGTGGCTCCATCCCGGAGGCTACTCCTGCGTGGCTTCACCACGACGCTACATATCACCCAGGACATCAGCAAATGCCTCCGTCATCTCCTCCCCGATCCTCCTCCCCAACTCCGCGTCGTACTGCGTCGGATCACCCGTGACTCCTGTATCCGACAGCTCCTCCATGATCCACCACGTCGAGCTCCGGGCCTCGCCCTGCTTCTCCGGCTTCTTGACGCGATCAAGGCGCACCAGCTCAGGCCTGTGCGCCATCATCCCCGACGTTTCCACTGCCCCTGCATGCACCTCAGGAGGCTGGCAGATGCCGAACTCCGCCACCACCTTTCCTATGCGCTCCCATGCCTGCTCCCCGAAGACCCGCACGTCCAGGTCCATCGTTTCTCGCTTCTGCCTGGCGTAGAACTCATACACAGGCCCTTCGATCCCCATATGTCCCCCGCATCCCTTCGATACCACGATCTTCCTGAACCCGTCCCGCACCAGATTCGCCAGTACCTCCACCACCATCGCACTCCATGTCCCGAAAGAGATGGATATCGTGCCTGGGAAGCCCAGATGCTCTCCGGCCGGCCCGAAGGGCAAGGTCGGCAGCACAAGAACCTTCCCCCCATGCTTCTCCTCTGCGCGTTCTGCCGCTCCGATCGGTCTTGCATAATCACACCCCACAGGCAAGTGGGGCCCATGCTGCTCTATGCATCCTAGTGGAACCACCACGATATACCCCTCCTTCGCCGCTTGCGCTATGTCCAGCGATGTGTTCTCTTCGTACTTGATCCTCATTACGCACCTCTCCCAGAGAAGCCGCGACGTGCCAGCCCTCGGTGGTAAACCCACTCGGGCCCCCTGCCACATTCCGCCGTCCCGTAGCTCACAGGTCAATCGGCAACGGAAGCGGCTCTCTGAGGGTGTGAGGCTGTGGTGTGCCCGGTTAGGGTGAGACACGAAGGGGTTGGTTTTGGTTTGGTCTGCAAGGCATGTTACACGGCCTGCGCAGCGCAGGCCAAGCGAGCCGTAGTCACATGCTCCCCAGCTTGGTCATCCTCGGCGCAGCCCCTGGGGTTGTGGCGCCCTCCTCGCGTACACACCTCTTTGATGCGCCCGGTGCCGCCGGGTTCCCACAGCCGGCGAGTGCGCGGTAGATGGGCCGACCGCGCCGGGAGCACGGTTGCGCAGTGCTGGGGAATAGCGATTCCCGGGGCGAGAAGCCGCGCGCAAGTGCGCGCAGCGTTCAGGGCAGGGGGTAGTACTCGCCCACCGGTCTTCCGGGGCCCCCTGCAGCCCCCAGGGGCGTTCCGGGGCAGACTAGCCCAGGGCTCAACGTCCCAGGCACGGATAGGGCTGGGTGAGCCATCGCCACCGGTGCATCCCCACGAATGTGGGGGCGCACGACTGCCCCAATCGAGAGCACCACCATCGTGCGCTGCAACCCCGCGTGTGGGGGGCACTTCGAGCCCCTGGGGAGCGGCAGAGCCTGGGCCGGTTCACTCCGGCGGGTGTGCGGGGTACGCTGTATCTACCGCGCGGATGACGTGTATTCCCGGAGGTCCCGCAGGCCGTATCCGGTCAGCAAGCCCTGCGAAATCGAGCCTGCCCGTCAGCAACCTGACTGACATGCGCCGAGGACCACCCGGGGCTCTGTGCGCGCGTCCTGGCGCTCTCTCCGCGCACGGACCTCTTTTCGACCGCCGAGCTGAGTGAGCGCGGTCAGGACAGCATCGTCCGCAGCGCTTCGAGGTACAGAGCGAGTTGCTGGTGGTCGGAGAGAGCTGAGGCTGGGACCTCGAGGATGCGCCAGTCCATAGCCTGTAGGCGTGCACGGAAGAACGCATCCATCGCTTGACGCTTCGGATCGCTATGCAGTGCTCGTGATAGGCCGTCAATGAAGATGGCCACAGGCCTTCCGCTCGGCAGGTCCTGGTAGGCGAAGTCGGGCACTATGTCGCCCAGGTCGCCGCCGAGCTGTATGCGCACTTGCGCATCAGGAAGTGGGAAGCCGCGCTCTCGCAGGGCGTCAAGGAACGCTGCTTCGGGCTCATTAGTCGGTAGTCCCTCACCGAGGCTGGGCACGACAGGCAGGATCTCGCCAGCGTCCTGCAACGGCTCATCGGAGGATCCAAGCAACTCCATTGCCCTGTGACGGTCGAGCAGCGCATGGTGCTGCACGTTCTGGTACGTGCGCATGCAGGCATAGCAACTTGCCTCGCACGCCTGCGGGCACTGGCTGAGGCTTTCGCGAGCGCTGGACAGCACCCTTGGCCACTGAGCAAGCAGCTCGTCCAACAGGCCCGACCCCCCGGGCATCGGGTCGTACAGGAACACCGCAGTCTGATTCGCCTCGTCGCCTGGGATTAGCAGGATGTGTAGGTCCTCTCGTTCCATCTCCAGGACTCCCTCAGCGCCGATGCGCAGCCCCTCCGCCAGGTTGACGGCTTCCGCCGGGTCAGACAGCGGGGCCAAGCGAAGACCATCCGCCCCTACGTCCGCGAACAACAGGATGTTCTCGGGTTCCAGGCCACAGCGTCTGAGGTGGTCCTCCCTGAACCTGCACAGCTCCTCGTCGCTCGACATAGGCGACCTAGCGGCTCCGCATACACTGCATATCGGGTAACCGAGCTCGCCCAGACGCGCGCGCTCAGCGGGCCCGCAGTTCACCAGCCGCAGCCGCTGGCCCTTGCGGTGCTCTATAGTGCTTCCGGCCCACGAGTAGGCCCTACCTCCCCGATGTTGTCCCAGCAGGCTGCCAAGCACCGTCACCGGCAACTGGAACCTGTACTCCTCATCGTCGCTGATCCGGGATCGGTAGACCAAGTCGCAGTCGGAGACAGGCACCGCACGCACCTCTACGGCGCCCTCCGGTCGGTAAGCTGGCTGACCGTGCATGTCTCCCGCCTCGTAGACGGTCCGCTGCCCAAGCGAAACGACCAGCGTTGGCAGGTCCTCGTCGTTGTCTCGCACAGGCAGGCGGTAGAACGTCAGGCCGAACCGGCCGCTGTTCGCGTAGATGAGGTTGCCAGGCACGAACTCCCGGACTGCCAAAGTGTCTGCACGGGTCAGCTCAAACTGCGCTGGTACCCGGCCCACGGCTCGCATCCGATGGGCGAAGGCCCAGACGCCCTGTTCGTACATCCCATAGCCAGGCAGAAAGCCCTCGACGCTAAGCATGCGCAACGTGTAGTTCCGCTCATCCTCTTCCAGTAGACCACTCAGGAAGGCTCTGCAACGGCGCAGCACCATCTCCTCAGTCCTATCGAGGGGCCCGGTCTGCTGAGCCGCGAGGAGACGGTTCTGCGTGTTCACTGCCCACGTCATACGCCGATGAAGGCGGGCAACGACCGCCTGCAAGCCGGCGGGCATCCCATCCAGTTCAGCCCCCAGGGCCTCTTCGCTTACCTGCGCTGCAGCCTCCTCAGGCCAGTACTGGGCGAAGGCCTGCCTCACCGCACTGAACAGCCGCTCTTTGTGCAAGCTGATCAGATGCGTCAGAGGGGTCTGGGCGTCAAAGGGTGCTGTGCGGTAGGTGGTTCGATCCCCCGAGAAGTCAAACAGGTAAGCGCCGATGAATGTAGGCAGAGCCTTCCTCCACAGCTCGTCCATGTCTCCCTGTTCGTTGCTCCCCGTCTCTCCCAGGATCCCTAGCAGCTCGGTGAGCACTGCCGCGCGGATGTGCTTCGCCACTAGCACATCGTTGTCCAGGTTGAAGCGCGGGGGGTGCACATGGCCGGTCAGCAACTGCAGCGGGTCCGCGAAGAAGTACCGGTCGTGGGAGCTACGGCGGCAGTAGGTGTAGTTCACGGCCATGCGGTGCCGACGCCCCGAGCGCCCAACTCGTTGCCAGTAGTTTGCCGGGGTGGGCGGCACGTTGCGCATTAGGACCATGTCCAGGTCGCCGATGTCCACACCAAGCTCCAACGTTGGCGTGGCTACGAGGCAGTTGACCGCGCCAGGCGGCTCCTTCTTGAACTCCCTGTCGTACTGCTCCCTAAGGTGGCCGGGGACCTGCCCGGAGTGCTCCTGGGCCCTGAGCATAGCGAAGGGCTGTCGCAGTAGCCTGACGTTGTAGTCTTGCGAGGGCGGCGGCTCCTCGCGGAGCGTGCCGCCACACTGCCACCCCGTGCATACCAGCCGTGGGGTGGGCCGTGCATGCACGCGATGACACGTGCTGCATACGAACCGAGTCTCGTGAGACACCAGGCCCAGGTGGTCAGCCGCGACCTGGTAGACGCCCTGGGCACGGGCCAGGACCTTGCCCGCGCTGCTCGTTAGGTCCACGCGGGCGAGCACGACTGCCTCGTTGATGAGCCAATCCCAGAGCTCCTCGAGGAACCCGGCTGCCTGCTCACCGGAGAGACCCCAGCCTGCAACGATCTGCTCGGCCCCGGTTCGGCCGCGCGCCGAGGTCAAGGGCACAACGTAGGGGCTCCGCTGACCGCTCGGCTGATCGAACCTGAGGCCCTTGGGCGGCACGTCTAGGTACGGTATGTAGCCAGCCTGGATCTCTCTGTCGCCCTCCAGCCAGGACTTCGAGAACAGACGTGTCTCGTCATACAGGTGCCGGTTGCGGCGCCAGACGTCCAGCAGGTTCCCGATCCCGTCGGCTACCTGGTCCGGCGTTAGGCCGAGCTGTTCTGCCCATCGTCTGACCCTTGGCTGGTCCGGCGACACTCCGTAGTAGTCAACACGCATGAGGCCCCACGGCTCGAGCCCTTCGCGCTGGCGGAAGGAGGTGGCTATCTCGCGCAGCACCAGCAGGCGCAGGAAGTACCTCAGCTCCTTCGGGTACTCCTGGCTGAATCTCTCGGGCCTCACGGCCTCGACGACCTCAGGCACGAGCGCAGCCGCGAGGTCACTGTCTTGCTCTAGCTGCCTGCTGACAGCCTCGGCCAGGTCCCCAATCGACACCGGGCCGGCCGCGGCGTGGAGATGCTGGTGAAACAGGTGTCGCAGGCGGTATCGCCGCGCGTGGTCAAGGATCCAACCCGCCTGGAACGCTGCCTCCCGGCGATTGTCGGCGAAGACAAGGAGCTTCTGCTGGCGTTCGTCGGGAGCGGTGTTGAGCATGTTCTGAGCCAGGACGTGAACATCGGCCACGGCTACTGCGCGGACGGGCCTCATTGGCTCGCACCATCTGTCCCCGTGCCGGCCTCCGCGTTGGCCGCATGCCGGACAGGCGGTGATCTGTCCATCCTCAGCGTTGGTCAGCACCCAGACCCTCACCAGGGCCCTGCGCCGCTGGCACTTGGGCGCGCGACAGTCCTCCCCCGCGAGACCGTGCAAGGCGCCGCAGAAACGGCACACCCACATCTCGCGACGGTGACGGTCCACCCGCCTCGTTCCAGAACCGGCTTGCCCGAGTTCCTCCAGCTCGGCCTCCTCGGGCAGGAACCGGTCGGTGAAGACAGCACGGCCGCCGGTCTCCCTCGGCACTGCCTCCCACACCACGTTGTCCTGCTCGGCTATCCCACCCTGGGGCTCGCCCTCGCCAATTGCCCAGCCGACCAGATAGGCCTCGAAGTAGTGCTGGCCGCACGTCTTGCACACGAGTACAGGGAAGATGGCTTCCGGCTGCGATTCTGGGTGCTCTTCGAGCGCGTAGCGCTCGGCCAGGTATAGACTCGGTTGTTCCTCGCCCGGCGGGAAGACGGCAACCACGCCCTCGAGACCCGAGACGAAGTAGTGGATCTTGGGCCTGAGAAGTATGTTGTCCTCTTGCCGGGCTGCCGCGCCCAGGGTCAAGTAGCACAGGAGCTCGGCCTCACAGCGCTGTCGCAGTTCCTGTTGGCCGGCGTCTAGGGCCCGACGACCGACCCGGGTCTGCATCTGGAGAGCGGCCTCGCTCAGGTCCCTTGGCCCCGCGAGGACCTGGCACACCTCCCGCGTGTACCGGTTGCGCGCCAGCAGGGAGTAGAGCGCCTCTCGCCAATCGGCGTCGGGGGGTGCTTCCTGGCCGGCCAGCTCCTCGGCTGCCGCGAGTACCTCGCAGCCATCCTCGTCGCTCACCGCGTGCACGATACGCTCGAGCAGTTCGACCGTGTCGGGTGGTTCGTCCGGCGGCAGGTACTCCTGGGCCGGCCACTCGTGCTCGATATACTCCTCCGCTGCCACCTCAATGCGCTCCGGGTCTACCCCGTAGAACCGATGCACGAACCGCCGCGCCAGTTCCTCGCTCCCCTCTCCCGCGATAGTCGCCGAGGTCCCCATGCACACGACCTCGTCTGGCCCCTTGTCAGCGACCGCACGGAGTCGCCTGATCAGGCAGGACACTTCCGCCCCAAGCGCTCCGCTGTATCTGTGCGCCTCGTCCACGACGATGAAGCGTAGTGGCGCACCGGCGAACATCGGCAGGTCCCGCGGTCTCGTGATGAGGAACTCAAGCTGGTAGGGGTTCGTGAGCAGTATCCGAGGAGGCCCGTCGCGCAGCCGCAGGCACCAGTCCAGGATCGGGTACAGGAGAGCTTCCGTCTTGCCCGAGCCGGTCCCCGTGGTCACGAGGACGTGATGCCCGGCCTGCGCGGCCGCGAGCACCTTGTCCTGGTGGGCGAACAGATCGGGATACGGTGACAGGGCAGGCAACGCGGGAGGCACCACGCCCGCCTCCGACAGTCGCTGCAGGCTGTGGCCGAAGCGGAAGGCCTTGGCGAGGGAGACGTAGGGCCCCTTCATGAGGGGACACCCCGCCATGCCGTGGCCCTCAAGCTGCGATCGCACCTGCTCGTGCAACCGCTCGTCCGCGATCGGGAAGGCCGTTAGCTGGTAGCGGATGAAGTCTTGGTTTACTTGCGCGGCAAAGGTGACCGGGTTGAGCGGCATCGCTCTGCCTCCCCTGGATCACCCGTCGGACGCGGCAAAGTCATCCAGGGCTATCACGTCGGGGCCCATCGGCAGGCCCCGTAAGCGTCTGTCATTGCTCACCACGGCCGTGGCGCCCGCCAGCTCGGCGGTGGCGAGTACCAGGGCATCCATGCTGCGCAAGGCCCGCCCGGCCCGCAGCGCTGCCCCACGCAGCTCAGCGGCCCGCCACGCCTGCTCAGTACCCACAGGCACCACTTCGAGGTGCGGGAAGCCTGCTATCAGCCCGAGATAGGCCTGGGCCACGTCGGCAGCCTCGAACTGGGCCGGCCGCGTCAGTATCTCCGCCATGCTGACAACCGCCACGACACCCTCGCACTTCCCCTTCTCGATGGTCTCAAGCACCTCCCTCGCCAGTGCGACGTACGCGGGCGTCTCCTGTAGCAGATACATGAACACCATGCTGTCCAGGCCGACGCGCCCCGCCTGGGCGAGGCGCCGCCGCAATCCACCTGGTCCGCGTCCAGCAGACGAGGGCATCAGCGGGCCTCCGGCTCTTCGCGGTCTTCACGCGACTCGTCAAGGTATTGCTGCACATCAACGCCCTGCCATACACGACGCCCCAGCCCGCTGAGCGCGTCTACATAGCTGCTGGGGCGCTTGACCATGACCAGTATCTGCCCGTTGCGCATGACGAGGAGTTCGTCTCCCGCCTGGATGTCCAGATCCTCGCGCAGGTGCTTGGGAATCACGATCTGACCCTTGCTGCTGACCTTTATGGTTTCTACCATCGCTCGTCTCCTGGCCTTCGTAAGCCGAAATGTGTTCTTATCTTACCACACGGGCAGGTTAAGGTCAACGCGGTCTTCAGGCTTACCTACCGACCCCGCCGGGCTTCGTCACTCCACCGGTACCTGGTCGTGGGGGTTGAGGACGTTGAGGGCGTGGAGTTCGCAGTGAGACCAGCCTTCCCGCGGGTGCCATTCGTAGTCCTGTTGCTCGGCCCAGTAGGCCTCGGCTTCCGGCGGCAGACGCCAGAGGTAGATGTCCTCGCTGTCCGCCAGGATCGGCGCCCACTTCGGCGGCAGGGCGCTCCAGCGGCAGAACTCCTCCAGCCCCACGTGCTTGAGCTCGCGGAAGGCCACCAGGGTCAGGTAGGTATGGCGGAACTGCCAGGGGTGCTTCTTGTCCACGCGCCAGAAGCCCACGGGATCGCTCTCGTCGGGACCCGTTTCGAAGTTGCCTCCCTCGCCGCAGACGATGTACTCCATGTCTCCCCAAGAAAGGCCGTAGAGCTCGGCAACCACGGCGTCGAGGAAGGCGCGAAGCCGCAGGCGCTCGGCCAGGTCCACGGCCCAGAGCCCATGCCAGGGCAAGCCGCCGATGGCCAGGCCCAACATGGCCAGCCGATCGCGCAGCTCGAGCCAGTGCGGGGAGAACAGCCGGTGGATGAACGTGAGCCGGGCGCTGGGTAGGGCGAGCGGGGAGGATGATGCCGAGGCCGCAGGTGCCGGGCCCGGGGTCTCTTCAAGGAAGCAGAAGCTGAGGTGAACGCCGGCGATGCGGCGCCGGAGCACGAAGTCGGAGGCCAGGGAGCACACGACGGCCGGAAGCATCAGTGTGCATGGAGCGCCCCGGCCCGGCGTCGTCAGCACCGCAATGGTGTGATTGCACGGGCGGTCCGGCACCAATGAGCCCACTGCTGTTCGGGTGTTGGTCGTTGAAGTGATGTCCATTAGCGCGAGCTTGAGGGCGTGTGCCGGCTTCGGGGAGTTGCCGTACGTGTCGGCCGACATCAGGAAGTGCGGGCTGAGAGCCTTTTCGTTCCAGGTGAGGTAGGGCCAGACAGCCGTTCTCCCGGAGCCGGACACCCACTCCTTCTGACTGAAGTCGAACTGGCCTATCATCCGCCCCTCGTACAATGGCAGGGCGATGTCGCCGTCGGGGTTGATCCAGCGGCCATAGCCGTCCGGGCGGTAGCCGCGCGCCTCCATATCCGGCACGCGGTGGAAGAGGTGGGAGTCGTTGGTCATGTGGAACTCCGTGGTGGACCTCACGCCCCACTCATCGCTGCCGAGCAGCGGATGATCGGCGTAGATACGCTCGCAGATCTCGACTTCGCGGGGCGTCTTCAGCTCCATCACGGATAGGCTGCTCGGGCTGAAGCGACGGATCTGTGCCGGAGCTATCCGGCTCGCCAACTCCTCCGCGCGCTCCCAATCCCGCACATCCCGACGCATGAAGGCTGCACGAAGCGCTTCTGTCCGCCGGCCTTTGGCGACGATGACCGGGCCGAACTTGTACGACCCGTGTACCGGGAATATGCGCCGCCGGTTCTCGAAGACGAAGAGCCACTCCCAGTCACCATGTTCCAGGAATAGGCGCCTCAGGTCCTGGGACCCGTAGTCGGAGTAGATGGCCGACGGCAGGATTACGCCGAGCCTGCCCCCGCCTCGCAGTGCGTGCCACATCAACTCGGAGAACATCTTGAAGGTGTTCAGGTCGGCGGAGCCTTGATGGCGGAAGGGATGGTCGGAAGCGGCCAGGCCCAGGTGCTGTCTGCGGGCGCGCTCCCACTGCCGCTTGAGCCGATCGCCCTGCTTCCCGCGCGCAAGGGAGGCGTCGAAGGGGTGGGCGGCACTGGACACCCAGTTGCTCATCGCGCGGAAGTGCGCACTATAGTCAAGCCATCGGCGCTGTATGGCGCTGTCCTGGGCGAAAAGCTCGCCCTGTTCGCGCAGCGCTTCCTGTTTGCCGCGGGTGCGATAGACGGGATCGTACTCGGTGAAGAACTCCTGGCTGACCGGCTTCATGGTCTCCCAAGGCGGGTTGGCGAGCATGGCATCGAAGCCCTGGCGTTCGGGCGTGAAGACATCGGGGAACTCGATCTCCCAGTGGAAGAAGCGCTGCTCGCGGGCAACGGCGGCCACAAGGGCATCCATCTCGTCGTCGCGGCTATAGAAGGCGCGGGGAGTAAGCAGGGGCCGGTCCTCGGCCTCGGGGTCAACAGGCCAGAACCAGACGGCACACCAGCGGTCGCAGGCATGCCTGAGAGCCGCGACCGCGGGGTCGGAGAGCATCTCGCGGTATAGCCGCTCGGCCTCGTCGGCACGTTCGAGGGGAGCACGGTGCAGCTCGGCGAAGCGCTCGGGCGCCCGGGCGACTATGTCCGTGATGTCCTCGGCCTCAAGGGTCTCGCCGTCAATGGGGAGGGACATCTGGCCGTGGCGCTCCTCGAGAAGCTCGGCCAGCTCGGCCTTCGCCCGCTTGAAGACCTCCTTGATTCGTCTAGTCTGCGGGCCCTTCTGGCCGTCGCCGCCCTCCCGGTCCCAGGCGAGGATGGGGTAATCCAGGACACGATCGAGCCAGCAGCCGACGAGGGAATTGCCGACCTTGAGCTTGTGGTCGAGGAACTCAAAGGGCAGGTTGGGGTCCATCGTCTCGATCCACAGGCTGAGGCGGGCAAGCTCGACGGCGACGGGGTTGATGTCAACGCCGTAGACGCAGCGCTCGACGACATGGCGGCGGAGGCGCGAGATGAGCATCCTCCGGAACTCCTCGTCGGCGGGGAGGGCCGGTACCTCGTCGAATGCTAGGGCCGTTTCGCGGTCGGCGCCGGCGGGAATCCGCAGGACGGTGATGCCACGATTGGGCTGCGGGTCCAGGCAGCCGTAGTGCTCGACGGCGCGGTACAGGCCCTCGGTCACGTAGCGCAGGGCCGCGAGAAGGAAGGAGCCTGAACCCATCGCCGGATCGCAGATCCTGAGGCCGAGGATGTGCTCGGGTGGATGCGGCACTGGTCGGCCGTTCTGGCCGTCGGCGTAGACGAGGGGCTGAAGGGTGCGCCGGACGGTAGGGACGGTCAGGGCGGGCCTGGTGTAGAAGGTACCGGTGCCCTTGCGGATGCCGAGGGAACGAGCGATGTAGAACTCGCCAGGGCAGTACGTCTGGGCGATCAGGCGCGGGGCCAGGCGCGCGACTTCACGCTGCAGGCGCCACTGGTCCTGCTGCTTGCGGCCGCGGGGCTTGCGCACCCAGCCGAGAAGTTGGACGGTGCGCTGGGCGAAGGCGGTGATGCGCCGGCACTCCTCGTCCTCCTCGGCGTCGGGCTCCAGGGGCTCCTCGTCGGTGTCGTCGGACTCCTCGTCGTCCTCCTCTTTCGGCTCGGCCTGCCTTTCGGGCGAACCGTCGGCCTCAGACTCCTCGTCCTCCTCGTCGCTTCCCTCCTCTTCCTCGGCGGCCGGAGCCGACTTCTCCTTGGCCAGCTTGCGGAGGAGATCGCGGAGCTCGTTGTCGGAAAGGCTCTCCAGGTAGCTCAGGGGAAGCAAAGGCTGCTCGCCGAGGTTGAGCGTGAGCATGGCCTCGGGGGCGCGGCGAAGCTGGTAGTCGAGAAGCCCCTCGTAGATGATGCCGATGTACTCGGCCTGGAAGTCGCGGAAGTCCACGGGGGCGCGGACGCGGCCTTGGGGCAGGCGCACCTCACCCATGCGCAGGTTGCGGAGGAGGCCGTGGACATCGTCGTCCGTCATGCGGACGCGCGGGTCCTCAAGGCACGCCACGGCGCGGAGGACGGGGTCTTCACTGGCGGGATCGCCGGGCTGGAAGAGCTCGCCACCCTAGGCGGTCATCGGGAGCTGGGGTGCGTCGCTGCCGGAGTAGATGAGAGTGAAGAGGGCGAGAATGCGGCGCCAGGCCCAGGTGCGGTGGGGCCAGCTTTCGGTGCGGCCCTGGCGGTGCATGTCCTCGAACCAGCGCCACAGACCGTCGAGGCCGTAGTTCTGCGCGTACAGCTCCTGGGCCTCGGCGCCTGCCGTGCGAGGGACCGGAAGCTCGCGGGCTTGGGCAAAGAGAACAACGACCAGGCGCATGATGACGCGGACGGCGGCCCTCGGCGCTCTCGAACCATTCGGCTACCTCCCACTCGACCCAGGCGTCGGCCTGGGAGCCGGCGTAGACAAGGCGGACCTGGAGCCCGTTGGTGAGTATGCCGAGCGGAACGCCGGTATCCTGGAGGAGGGTGACGAGGTTCGCGTACGCATGGTGCCCACGGCCACGGCCCACGTGGCGGGCGAGATCCAGCATGACCAGGAGTCGGGGTGGGCCGCCCGGTGAGGCGAGCAGGACGCGGTTGGGGCGAAGGAGCTGGCCGCCGGGGCCCTGGGTCTTGAGCTCGGCCGGGACCTGTTGTTCCTTGAGCCACTGCTCGCGCGAGTGGCCGAGGAAGTCGGTGAACAGGGCGTCCGCGAACTCGCGAACGGTGTCGCTCGGCAAGTCGGGACGGTTCTTCTGGCGGTGCCGCTCGACCTCGTGCTCAAGGGCGGCGAAGGCCTCGCGCAGGTTACGGTACTGCGGGCCCGGCAGGGCGGGCAGTTCGGCGAAGAAGTCCTGCATGACCGAGGGCGAGACGACCATGCCCCAGTGGCGTAGCTCATACCACCACTTCAGGGCGTGATCGTCGCCTTGCGCTTGTGCCAACGGCATTGCCTCCCCGTCTGCCGATGCTCGCCCCACGTCTACCCGTGCACCAGGTACTCAACCGCTGCGGGCCACAGGTAGATGCGCTCAACGCTGAACCGCTGCGGCAGGACCTGCTCGAGAACGCGGGTGCGCTCGTCCTCGATCTGCTCAAGGCGCTGCTGGAGTTGCTCCTCTGTCTGGCGGGCAAGCTCTTCGAGCTGGGCTATCTGCCGCTCGATGTGGGCCCTCTCCGTCCTCATTCCGAGGGCGAGGATGAGCTGGCCTTCGAGCTCCTCGGCCCTCCTGCGCAGCCTCCGGATCTTGCGCTGGAGGTCGCCCTTTGTCCGCTTCTGGAGTTCCTCCCGGGCCTCACGAACAGCATGGTCGAAGACCTCCTGCTGACGGCGAGTCTCCTCGGCCAGGGCCTGCGCGGCGAGGTCGCGAAGGGTACCCTCAAGAGCCGAGCGCCGGTCCGCGGTAAGGTCCTCAAGCTGCTGGCGGTGGCGGGGCCAGAGTTCCTGCAGCCGGGAGCGGATCCCGGCTGAGTCGGCTTCCAGGGTCTGCCGGGGCTGGCGCCGCACCTCATGCCACCACTCGGGCTGGGCCAGCCTGAGCTGTCGGCCAGCAGCCAGCAAGGGCAACTCCACCAGTTCCTGGTGGACTGTCTCGCCCAGGCCATTGACCGCTTGCGCGAACAGGTAGGCAACCAGGACTGCATCGGCGACCCCACCTAGGTCGGTGGACCGGCAGCAGAGGCGGGACAGGCCGGGCCGCTGCGTCCCGCCCATCCATAGGTGGCGGCGGTAGACATTCGTGGCGTGGGCGATCAGCGGATGCCCCAGGCGGACCAAGGTCCGGTCCGGCAGGGGTCGGAAGATCCGGCGGCCGTCTACGACATGCTCAAGACGACTCGGGTCGAAGAGCAGCTTGGCCATAGCCTGCGACTACGGGAGGCCGGGCTGAAGCCCCGCCCTACAGGCACCACCGCAGGCTAAGGCCTTCCGTCTGGCGGCGCGCGTGAGCGGTGCTCACGACTACTGCCCGTCGCCCTCCGTGCCCGACTCGTCCTCCCGCACCTCGCGCAGCCCGTAGAGGACCCATAGCATCAGGGCCGAGAGCAACAGCGTGATGGCGAACCCGATCTCGTAGCGGCCTTCTTCACCGATAAGCACAGCTCCCAGCACCGGCAGGAAGGATAGGGGCACGCTGGTGGCGTAGTAGAAGCTCAGGTAGGTCTGGCGGGATCGCTCGGGGCTGAGCTCGAGCAGGTAGTTGGTGTGGCCGACCATCTGGCCGGCGCGCGACACCCCGGCGACGACAAAGACGGCGAGCATCCACCAGAAGGCGGGGGATGTGGCCACACCCAGGAAGGTGCCGGCGGGCTGGCTCGACCACAGGGGCGCGGCCAGGCCCATGGCGGGCACGACCAGGTAGCACAGGCCCGAGGTGACGAGGAGGATTCGGTTGCCCGGGCCGTCGCTGAGGTAGCTCCACAGCACGTTGCTGAGACTGTAGGCCAGCACGCTCACCGGGAGGAAGATTCCTACGGCCTCGGGGTCCACGCGCAGCTCGTCAAGGGCGAAGGGCACGAGGAAGGGCAGAGCGAGGCCCGAGGTCGTCCAGAGCAGCAAGCGGGCGATGACGATGCTGCGGTAGTCGGGGTCCCGCGACAGCAAGCGCCGGCCTCGGCGCAGTTGGGCGATGGGCGCCAGCCAGCGGCTGGCGACTCTCCGCGGGTACTCCTCGGAGAAGGAGAAGGCCAGGACGGCGAGGGTCTGCAGGAGGGCCGAGGCGCCGAAGAGCCAGCCGTAGTTGGACGGGAACAGAGCCCGCTGCTCCTCGGACAACATGCGCTTGACGAACCACGCGCCCAGGAGCGTGAGCAGGCCCCCCAGGAGGTAGCGAATCCCGAAGAACCGGCCTCGCAGGCGCGGGGGGATGGTGTCGGACACGACGCTCATGAAGGCCAGGATGCTGCAGCCGCCGGCGGAGGATAGCGCCAGCATGAGGCCGGCGACGAGCCACAGGGCGTGCGGCTGGCCCCTGCCGGCTCCGAGGACCGCCCACAGGAGGGCCCAGGCGAGGGCGACGCGGGCCACGGCCCACAGGCGGTAGTGGAGCATCAGGCTGCGGGTCCGCTCCATCACGCCGGCAAAGAGCACGGGGGGCCAGTTCCAGCCGGCGGAGATGACCGAGGCCAGCAGCCCCACGCCCATGACGGTGCCCGTGAGGTCGAGAGCGTAGGCCGGGAGCACGGTTCCCGGCTCCACGAGGGCGCCGCCGAAGATGAAGAGCGCGCCGTTGACGACGCCGAGCACGAAGTTGCGCCGAGACAGGGGTGGCGGGGAGGAGTGATTCGAGTTCACGGAAGAGCACCCAGCCAAGCTCCGTCGTCGGAAACCAGCGTCAGCCATCCCCGGCCGAGGACGACAGACGCGGGCGCGTTGGTGGGGAAGGCCACGCGGCGCAGCCGGTGCCCGGTCGCGGCATCAACCAGGCAGACGGAGCCCCGGACGGTGGCGCTCGCGATCACCTCGGTCCCGTCCGGACCAGGCCCCACGGTCGCGGCCGTCAACGTGTCGGCGACCGTGCGGCTCCAGAGGGGCAGCAGGGCGGCAGGCGTGGCTCTCACGGCGGTCGCCTCACCGCCACAGGCGAGGGCAACGACGCCGTCGCGCGTGGGCAGCAGCCAAGCGGCGCCGGCGTCCAGGGGCAGACACAGATTGGGCGCCTGATAGCGGATCAGCTCCAGGCCGGCGGGCAGCACGCTCGCCCACAGGCCGGAGGGCGCCACGACCAGTGCGAGGGCCTCGCCGCTGAGCATCTCGCCCTTGAGCACCTCACCCGCGGCGGACACGGCGATCAGCTTCCCTCCCTGCATGGGGACCCACCACTGGCCGTGCCACCAGGCCGGAGCGGCGCGGGCAGCCCCCTGCAGATCACAGCGCCACCTCGTGTCACCCGTGGCCAGGTCGAGGCACTCCGCGGCGCCGGATCGGCAGCAGGCGAGAACGGTGCCGTCGCCTATCGTCGGGCTGGTGGAAAGGGGCTCGCCGAGGCTGCGCTCCCAGAGAATCCGGGCTGTCTCGGCGTGCCCGGCCGTGAGGCTACCGTCCACGGCGGCGAGGACGACCAGGTCGCCCTCAGCCGCGACCGCCGCTGCGGGTGGGCCGGGCACGTGCAGGGGCGCCACCGACGTCTGCAGCCCGGTTGCCGGATTCCAGCACCACAGGTCGCCGCTGCCGGTGAGGATGGCTACTTTGCCTTGTACGGCCAGCGCCTGGATGCCCGGGCAGGCTGAGAGGAGCGTGGTCACGTGCGTACGCCGGCCATGGACGGCAAGGTAGCCGACGACGACCGCGCCCAGAACTGCCAGGAGCCAGAAAGGCCGACGCATGGGTCTCACGGTAGTCGCCGGATTATAGCACCCGACTCCCGTCCCCGACAGCCCCGGCGGCCCGGCCAGGGGCCCCCGAGCCTCGCGGGCCTGACCTTCTTCGCGCGTCGGGCGCTGACCTGACCGCCGAGGCTGTCGGCTGCCGGGGACGTCAGCACAGGCCGGGAACGTCAGAGACTCCCAAGCGTGGCCGTCACCTTCAGGTCCGTCACGGTCGCAGACGGGGGCTCGTTGTCGACGGTCAGCTTGACGAACCGGGTCGGGATGTCGAGGGATACCGTCCTCCGGCTCAACCCGCCCGCCGGGAGGCGGAAGGCAAGCGATTCCGCCGGTTCAGTGTCGTAGGCCAGGCCGTCATGGCTCGGGAAGACGCGCACGGTGACCCCGGCAGGCCCGGTATCGCCGCAGACCCCCTCGACCGTGATCGCGAAGGTGTTGATGTGCTCCGTGCCAACAGGCGGACAGGCGTCCAGGTCGGTAATCCGCCCCGGCTCCAGGGCCCCGATCAGCAGCACCGGCATGGTCACGCGGAAGGGCCTGGAGGTCGCCAGGATCTGCACCCCGATATCCTCGCCCGGCCGCGAGACGTACCGAAGCGTGTGATACGCGTACAGCAGCGGCGGTTCGAACAGCGCGTGCACCTCGGCCAGGCCCGAGGTGTCGGGGCAGCGCTCGCGCAGGACGACCGGGTTCGCGGGATGCTTGTGGAACCGACGCCCGTCCAGGCTGTAGGCGTAGCCGATGCTCTCGAGCTTCTGGAACTTCGTGCCGCCGTAGAGGGCGTGGAAGATGCCCTCGTGGTAGAGCACCCCGGCCTCGGAGTAGCCGCCGTCGTCCCAGCTTCCCCAGTCGCCCGCGGGAAGTACCGGATTGCCCTCGTAGCGTTCCCACGGGCCTTCCGGCCGCTCGGCCGTGGCGAGGCAGAAGGGGCCCTGGTCGGGCGAGCTCGCGCCGATGGGATGCTCCACATACATCCAGTACAGGCCTTCCAGCTTCACGACGGCGCCCAGGTAACCGAAGTCCTCCAGGACCGGGTTCGCCGCGTGCCTCGTCCAGGGCCCGACGGGGCTGCTGCCGGTGCACAGGCCGAGGCTCCAGCACCCGCGCTCCGCTGAGTAGCCCGAGTACCACAGGTAGTAGGTGTCCTTCCGCTCCTTGAGCACCGCGGCGCAGGCGACGTGCTGGGCCTCCCAGCTACCCTCCGGCCCCACGTCCACCACGGGCGCGTCGCCGTACTTGGTCCACGGCCCGAGCGGATGAGGAGCAGTGGCGACGCCCAGCCTGTAGCCGCCGGGGCCCCATCGGTTCCTGTCCACGGGAATGCCGTGGTAGTAGAGGTAGTAGGTCTGGTCGTCCTTGAAGACGTTGCAGGCCTCGATACAGTGCTCGTCCCATTCGCCGGGGTTGCCGGATCGCACAAGGGGGTTCGGGCCGGGCACGTGGATCAGGCGGTCGAAGACTGGTCGCTCCATGGCGGGCCCTCCTTCTCGCCGAGGCGCGCCGCGTGTCGTTGGACCCGTCGGCGCGAGCACGGTTCGCCGAGGCCGCCGCGTCACCTGCGCGCCGGGGCCCGTCAGGTACCGTTAGAACGGCGCTTGCGGGGGTCGCGGCTCATTGCGTGCTCCTCGCAGCCGGGGCGCGCGCCTGCTATGCTCGTTTCCACGGGAGGTGGTAGATCCATGAAGCTGTACATCCACACGGACATCGAAGGCGTGGCGGGGATGGTGCACTTCGAGGACCGGGAGGACGACACGACCGAGGGCTACTTCCGGCGGTTGCGGCTGCACAAGCTGCTTACCGGGGAGGTGAACGCGGCGATCGAGGGCGCGCTGGAGATGGGCGTGGACGAGATCCTGGTCAACGACTCGCACGGGAGCGGGTACAGCATACTGTTCGAGGAGCTGAACCCGGCCGCCCAGATCATCCACGGCCCCCTGACGCGCCAGCCCTTCTGGACGCCCTGCCTGGACGAAACGGCGGACGTGCTGTTCTGTGTTGCCCAGCACGCCATGGCGGGGACGAACGGCTTGCTGGCGCATAGCTGCTGGTGCGTGAACGGGGACCTGCACTTCGGCGAGGGCGGCATGGCCATGGCGCTGGCGGGCTACTACGACGTGCCGGCGGTGCTGATCACGGGAGACAACGTCGTCACGGCGCAGTGCCGGGAGCTGGTGCCGGAGATGGAGGCGGTCGTCGTCAAGGAGGCGCTGTCGCCGTACAACGCCAGGTCGTGGACGCCCGCCCGGGCGTGCGAGATGATCCGGGAGGGCGCGAAGAGGGCCGTGGCGCGCAGGGACGAGATTCCGCCCCTCAAGATACCGGGGCCCTACACCGTGGGCCTGGTGGGTGGGCCTGGGCAGCAGCCGGCGGACCCGGTGACGGGCGACGACTTCCGCGAGGTGGTGTACGAGATCCTGTGCCGCGGGTACGACTACGACCTCCAGCAGTTGCCCGTGTGGCCCCTGGAGCCGGGGCGGCGGCGCCCGGTGCTTACCAAGGGGCAGCGCCGGGCGCTGGAGCAGCAGGAGAAGGGCCAGGCTTAGGCCGGCGGCGGCGACAGACGGGCCGGCGGTGTTACCCCCGGAGGCGGCGCTGAGGACCGTTGGGTCCCTCGTTGCGCGTGCCGCGTCCCGGCGACCGAGCGCAGAAGGGCGGTCGGCGGTGAGCGGCCGGGTTGCGGAGGGCCCCCCGGAGCCGCACAATGAGCGCGGGGGCGATGAGCGGACGACAAGGGGTGATCCCGGTGCTTGCCCTGCTGATGATCGCGATGACCGTCTCCGGCGCTCCTGTCGAGATGGAGCTGCTCCTGGCCGACTTCGAGGGGCCGCCGACGCCGGGCATCGTCGGCCAGGCCATGCCGGAGGGCTGCACGGCGGAGGTCTCGGCCGATAGGGTGCGCGGCGGCGCGCGCTGCTGTCGCCTTCACTATCGGTACCCCGGCGTCGAGGGGATCTCCTACTCGGGATTCGCGCTGCGGGGCCTCGACGGACCGCTGGTGGGCGAGCCCCAGGAGTTCAGGGTGTGGGTCCACGGCGACGGCGTGGGTCAGAGCCTGCGCCTTCGCCTGACCGACGCGACGGGCCAGACGCACCAGTTCAACGTCGCGAAGCTGGACTTCACGGGCTGGCGGCAGGTGTCCTGCGCGCTGACGGAGGACCAGGGGCACTGGGGCGGGGCGAACGACGGCGTGCTGCACTATCCCCTGGGCTTCGATTCGCTGCTGGTGGACAGCGACGTGGAGCCCAGCGAGAGCGACATGTACTTCGACGACCTGACATACGTCACGCTGGCCGAGCCGGCGGCGGCGATGACGATGGGGGCGGAGAGCGGCTGGTTCGGCAACGTGGTGACGAGCGCGGAGCCCTGGCGGCTGAAGCTCACGGTCCGCAACCGGCGGGCGGATGGAGCCGTGGCGGCGCCGCTGGAGGTAGTCGCGACGGACAGCCGGGGCCAGGAGGTGGGCGCGGTGAGGTCGCGGCTCGAGCTGGGGCCGGGAGAGGCCATGGCGGTGTCGCTGGCGCCCGGCGGCCCGACGCGCGGGCTGGTGACGGTGCGTGCCAGCGCGGGCGAAACGCCCCTGTACGAGGGGCGGCTGGCCGTCCTGCCCGAGCCCCATGCGCTGGAGGCGATGCGCGATCCCTTCTTCGGCGCCTGCACGCACTTCGGGCAGGGCAAGCACAGCATCCCCGACACGCTCCAGCTCATGCGCCGCGCCGGCGTGGAGTTCCTGCGCGACGAGCTGTACTGGGGCGCGATCGAGACGGAGGCGGGGCGGTTCACCTTCCCCGAGCGCTTCGACGCCTACATGCGGGCCGCGGCGGCGGCGGGCGTGCAGCCGCTCATCGTGACGACCTACTCGAACGCCCTGTATGACGAGGGCCAGGCACCCCACACGGACGAGGGACGCGCCGCCTACGCGCGGTACGTCACTGAGCTGATCCGCCACTACGGCGACCTGTGCCACCGGTGGGAGGTATGGAACGAGCCGAACATCGGCTTCTGGCAGGGGCGCAAGCCGGACCCGGGCGAGTACTTCGAGCTGCTGAAGACGACCTACGAGGCGGTCAAGAAGGCCGACCCGAAGGCCACGGTCGTCGGCGTGTGCACGGCTGGCACGGACTTCGGCTTCATCGAGGGCGTGCTGCAGCGCGGCGGCGCGCGGTACATGGACGATCTGTCCACCCATCCCTACCGCTACCCGCGCTCGCCCGAGGACAGCAGGTTCGTTGAGGAGCTGCGGCGCACGCACGAGCTGATGGCCAAGTATTGGATGGGGGACAGGAAGCTGTGGCTGACCGAGATCGGCTGGCCGACCCAGAAGGACCCGCGCGGGGTGGACGAGCAGACGTCGGCCAACTACCTGGTGCGGATGTACGTGCTGGCGCGGAGCCAGCCCTACGTGGCCGGGGTCGTCTGGTACGACTGGCAGGACGACGGCCCCGACCCCGGGTACAACGAGCACAACTTCGGCATCACGAAGTGGCAGACGAGCGAGGCCAAGGCGGGGCTGGTGGCCTACTGGGTGATGACCCACCACCTGGCCGGGGCGACTCTGGTCCGCCAGCTCCTGCCCTCGGAGCCCAACGACCGGCGCCACGCCTTGGCCTTCCGGCGCGGCGACCGACAGGTCATCGTAGCCTGGACGGCCGTCGGCGAGGACACGGCGTCGTGGTCACTGGGCTGCGAGAGCGCGCGGCTGGAGTGGGCCGATGCGCGCGTGGAGGAGCGCAGGCTGGCCGGGGGCGTGCTGTCGCTGCGGCTGACCGAGATGCCGGTGTTCATCACGGGCGACTTCAAGCGCCTGGAGACCGCCGCGCCCATCCTGCGGCTCGGGGTCCAGCCAGAGGCCGCGGCCAGGGGTGACCGGCTGCTGGTGGTGCCGGTGCTGGACCCCGCTGTGCGCGATGACCTCTCGGGGACGCTCACCGTGGCGCCGCCGAGGGAGTGGCGGGCAGGGGCCGCGCGGCGCTCGCTGCCCCCGCCGCCGGAGGCTCGCAGCCTCGATCTCCCGCTGTCGGTCCCACCGAACGCGCCGCTGGGCCCCGCGGTCTTCCGGGCCGAGGTGCGGTCCGCGGACGGCAGGCTTGTGGCCGAGGCGAGCGCCAACGTGCGGGTGGTCGTGCCCCTTGACCTGGCCTGGGTGCCCGACCGGTTCGAGGGCCCGGATCGGCTGCGCGGGCTGGTGGTCGTGCGCAACAACCGATCCCTTAGCGACGAGAAGATGGCCGTGGAGGTCTACGGACCGGGCGGCAGGAGCGCTCTGCGGACGATGGGTGTGACGCCCAAGATGGAGCGGCAGTGCGCGCACCCCTTTGCTGTGGAGCTGCCCGCCGACCGGGTCGTCTGGGACGAGCTGCCGCTGCTCCTGCGGGCGACCGTGCCGCACCACGTCGTGAACCTGCGCGCTCACTGCTACCTGTGGACGATACCGCGCGCGGCGGAACCTCCGGTCGCGGACGGCGATCTCACGGAGTGGGATCAGTCGCGGGCCGCGACGGCGGAGCTGCGGGCGGTATTCGGCGACTTCGTCGAGGTGGACAAGCCGGTCTGGCGCGACTCGGCCGATGTCTCGGCCCGCTGCCTGCTGGCCCATTCCGACGAGGGGCTGCACATCGCGGTTGAGGTGCGGGACGACACGCACTACCAGCAGTATGAGGCCGAGCAGATGTGGCAGGGCGACTCGCTGCAGCTAGCCCTGGACCCCGGCTGTCGAGGCTGGCGCGAGACTGTCCGGGGCGCCCCGGCCCAGTGGGTCGAGCTGGGGCTGGCGCGAGGGGAGGACGGGGTGATGGTGCACCAGTGGCGCCCGGAGGGTGCGCAGGTGGCCGAGGGACTGCGGGCCGCGGTCGTGCGCGGCGAGAGCGCGACGAGCTACGAGATGACGGTGCCGTGGGGGATGCTGGGGCAGGCCGGGCCGCCGGGCGGCGAGCTGGTGACGGGCTTCGCACTGCTGGTGAACGAGAACGACGGGCAGGGGCGCGAGGGATGGCTGGCCCTGTTCGACGGCATCGGCTATCGCAAGGACCCTCGGGGATTCGGGCTGCTACGCTTTGGCGAGTGCCGTCAACGGGGCGGGCGCGGGGCTGGGGTCGAGGGCAGGGCGGATGGGTAGCCTCGCGGGAGTCTGTGAGGGAATCGGGTCCCCCTATGTCAGCCTTGGCTCCGAGAGGAATCCGTGGCAGGGCAAGCCCCGAGGCTCGTGGGTCGGGCCTCGGGCGCAGGGTCTCGCGCGCCCGGGGCACGGGCCGGGCGCTGCTGTCGGCGGCGCTGGTCCTGGCCCTGGCCGCGGCCGGCGCGCGGG
>CAZSOQ010000068.1:0-23109 GCA_964608495.1 uncultured Armatimonadia bacterium | reverse complement strand
CGCGTGGCCGCTTCCTCCAGCGATCGGTCACTGAACAGCCGGATGTCTATGTCATGTCCGACCGCCTCGTGGACCTCGTAGAGCAGGTCCAGCTCGTCGTCCAGACTCATGGTTTCCACTGCCGGGCTGAAGACCGCGATGTCAACGTCGCTCCACTGGTCGGCGCGGCCCTCGACCTGGGAGCCATAGACGACTATGGCCGAGACCGGGAGACGCCGCCGCAGCTCCTCCACCGTCGCGGTCACTCGCTCTTGCACGCCAGCAGGCCCATGAGCCATTCCGCTGCCTCCTCAGTCTCGCTCAGTGTCCTGCGCGCTCTGCCTTCGTCCTCGAGCTCCGACAGCACGTCCATGTCGTACCGCGTCCGCACGTACAGCTCAGACAGGTCCGCGAACAGCCTACGCATGTCCGGCGCGAGCTCCACTTCGGCCATGTCCGACAGCTCGACCAGGTTGTGGATCCTCGGCCAGCGCTGCTTGGTGCGTTCCGCATACACCGCCTTGATGACCAGTTCCAGCGCCTGCTGGCAGTGGAAGTAGACGTCCACGTACAGTTGGGCCGCTTGCAGCGCCCTGGCGGCCGCCAGGTGCTTGAGTGCCCGCCGGACCGCGCTAGGGCCGTCCATGTCCTTGCCCACGCTTCCTCACCTCAGCGGCAGCCTGACTACCTCGCCCGTCCGCGCGGACTCGTGGGCCGCCAGCGCCACTTCCAGCGCCCGCAGCCCGTCCTCGCCCGTCACAGGCACCGGCTCCCCGCCCGCCACACACCGCGCGAAGTCCGCCACCAGCCCCAGGTCCGGCGCGTGCCCGTAGGCGTCCCAGACGTAGCTGCGGTCCGCGTTGCGGTACACATCCAGCCGCTCGATGAAAAGGTCCACGTCCACATTCGCCTTCGTGCCCACCACGTACAGCGTCGCGTCGCCCCACACCGGATAGTGCGGCGGCCGCGACCACGAGCAGTCCAGCGTGGCGAAGGCGCCGCCCTTCATCCTCATGCTGATCAGCCCGGTGTCGTCGCACTTCAGCTCGGGGTTGAAGAACCGGTCCTGCTCGCAGTAGACCGTGTCGTACTCGTCGCCCGTGATGGCCCGGATCAGGTCCGCGATGTGCACCGTGTGGTCCACCGTCGCGCCGCCACCGGACAGCTCGGGCTCGACGAACCATCCGCCCGGGTTACGGCCCCGATTGGTCCCCTTTATCGCCACGATGTCCCCGATCGCGCCCTCGTCCATCATCCGCTGAGCTTCCTGATAGGCCGGGCCGTACCGGCACGGGAAGGCCTGCATGAGCTGCACCCCCGCCTCGCCGCAGGCGTCAATCATGGCCTGCCCATCGGCCATGGACACCGACAGCGGCTTCTCGCACAGCACGTGCACGCCCGCCGCCGCGGCCTTCACCGTCTTCTTCTTGTGGCCGACGTTCTCGGTCGTGATGACCACGCCGTCCACCTCGCTCAGCAGGTCGTCCTCGGCCATCGCCGGCACCTCGAACTGCCGGGCCATCCGCGCCGCGCGCTCGGCGTCGTCGTCCGCGATGCCCACGAAGTCCACGTCCACGAGCTGCTTGAGGCAGTGGGCATAGCTGAGCGAGTGCATGTGGGCGAAGCTGATTATGCCGATCCTGGTTGCCATCGTCATCGCCCTCCTTTAGCTGAGCCTCACTACCTGTCCGGTCTCGGCGCTCTGGCAGCACACCAGCCCCAGGCGCATCGCCTCGAAGGCGTCCTCCGGCGTCACCATCGGCGTCGCCCCGGTCCGCACGCACTCGATGAAGTGCTCGTCCTCGACCAGGTAGGGCGACTTCAGTGCCGGACTCGTCGGCCGCTGCACGGCGTCCACGTCGGCCGCTGTCTCGCGGCTCTGGACCGTCAGGGTCACGTTCCGCGTGCTGTCGTGCTCGATGAGGCCCCCACTGCCGGCCACCTCGAAGCTCGTGCGGAACAGGCCCAGGTCCGCCCAGGACCCCTCGACATGCACGATCGCTCCGCTCTGCATCCGCAGGCTCATCAGGGCGTAGTCCATCACGGGCATCCGCTCGTACAGGCCCTGCACATACACGCGCTTGACCGGCCCCAGCGTCCACAGCACCCAGTCCAGGTCGTGGATGGACATGTCCAGGATCACGCCGCCGCTCCAGTCGTACTTCGAGAACCAGCTTCCCGCGCCCCCCGGCATCGTGTTGATCCGCGTCAGCCGAACCATGCCCACGTCGCCCACGGCGCCCTGGCGGATCAGGTCTCGCGCTTTGGCGTAGGGCTCGAACCACCGCAGCACGTGCCCCACCATCATCGTCACGCCCGCGTCCCGCAAGGCTTCGAGGATCGCCTCGCCCTGCTCGAGGGTCCGGGCCAGGGGCTTCTCGCAGAAGATGTCCTTGCCCGCCCTCGCGGCCTTCACGCAGTAATCGGCGTGGAAGGGCGTCGGGGTCGCGATGACCACCACGTCAATGTCATCGGCGTACAGACGGTCCTCGGCTTCCGCAACCTCCGCACCCACCTCGGCGGCCAGGGCTTCAGCGTTAGGGGTGACGACGTCGTAAACCACGGCGATCTCGCAGCCCTCGATGGACGCGAAGTTGCGCGCGTGGTCGCCGCCCAGGCTCCCCGCTCCTGCTAACGCTATCTTGAGCATGCGCCCTCCTCCCTTCGTTTGGCTCTCTTTCCCGGCCGTCGCCACCTCGCGCTTTTCTCGCCGGCCGGGAGCGCCGGAGCCGTTTTTGCCGTCTTCCACCTCTGTTCTCAGCCGATGACCATCATATCCGAAAACGCAAAAACCGCGGTAGCGCTGCTTATTCTGCAGGCTCCGCGGCTCGTGTGCTGTATCAGGATTGCCGGTGGTGGTTACAGAAACTCTCGGCGCGCGGCCCGCAGATTAAGCGGCCCACCCAAAGCTAAAGCGCCAGTACCAAGAGTTGCTGTTACCCATCGTGAGCGGGAGTGTAGCACGCCGCCCTCCATTCGTCAACCCCCGTCTTCAGGCCGCCACCGAAGCCCGGACCCCGCGGCCCTGCGCCCGCTTCCAGGGCGCCCGCGGCGACTGGTGTCAGAATCCCGGCGCCGCTGTATACTACCTGCGCGCCTGTCCCCACGGCCTCGGGGGCTACTCATCCCCTCCTGTGGGCTTCGGGCAGGCGTCACCAGGGTCCCGATGCACGCGCAACCGGATGGCGAGGTGAGCAGCGATGGCCGAGTCCGAAGGCCCCAAGATGCCGCGCTCCCAGGTCAACCAGATCGTCCTCGACGCGATAGCCTTCTGCGAGCGCATGCACTTCCGCCTGCCGCCCTTCGCCTCCTGGTCTCCGGCGGACTGGCAGACCAAGGGGCACGAGTACGACGAGATCCGCGACAACCGTCTCGGGTGGGACATCACGGACTACGGCACCGGCCGGTTCGGAGAGATCGGCCTGGTCCTCTTCACGATCCGCAACGGCAACGCCGCGAAGCCCAGGATCTACCCCAAGAGTTACTGCGAGAAGATCATGATCGTGGGCGAGGACCAGCTCTGCCCCTACCACCACCACCGCAGCAAGCGGGAGGACATCATCAACCGCGGCGGCGGGGTGCTGCTGGTCGAGGTGCGGAACGCGACCGAGAGCGGCGAGCTGCTCGACACGCCCGTGGTGCTCTCGATAGACGGGCGCGTGGTCGAGGTGCCCTCCCAGCACACGATCCGTCTCGAGCCCGGCGAGAGCGTGACCTTGCCTTCCTACCTGCACCACAAGTTCTGGGGTGAGACCGGCAAGGGCCCGGTGCTTACCGGCGAGGTCTCGGCGGTGAACGACGACGAGACGGACAACGTCTTCATCCCGGAATACCCGCGGTTCCCGGGCATCAGGCCCGACGTGGAGCCCGTACACCTGATGTGCTGGGAGTACCCCGGCGCCGGCGACTAGCGGCCCCGCCGACGGGTCTCCGGGGCTGAGCCGAGCCGTCGTCCCGCCGCAACACGCCCATGTCCAGCCCTCCAGCCCCCGAGCTGATCGCCCATCTCAGGTCCTGCCTGGGGGAGGACGCGGTGCTCTGCGACCGGCGGGACCTGGAGGTTTACAGCTACGACGCCACGCTGCAGACCTCCCTGCCGGACGTGGTGGTGCTCCCGCGCTCGACGGAGGACGTGGTGGCGGTGGTGGCGGCCTGCGCGGCTCGCGGCGTGCCCGTGACGCCGCGGGGGTCGGCCACGAGTCTGTCCGGCGGCCCGATCCCGGTGCGCGGTGGCGTGGTGCTCAGTCTCACGCGCATGGCCGACGTGCTCGAGGTGGACGAGGACAACCTGCGCGCCGTCGTGCAGCCGGGGCTGATCAACGCCGACCTGGACGCGGTCGTCAGCGCCCGGGGCCTGATGTACGCGCCCGACCCGGCCAGCCAGATCGCCTGCAGCATGGGCGGGAACGTGGCCGAGAACGCGGGCGGCCCTCACTGCCTCAAGTACGGCGTCACGGCCAACCACGTCACGGGCCTCACCGTCGTCACCGCCGACGCCGAGGTCGTCAGGCTCGGTGGCCTGTCCCTGCTCGACGCGGGGCTGGACCTGAGGGGGCTGGTCATCGGCAGCGAGGGGACCCTCGGCGTCGTCACCGAGATCACCTGCCGCCTGCTCCCCCAGCCGCCGGCCCTGATCACGATGCTCGCCTGCTTCGGTGCGATCGAGGACGCCGCCGCGGCGGTGGCCGACATCATCGCCGCCGGACTGCTGCCGGCCACCCTCGAGATGATAGACCGCGTGGTGATCGAGGCCATCGAGGTGTACGACCGCGTGGGCTACCCCCAGGACGTGGAGGCCGTGCTGGTGGTGGAGATAGACGGTCTGGCCGAGTCCCTGCGCCCCCAGGCCGAGCGCGTGCAGGAGACCTGCGGCCGCCACGGCGTCCTGCGGTTCGAGTGGGCCGAGGAAGAGCAGGAACGCGAGCGCCTGTGGCGCGGCCGCAAGGGCGCCACCGCCGCCCTGTCTCTCGTGGCCCCGGCCAAGTTCAGCACGGACGTCACCCTCCCGCGCAGCAAGCTCCCCCAGGCCCTCGCCGAGATCACCGCGGTGGCCAGGCGCTTCGGCCTCTCCATAGGCAACGTCTTCCACGCCGGCGACGGCAACCTCCACCCCCAGGTGCTCTTCGATCCGCGCGACCAGGAGCAGATGGCCCGCGCCATCGGCGCCGACGAGGCCGTCACCGAGATGGCCCTGCGCCTCGGGGGCGTCCTCACCGGCGAGCACGGGATCGGCTCGCAGAAGCGCAAGTGGATGACCCGCGCCTACTCGGCGCACGAGCTGCGCGCGATGTGGGCCGTCAAGAAGGCCTTCGATCCCGCCGGTATCCTCAACCCCGGCAAGGTCCTGCCCGACGAGGAGGACGTCGAGGCCCTTGCGCCCCTGTCCGTCAGCGAAGCCCTGCAGGAGGCACGCCCCGGCCCAGTCTCCCCGGCGACCGAGGCCGAAGCGGTGGACCTCCTCGCCGCCGCCCTGCGCGATGGGGTCCCCCTGCACGCGCCCGATCAGAGCGTCCTCGAGCGCCCCGACTGCATGGCTGTGAGGCTGGACGGCCTCGCCGGCGTCCTCGACTACGACGCCAGCAACCTGACGATCACGGTCGGCGCGGGGATGACCCTCGGCGCCCTGCAGGAGGTCGTGGCCGACAAGGGGCAAACGGTCGGCCTCTGGCGCCGGGAGAATCCCGAGCTCAGCGTCGGATCCCTGGTCGCAACGGCCCGCCCCACGCCGGCCCTGACCCGCTACGGAGCCGCCAGGGACATCGTCACGGGCTTGCGCGTGGCTGCCGGGGGGCATCTGCTGAGGCTGGGCAGCTCCTGCGTGAAGAACGTCAGCGGCTACGCCCTCGAGCGCCTCTTCGTCGGGAGCTTCTGCTCCCTGGGCCTGCTCCTGGCCGTCACCCTGCGTACCCATCCCCTGCCCGAGGCTGAGGCCGACCTGCTGCTCGGGGCGCCTTCGGCGGGGGCCTTCGACGGCCTGTGCCGCGAGCTCGCCCGCTCGCCGGCCGCTATGGCCTCCGTCACGGCCTGGCCCACGGGTGTCGCTCCCTACGTCGTCCAGGAGACCAACGACTGGGTCGCGCTGCTGCGCCTTGCGGGCTGGGAGGCGGAGGTGGCGGAGTCCCTGCGGCTGCTGGAGGCCCTGGCATCGGCCCACGAATGCCGGGTCCTGTACGCGGGCGAGCCCACAGGCGCCCCTCGGGCCGACCGCCCGGCCCTTGCCGCGACCCAAGCGCCCCTCTTCGCCCTGGCCCGGGCGGCCGCAGTGCGCTTCGCCGTGGAGCATCCGGGGGACCTGCGCGAGTTGTGGCCCCTGGCGGGCCTCCTGCGCCTGCCCGATGCCGCGATCCAGCCCGAAGGGCTGGCCGACGCCAGACGTCTGCCCGGCTCGGCCGCTGATCTCTATGCGGATACCACGCGCCCCAGCGCCCACCTGGCGGCGCGGCTCAAGCAGGCCTTCGATCCGGCCGGCCTTCTGCCCCCGTGGCAGGACGGCGGTCGGGACGCGGCGGCGGGGATGACCTAGTCCTCGACCAGAAGCTTCTGGAGCTCCTCGATGCGTTGGTCAGCAGTGGTGACCAGCGTCCCGAACACGGCCTCGAAGGCCTCGAACCCTATCCCGTTCTCCGTACTGAAGCAGAAGGTGAAACGCACCTCGCCGTCGTTCGAGTCCCACTCGAACTTGCCCACGTTGAGCGCCCAGTTCAGCTCCATCAGCCGCCGCAGGACCTTGTCGCAGTTGCGGTGGTCGGCGGGCACCGACAGGTAGTCGCTGATGACGATGAAGGCCAGCGCCGTATCGGGGTCGCAGAGCACGTGGGTATCGAACTTGCCGTTGTCGCCCACCATCACAAGATGAGCGGCGTTCTTCTCCTCGTCCTTCTCGTACTTGAGCTCCATCTGGTCGAGGTACTTGGTGACGTAAGCCAAGTCTACTTCGGACTTGGGCTGCTGCGGCTGGTCGTCCTGCGCAAACGCAACCACAGCACTCAGCACTACTGCCGCCACGACCACTGCAAGGACTCGTCGCATTGGGATGCCTCCTTGGGATGCCTCTGGAAAGCGACAACGCCATCTGGCCCATTGTACAATACTGAGACCGACGCCGCACTGCCCGGGTTCTGGGCCGCCACTGCTCGTCCCGCGGCCCCACCGGGGCCGGGACTCGGTGCCCGGATCGAGGCAACCGCCATGCCCAACCCACAACCCGAAGCCGAAGCCACGCTCGCGCCGGCCGAGGTCGCCGATGAGCTGCTGCGCTGCAACCGCTGCGGCTTCTGTCTCAGCAACTGCCCCACCTACCGCGTCACGGGCAACGAGCGCTTCGTGGCCCGGGGCCGCAACCGCCTCGCCGAGGCCGTCTGGGAGGGCGACCTGCCCCTCGATGGCGACCAGGCGGAGCCGCTTTTCCAGTGCCTCCTCTGCGGCGCCTGCACCGTGGCCTGCCGCAGCGGCGTCAAGACCGACCAGGTAATGGTCCACACTCGTCACCGCTCCTGGCAGCAACACGGCAGGTCCTCGGCACTGAGGCTCTTCTTCGATCACCTCCTCCCCAACCCCCGCCTCCTGCGCCGCCTGGTGCGCATCATCGGCCTGGGCAAGCGCAGCGGGATGAGCTCCCTGGCCCGCCGACTGGGCCTGCTACGCTGGATCAACGCCCGCCTCGACGGCGCCGAGGGCCTGGTCGAGACCATCCCTCGCACCTTTCTGCGCGACCGCCTCAAGGCCCTGGGCTTCCAGCGGCGCGAGGAGGGCGCCCCGGCCCACTGGGTCTGGCCCAGCCCCGAGGGCGCCTCCGGTCCGCGCCTGCTCTACTTCATCGGCTGCGGCACCAACTTCCAGGTGCCCGACACGGGCGAAGCGGCCCTGAGGGTCCTGCACGCCGGGGGCTGCGAGCTGCTGGTGGCCGAACACGTCTGCTGCGGGCTGCCACCGTGGGCCTACGGCGACCTGGAAGCCTCGCGCCGCCTTGCCCGCACCAACGTCGAGGTCCTGAGCCGCCTGGAGGCCGATTACCTTGTGGGCGAGTGCGGCAGTTGTACGTCCTTCCTGCGTAAATATACAGAGCTTATTGGTGATGAGGGCAAAGTCGTGAGCGAAAGCGTGCGAGACTTCACCGAGATCGCCCTGACCCTGGACCTCCCTCGCCTCTCCATCCCTTTGCGGGTGACCTACCACGACCCCTGCCATCTCGTGCGCGGCCAAGGCATCTCGGACGCCCCCCGCGAGCTTCTCCGCCGCGCCGGCTGCGAGCTGGTCGAGCTGCCCGAGGCCGACTGGTGCTGCGGCGGGGCCGGGACCTACAACATCATGCACCCGGAGCTGTCGCTCGGGATCCTCGAGCGCAAGATGCGCAACATCCAGGCCACGGGCGCGCCCATCGTCGCCACGGCCTGCCCGGCCTGTATCATCCAGCTCCAGTATGGGGCCAGGCGCTTCGGCGTGGACGTGGAAGTGCTGCACGTAGCGGAGATCCTGGCCCGGGCCGTGGACGAGAGCGCCCGGGCAGCGGCCGAGTAGGCCCAGTCCTGGGCCGGAGCAGGCCCGCGCTGCCGCCACCGACGATCACGGGGATCCCCGAGCGTTTCCCAGCGACCGCGCGGCCTCACTCGGGCGCGTCGGCGCTGATCGTGACTTCCCGCCCGCGGCCCCCGGCGACCTTGACCCGCTCTCCGCGCCTTGCCAGTCCCGCCAGCACCCACCACTCGGGCTGCAGGCTTGCCACCGGGCGGATCTCCCAGTCCCCCGCCGCCCGCGGTCTCAGGCCACACACGCCGGTCACTATCATGTCCAGCACGCCTGCCACCGGCGTTGAGAACAGGTTCCCGAGCTGCTCGGCCCGCGGCCTGCCGTCCCGCGGGTCGAAGTAGTACCCCTCGTTCATCGCGTCCAGCGGCGTCAGGCCCAGCAGGCCGAAGGTGCGCGCGGCCAGGTCACCGGCCGTCTCGTCCAGCCCGCAGTCCAGCAGCCCCCGATAGACCAGCCAGTTGTTCCGCAGACAGCTAGCCCCACTCCATACGCTCCCGAAGTTGGGCTCATCCAGCGCCAGGCACGGCACCGGGTACGCCGCCCAGAACTCCTGGGGGTTCTTCAGGTGCGCCACCAGAGCCTGGCGCCGTTCGTCCGGCAGCCGGCCGCCGATCAGGGGGAAGAGCCCCGCGCAGCTCTTGATGAGGCACTGCTCGCCGCCGTCGGCCATCGCGTCATAGAAGTACCCCGTCTCCTGGTCCCACAGGGCCTCATTGATCGCCCGCCACGTGCGCTCGGCCCGCTCGCGCAGCGCGCCGGCGTCGTCCTCGGCGCCAAGCGCCTCCGCCATCGCCGCCAGATGCTCCGTCTGGCGCCAGAAGTACACGGCGCAGTCCACGGGCTCGATCGGCTCCCGCAAGTGCCGCGCCTCCACCAGGTTCCCCTGCCAGTCGTACCGTCGCGAGCTGTCCCAGCCCAGGTGGAAGCTGTCCCACATGGCGGGCAGGCCGTCCCCATCCTCGTCGCACTTCGTCGCGATGAAGTCGTTCATCGCGCGCAGCGTCGGGTAGATCTCCCGCACGAAGCCCAGGTCCCCATACCGCTCGAAGACCTGCCACGTCGCCATGGTGAGCAGGCCGTAGGCATGTACCTTCGACTTCCGGTCGGCCGCCGGGGAGAAGAAGTGGTCTCTGATGACCCGCAGGCAGCCGTAGGCGGTCTCGGGGTCGTTCAGCCAGCGCAGCCCGGTCAGGCAGTGAGACAGGTCCTCGGGCCAGATCCCGCGCCACGTCCACTTGCTGGGCACGACGTAGGGGTGCCGCCACATCCCGCCCTCGGGCATCACGTACCGGTCGGCCCAGAGGACATAGGCGGTCGTGTAGTACAGGTCCATCAGCCGGGCGTCGGGCGACACGAAGCGCGGCAGCACACGGCCGAAGTAGTCGGCCCACTGGTCCTCCGCGTCGGCGAAGCAGTCCGCGGCCCGCTCGACCGCCCATCGCGCCTCGTGGGCGGCGTCGGCCCCGTCGGGGCGCAGAGCCGCGGCGACCACCAGACCGCCCCCCAGCGCCTTCGGGTCGCCGAGCGCCAGGGCATAGCCCTCCGCCGTGCTCGTCGCCACCGCGGGGTGCGACAGGGCTACCGCCTGCGCCAGGCCCTGGCCCCGGCCCGTGAGGGCCAGCGAAGCGCCGCGCTCGTCAGCCTCGATCCGCTCGGCGGGCTCGCCCGTCAGTGGTTCGCCCACCACGACCGCCTCCAGCCCGTCCGGCAGGTAGCGCGTCGTAAGGCGGGCCACGGCCACGTCCCTCGCCACGCACAGGTCCTGGATCACGCGCCCGCCGCCCTCGACGAAGTACTCCGTGTGCAGCACGTGCGGGTACCAGTCGCTGGCCTGCTCGTCGAGCACAAGGTCCACCGCGCGGCCCGACCGCCGCAGCTCGAGCCGCGCCACCGGCCGGCTGACGCAGAAGTAGGTAAGCCGCGCGGGAGGGTAACAGCTCAGCGACATGATCCCGGGCGCGTGCCGGCGAGGGCCCACGGGCCTGCCCGTGCCTTCCTCGAGGTCGCAGCTCCACTCGGTGGCCACTAGCTGATTCCCCACCACGGTGAAGTAGCCGCGCTTGCGCAGCGCGAGGTGGGCCTTGCCCACGCAGGCCAGCGCGGCGGTGACGTCACGCCGCGAGGCCGCGTCCAGGCTCTCCACGACCCGGAGCAGATCCCGAAGTTGGGGCTCGAGATTCGGCTCGGCGCCGGCCCTCGCGGCGCCCTCCCGCCACAGTCCGCGCGTGAGCTCGGCCTCATCGTCGCGCACGGCCCTGACCAGGTCGAGGGCGGTGCGCACGCCCTTGAGCACCTGCTGGGCCCGCTCGGCCCCCAGCACCGGTGCCAGATCGCCCGGCGGCATCCATGCCCGCCGGACCCAGTTCTCCATCCGGTCGAGCCGACCGGCAACGTTCAGGTTCGGCAGCACCACTGGTCCCGCCTTTCGCTCAGGATTGGGGATGGTGAGCCACACCTCCCGCCCGGGCAGCGCGCGTGCCCCCGGGTAGCCGGGGCCGGCGGGCGCGGCCCCAGGGGCTTGCCCCTTCCTCTCGACCACGAACCCGACCGACCACGAGCCGTCGGCCTGCGGGCGACTGACCACCGAGCCGGGCAGGCGCGCCAGCGCCCAGCAGTCGAGGTGCGGTAGGGGCTGATCGCGCTCGAAGCGCAGCACGTGCTCCCCTGCCGCCAGCTCGAGCACGCCCGAGAGGAACCACCGCGCCGTGTCCTCGCGCCAGGCTCCCGTGGTCTCGCCGCAGACCGTCCCGCGTTCCCGCTCATCCACCACAAGCCTCACGGGACGCGGTTGCTCCGCGGCGTACCTGACCAGGAGCTGGTACCACCCGCCCTCGACCGTGAAGTCGTACTCAGCCCGGTTGGGGTACTGCTCGGCGTTGAGGATGCACCAGTCTCCGGCGCCCCACGCCCCCGCCGCCCGCCGCACCGTCCCCCGGTCGAAGTCCTCGGCCTCGCGCACGACCTCGGCCGGTTGCCACGCCGGCGGGAGATCGGCGGCCATCCCCGCCGCCAGGCCCAGCACAGCCAGGAAGGTCACGACGACATCACCCCCGCGACGACACGCATCCGTCGGCGCCCAGGCCCTCTCGCCCGAGGGGCGGACGATGGGCCCGTCGCGCCGGCAGTGTACCACGCCCGCGCCGGGGTGACGCCCACGACGCCCGCGCAGTCGGCTTCCGGCCGCACGAGCTTTCGTCTATCCTCTAGCCGCGGCACGCTGCGCCCCGCGCACAAGCTGCGCCCCGCGCAGAGGGAGGGCCGACAATGCTCGTCCACCGCAAGCTCGACGACCGGCTGCAGTGGTTCCCGCAGGCGCGGTTCGGCATGTTCGTCCACTTCGGGCTCTACGCGCTGCTGGAGCGCGGCGAGTGGGTGATGTACCACGAGGACATTCCGCGCGAGGAGTATGAGAAGCTCGCGCGTCGCTTCAACCCCCGGGGCTTCAACGCCGGTGAGTGGGTGGACGTGGCCCAGCGGGCGGGAGCGCGCTACCTCACGGTCACGGCCAAGCACCACGACGGCTTCTGCCTCTTCGACTCGGCGCTGACCGACTACAAGGTCACCAACACCCCCTTCGGCCGCGACCTGATCGGCGAGCTGATCGAGGCCTGCCACCGACGGCGGATGCGGATCGTGCTCTACTACTCCCAGCCGGACTGGCACCACCCGAGCTTCGTGCACCGCCCGAAGGCCTTCAAGGACCTGCAGTACGAGCGGCCCGACGACGAGCCGGACTGGGAACGGTACATGGACTACGTCGAGGGCCAGGTGCTCGAGCTGTGTACGCGGTACGGGCGGATAGACGGGGTCTGGTTCGACGGCGTCCACAAGACCGAGCAGGAGTGGCGGGGCCGGCGGCTCTATGCCCTCATCAAGAAGCACCAGCCCGGGGCCGTGGTGAACGAGCGCGCCGGCTGCGGCGACTTCTTCACCCCCGAGCGATCCCTGGTGTTCCCGGCCTCGGCGGCCGGCTACACGGTCGAGGCCTGCCAGGCGATCTGCGTGGACGCCTGGGGCCACAAGCGCGACGGCGTCCTCTTCTCCTCGCCCGTGCTGATCGAGAGCCTGGTGAGGACCGCGGCAGCCGGCGGCAACTACCTGCTCAACATCGGCCCGCTCCCCGACGGCAGCCTGCCCGAGGATCAGGTGCGCAGGCTGGAGCACATCGGCGACTGGCTCGCCGTCCACGGCAGGGCCGTCTACGGCACCCAGGGCTGCCCGCTGATCGGCGAGGGTGACGACGTCCTCTACACGCGCCGCGAGGACCGCGTCTATGCGCACCTGCTGCGCTGGCCCGACCGCGACGCGATCGTCCTCAGCCAACTGCGCCGCGCGCCGCGCCGGGCGACGCTGCTGGGCGCCGGGACGCGGCTGACCGTCGGCTCGACCGAGGACGGCGTGGTGCTGCGCGGGCTTCCCGCCGCGCCGGCCCACTGCGCGGTCAACGTCGTCGAGATGGTCTTCGAGGATGCCGCTGGGGTGCTGCGCCCCTTGCCCCGGCCCGACCCGCCGCGCGTGTACGAGGTGCGCCCAGACACGTTCCTGGCCCTGCCCGCCGAGGGTGCCGTGCGGGAGGGCTTCGGCCCCAAGGGCTCCCTGCTGGGCTTGCAGGCCCTCGACCAGGGCGCGGCCTGCCTGTGGCCCTGGTCCTCGCCGGAGCAGAAGGCCAGGTGGCAACTGCGGGGCCCCGGCTCCGTGCGCTGCGAGGTCATGGTCGAGCTGGCCTGCCCGGCCCCCTACGAGGGCAGCACCTTTGCCGTCAGGGTCGCCGGGCAGACTCTGCAGGGCACGGTACCCACCACCGGCGGCTTCCGCGACTTCACGAAGGTGCGCCTGGGCGCTGTGGACCTGCCCGCCGGGCGGAGCACTCTGACCCTGGCCCCCACGCGGCTGAACTACGGGTACATCTTCGCGGCGGTGAAGCAGGTGGTGCTGACGCCCCACCGGTGACCCTTACCCCGGCCATCCCTCCTCTCCCCCTGGGGGCTGTGGCCGCACGGTGTCCCCGAGTCTACCGCGGCCGAGGCCTGGCGCACCACAATCACGCTCATCGCGAGTGAATGGGGGTCCGGTGGAGGGGCCGGATGGTGGAGTTGGCGAGCGGCCCGGATTTGGCCGCCGGTCAACTCCATCATCCGGCCCGTCGGCCATCAGCGGGTGCGGGGGACGGCGTCCCGCACCGGTTGGTCCGGGTCACGCACGGCGCGGGGTCGCCCCCGGGCGCCTCAGGCCACGCCCTCGACGGTGATCCGGGCCGATCCCCGCAGGCCCGACACGCGCCGCTCCTTGTTGTACAGATTCGTGGCGCTGTTGGCGACCTCGACCGTTACCTCGTTGATGCCGGCCTCCACCTTCCCGCTGATGTCCGCGGCCCAGGGCTCCCAGAGCCGCACGCCCGCCTCCTCGCCGTTGACCAGCACGCGGCAGCAGTCGTGCACCTCACCTAGCTCCAGCACCAGCCGCGCTCCCGCCGCGTACTTGGCCGGTATCTCGACGTGCTGCGAGTAGGCCCCGATGCCGGAGTAGAAGGGATAGCCCGCCTCGGTCCACGGCCCGCCCATCTGGGACCGGCGCGGGCGCAGCACGCTCTCGCGCACCTCGAAGGGCCCAAGAATGTAGATCGGCTCGAAGATCCGCGGCATCTCCTCGAGCAGCGACACGCAGGCCACCTGCAGCAGGTTCTCCCCCGGCTGCACGTACTCGTCCAGGGATACCTCGAGGTAGTAGGGGTCCATCCAGCTCGAGAGCCTGGGCGCGGGCAGGCGGCGGCCGTTGAGCAGGATCTCGACGTTGCGCCTGCCGCTGAGGAAGCCCACGTGGGACGGCAGGTCGGGCACCAGGTCGTCGAGCACCAGGCGCAGGTCCTCGATCCTCCCCTGGATCGTGAAGGTCGCCGAGTAGCTGTTGACCTGGCCGGGCACCGTGACGCCCAGCCTGGCCCCCAGCTCCAGGTCCCGCGCCACGAACCGCAGCGAGTCCACGACGTAGACGTTCGGGTCGCGCGGCTCGAAGCGCCACGTGTCCGACAAGTCAATCGCCGCCACGCGCCTGCTCGGCGAGTGGGTGATGTGCTGCTGCGGCTCGGCCTTGGTGTCCACCACGAAGGCGCGGGCCTGCGAGCCGTCCAGGTGCGTCAGCACCACCACGCGGTCGTTCTCGACGCGGTAGGGCAGCTCCCTGGTCGTGCCCGTCTCCAGGTCCCACTCCTCGACGCGCCCGCCCAGCCCGCGCGGGCCGCTGAAGGTCACCGACGTGCCCTCCTCCTTGCGGCGGTTGGCGAGCAGGAAGAAGTGAGCCTGGCCGTCGGTGCGGTGGCAGCAGATGATGTCCTCGGCGGCCGTGGGGTCTTCGGCCTCGATCAGCACGTCCGGCGCGAGCAGCTCCGGCAGCGTCTCCGCCAGCCAGTCCTGCACGTCCCCGGGGTCCGCCACGAAGAGCGCCCGCCCACCGGCCTCGCTCGTCCCCTCCATGCGCCTCTCGTCTCCGGTCTGGAAGATCTCGGCCATCACCTCGGCCACGCGCTCGTCGGCCCCTCGGCGGTCGGCCTCCAGGGGCACGCAGCCCAGAGCCAGGATGTGCCCGCCCGCCTGGAAGAACTGCAGCAGCGTCTCGGCAGCGAACCGCGAGATGATCTCCAGCGCCGGCAGCACCACGACCGAGTAGGTCTCCTCGCTGGTGTCGAACCCCAGCCGCCCGTCGGCAACGGTTGCCCGCTCTAGCTGACGCTCGTCCAGGAAGTCGAAGTCGTAGTGCAGCCGCAGCAGGCGGTCGCTCAGCTCCGCGTACAGCCGGTCCTGCGGCGACTCGCGGAAGATCCGGCCGCTGCGCACCATGTTCACCGCCACCGTCTTCACGGGCGACAGGATCGCCACTCCGCTCACGTGGTGCCCCTGGGTCTGCAGCAGCGACAGCCGGCCGATGTAGTCGGCCCAGGCCTTGTACCACGGCCAGTAGGGCGCGTGGTAAAACTCGCAGGGCGGCCAGTCCGTCTTCCGCAGCCCCGCGAAGCTGTAGTAGAAGGCGTGGGCTATGACCATGTTCACGCCCAGCGCAGCCATGAAGTTCAGGTCCAGCCGTCGGTCCCCCAGCCGGTGCCCGTGGCCCGATGCGCCGAAGGCCTCGCACATCACCCGGTGTCGGCCCATCACGTGGGCGACCGAGGACGCGCACTTCGAGGCCAGGATGCGGTGCGGATTGTCGCGCGACCCTATGCCGTGCCCCAGGTAGTCCAGCCCGGGACGGTGCATCTGCTCCAGTACCCACGACTGGTTCCCCTGCGTGCGCACCTGGCTGAACAGCGGGTCCTCCAGCGTGTGGCCGATATACTCCAGGCCGTTCTGCTGGCACCAGGCCGATAGCTGCTGGTGATACGCCTCGACGTACCACGAGCTCACGGCGTCCAGGAAGTCGCAGCGGACCTTGCGCCAGTCCTCGCTGATCTCGTACACCAGATCGGTAAGCCGCTCGCGCAGATCGTAGCCCTTGAGCCGCTCGAAGCGGGCGAAGAAGTCCCGCGTCCACGGCAGCGTGATCCCCGGCAGCTTTCGCCCCGGGTCCTCGACCGTGCCCCGCAGCGCCTGGTCGGAAAAGTAGGCGTCGTGGATCATCAGCCCCGGCTCGTCGGTGAAGACGCCCTTGATCGTCTCACCGAAGTGCCGGGCGAAGCGCAGGTTCGGCTCATAGGTGGCCTCGAGGAACTGGCGCATCACCTCCGGGTTCATCGTGTCCACGTAGTAGCCCCGGAACCAGGTGACACGCTCGGCGACCGGACATTCCCAGAACACCGTCACCAGCCACTCCCCCGGCGGCGCCGACCACCGGAAAGTCCCATCGTCCTTCAGATGCCGCGTGATCTCCGTGAAGGGCGGCACCGGCTCCACCTTCCCGTCCTCCCCCTGCTCGTACCTGCTCGCCAGCACCCGCAGCACCCGGTTGCCGTCCCTGTCGAGCTGAGCCTGGTACGTCGCCCCACCGCTCGCGATGAGCTGCTGCACGCGCAGGTACCTCATCCGGTTCTCGGGGTAGGGCCGCGTCAGCCGCCCGCCGAAGAACCCGCTCGGCCAGTTGTCCTCGTCATACAGCCAGGCCTCCATCCCGTGCGCCGCCAGCTCCTCCACGCACACCTCCACCGCGTCCAGCCACGCCTTGGACATGAAGGCCGCCCGCATCCCGTGCCGCGGATGCAGCACAACGCCGCCCACTCCCTTGTCCGCCATCTCGGCAATCTGCACCCGCAGCAGGTCGTGGTCCAGCACGTGATTCAGAAACCAGAAGGGCTGAGGGCGAAAGCTCCTGGGAGGGTCGAAGAAGGCTGCCTTGAGGTGCTCCATATCGTGCGCCACCTTGTGCGATGACAATGATCGGGTCCCCAAGGGAGTCTATACAATCCCCGAGCCGGTTGTACAGGACGCCGGCCGATAAGGGGGTCCCACACGGGCGCGCCGGCGCGCCCGGACGGCCAACCGAGGATCGGCGGGCCCGACACTGCCCCGATCGGCCTGATTCGGACTATTCATGAGTTCGGTATCGCTGACACCGGCAACCCTCGTGCCCGTCCCAGACCGACACCAGGGAGCCGCTTGGTGCAGCCGACGAAGTCGGCAAGCCAAGGGGCGACAGAGCTTCCTGGTGGAGGGGATGCGCGGTAGGCCCCTCTTGGCGTTTGAAAGAGGGCCCTCCCCCGCGCACATCTGAATTGTCCAGGCTAACCAGCCCGCCGCAGGACGGTCACCCGGTCAACCACGACTCGGCCCTTCCCTCCCCACCAGACCCGGTACTCCGTTTTCCCGGCCTCCTCGCGTCTGAAGGGCAGCACCGTCTCGGAGTAGCTCTCGCCCAGCGTCCCACCGGCCAGGCCGGCCCTCGCCAGCAGGCCTTCCTTCCCCTCCTGGGCGCGGTAGTAGTCGAAGACATCCAGCACCACGCCCTCGGGCGCCGGGACGTCCCCGCGCAGGCGGAAGGCCACCAGGTACTCGCCCGCCGGCAGTGGCTGGTACGGCCCCCAGACCACGTGAGTACCGCCCTCGTCGGTGCCCTCGACGGCCTCCCAGGCCACTCCGCCACTGGCCGCCTGGTCCTCGATCGCGCGGCCCGAGTTGTGCGCCAGGTCCTCGGCCTCGAAGGCCCCCGCCACCTCGTAGGCCCCGGCCGGCATCTCGGCCGACAGGGCGTGCCGGCGCACCGCGGCTCGCGAGCGCCAGGTCTTGCCCCGCGCCCGCACGGCCACCCGCACCTCGCCGTCCTCTGTCCCGCGGCCGCTCAGGACGAAGCCCACCTCCGTGGACTCACTGTCCGCCGCCAGCTCGACGGTCCGGCGAGCGGGCTCGGCCCGCAGCCCCTCCGGCAGCGTCACCTCCACCTCGGCCTTCACCGGCTCCCCGAAGGTGCTCGTCAGCGTCACGCTCCAGCGCGTAACCATCCCGTCCACGACCTCCGCCGGCTCGGCAACCACCAGCACCCGGTCCCGCAGAAGCCGCCCCGCGATCTCCAGGGCCGTGTCCACGGGCACGACCTCCACCGGCAGGTCCCCCAGCGCCTCGACCAGCCGCGGCACGTCGTCCGGCCCGGCCCAGTAGCAGCTCAGGTGCGCCACCAGCACGCACGGCAGGTCCCACCGCCGCGCGTATTCCCGCACGCTCTGCGCCACGACCTCGTAGTATGCGGCGTCCTTGGCCTCCCCGGGCTGCGGCGGGCACAGACCGTAGTGCAGGTGCGGCTTGCCCTCCACGATCCGCGCCGGCGTCCCTGGCGACGCGCCCCAGCCATAGACGAAGCCCTTCGCCCCGCGGAAGCCTCGCGCCCAGGTCCTCGCCATGTCCGCGTCGTAGCCGTCTATCACGCCCACCAGGTCCACGTCGCACGGCTCGCACCACCGCGCCGTCTCCCGCGCGAACCAGTCCCGGTCCGGCAGCAGCGACGGATGCACATACCCCGCGCCCGACGGCCCCGCGATGAACCTGTCCTGCGGCGAGGCGCTGTCGTAGTAGTACTCCAGCACGGTTGGCGCCAGCTCGGCGAAGAGCGGCTGGATCTCCCACCCGAAGGGCACCGTCCCCCGCGCCGCCTCGTCCCACCGGTACCACTGCCGCGTCAGCAGGATCGGGATCGAGTCCCCGTCCGTCAGCACGCAGGCCAGGTACACCTTGCGCTCTATCGTGTCGGGTGGCTCGCAGCGCGGCTGTCGCCAGGACGTGCGCTTCGGCTCTAGCTGGGCGAACACCGACAGGTTCGGCGAGTTCGTCGTGCACAGCACCCGCAGCCCGTGCCGCGAGGCCTGAGCCACGTGCTCACCCTCGTTGTCCTGCGAGGTCCATCCCCACACCACCGAGCCGTCCTCGATCCGCGAGTAGAAGTCATCCTTCAGCGCCTTCTCCGTCTCCTCGTGGCTCGACAGGTCCACCACCACGGCCCCCTGCCGGATCAGCCAGTCGCGGCACAGGTGCCCCGCGGCATCCCGCGCGCACACGCACCCGATGTCCCGCCGAGGCAGCTTGGGCACGAGGTGCGCCAGCGCCCATCGGTGAAGCTCCAGGTGGTCGTCCCACAGTCTGCGCAGATCGCAGGCCACCGCCAGCCCGCTGGCCTCGCGCACCCCGTCCAGGTCGCCCGGCGCGCAGGGAAGCCACGAGAACAGCGCTCCCAGCATTGCCGCGATGTTCTCCGTGCCGGGCAGGTCATCGTCCCACACCACGAGCCCGTCCAGCTCGCCCCCGAACTCCCGCAGCGCGTCGGTTCTCTCCAGCCTGCGGCTCCCGATGCCATACTCGTCGCGCAGGCGCTCGAGCCACCAATCGTCGGCCCTGGCGTTGAAGCTCGCGAGCCCGCGGAGAAAGAGCCTCGGGCCGGGCCTGTTCGCCAGCCCCTGCAGGAACATGAGCGACACCCGCTGCGTGTGCGTGAGCCCCGCGCAGTCCACCACCGCCAGCTCCGCCGGCCTCGAGCGGTTAAGCGCCGGGAGCGCCATCGCGGGCGCCTCGTCCACCCGGGCCTGCAGAGCGGGCAGTCCCTGAAGCGGTGCTCCAGCAGCGGCGACGAGCAGCCAGACCATGGCGGCTGGCCTGCCTCCTTGCGCGACAGTGTTCCGGCGCGGGCCACTCGGCCCGATTCCTCGCCCGCGTCCCGGCCTGTGGGCGGCTAGATCCCCCGGATCCTCCCCACCATCTCCTCTATCTCGTCCCCACAGGTGAGCACGCCGATCTCCACCTCGTACTCCCGCGACTCCTGCGGCTCCAGCACCGTCAGCCGGCCCTCCTCGCGCTCCCTCACTCGCCCGTCCACCAGGTTCGTCGCGGGCTCGATGCCGGTCACGTAGTGGCCCTGGGCCGGCATCTTCCACTGGATGAGCTGCGGGAACTGCGCGATGTTGTACTTCACGTACACGCCCAGCCCCTCGCCGCCGCTGAACCCCCGGTTCACGAAGGCCACGTACACCGTGCCGTCCCCCATCGAGCGGCAGCGATGGTAGTACACCCACTCCTCCTCGTGGGGAATCGGCGCCGGGAACCGGCTCCAGGTGTCGAAGTGCTTCGCCGCGATCTCCGTGCGCGGCGTGGTCTCCTCGACCGGGAACACGTACTCCCCGCCCTCGTCAATCACCGGGAAGCCCAGGTTGATGTGGTACAGGTACATGTGCTCCTGCGGCTCCCAGCCCTCGTTGGTGACCACATCGCGCAGCCACAGCCTGTTCTCGCCCAGCCGGCTGGACACCCGCCGTTCCACGACCATGTTCGGCCCGAAGACCCTGGCCTCACGCATCTTGCCCTGCGCCCAGAACTCGTAGTCGTCCCCGTCCCAAGAGCCGTCCACGTACAGGTTCTTCGCCGGCGTGTGCGAGAAGCGGCCGTGCAGGCCCAGGCTGCCCGTCGGCGACCACTCCAGCGCCCCGTCCTCCCCCAGCCTCACCGTGGGTCCGCCCTCGTTCGTGTCCGGGTCCTCGACCGGCGACCCGCAGTAGGTCGTCCCGCACGTCGTCACCAGCCCGCCGAAGAAGGTGTTCAGCCAGCCCAGCCCGAGCGGGTCGAAGTGCGCCGAGCTTGCGTCCCCCGTCTGCGACCGCCAGCACAGGGACGCGCCGCGCCACTCCGCCGCCACGACGTCCAGCCCGCGGTTGGCGTTGGCGATGAAGCTCATCCCCGTGCCCGTCCGGAACAGCACGGCCGGCGAGTCGTCCTCATTGCCGTCCGCGAGCCTGATGAGCCTGGCCCCGGCCACCTGGTCAATGCTGCCCACCCTCTCCATGAGTTCCTTGCGTGAGTATTGGCGCCCATACAGCCTTGCCATTCTCCCGTTCACCTCCGACGGATTACAGGTGCTGCTCGGTCAGCCCGAGCCTCGGGTATGCTGAGAATCCCTGCCCTCGCGGCGCCTGCCGCGCTCGCCCCATCCCCACGCCCCCGCGGCGCGCCCGGGTCCTGGCGGACGACCCTAGAGGCTCTGCAGCAGCTCCGCCAGCTTCACCTTCCACAGAAGCTCGGGCACGCGCGTCTCAAGCCCGTCCAGCGCGGGCCGCGCGTGGGCCCACTCCACCGCGTCCACAGCCCTGTCGCCCAGCCGCCGCACCTCGTACCACTCGTCGGCCAGCGCCCGGTACTCCGCCCACAGCTCCGGCTGCTCCTCGCGGTCCAGGGCGTCCCGGACCTCCCTGAGCGGCTCGCCCAGGCGCACCTTGATCGCCTGGCGCAGGTCCTCCTGGTAGGTCGTCGCGCGGACCTCGTCGTCCACCTGCCACCAGCCCGTGGCCGTGAAGAACCGCGCCGGCCGCCCGATCTTCCCCGCGACCCTCCCCATCAGCCCCGGCTCCAGCTCCGCCGGGCTGTCGAGGAAGACCAGGTGCCCGAACAGCCCCAGCCGGTGGAAGTCCCCCATCACGTTCGCCCAGTTGATCAGCTCGCGGCTGCCGCCCGCCTGACGCTCGTGGCACAGGTTGAAGCCCCACACGTCCCCCGTTCCGAGCAGGCGCTTGCCCCACTGCTGCAGGGGCATGGCGCACTCGGCGAACCAGGCGTCCTCGCCCCTGGCGACCGCCGCCCGCCAGTCACAGTCCCACGCCCGTTCCCCAATCTGCGAGTCCCACATCGCGCCCGCCACGTTCAGGCCGAACTGGTAGTACATCCCCTGCCCGTGCCACGGGTCCACGAACCACTCGATGCTGTCGTCGTTGAACACGTACGCGTCCCGCCCGTGGGCCGTGATCACCAGCTTGTCCATCGCCGGCTCCTCGATCACCACCGCCAGGTACAGCCAGTCCTGGTCCCACGCCAGCTTCATCACAAGCTGGTACGGTGCCATGCTCTGCGAGGCGCTGAAGCGGAAGCCGCTGGCGGGCACGGCGGCCTGCCAGACGGGGTCGTCCAGGCGCCCGTCCAGGGACGGCGGGGTCTCGGCCCTCACGCACGGGTACACCAGCCAGCCCCAGCCGTCGGGCGGCTGGGCCTGGGCCCCCAGCGCCGCCGCGCAGAGCACCGCCGCCGCCACGCTAGAGCCGTGGAAGCATCTCGCCATATCCGTTCACCCTCGCGTAGACGCAGGCAACCGCGGCCGCGAAGACGACCACCAGCAGCAGCACTTCTCCGCGGGTGATCCCCCGCTGTCGCAGGAACGTCGGCCTGCAGGTTCCCACGCCCCATAGCTCGAGGGCGCGGGTGAGATCGTCGGCCCGCCGCAGCGCGTAGCCCATCACCGGCACCGCCACCGCCGCCGAGCGCATGAACCGCTGCCAGGCCGGCAGCCGCACCAGCTCCAGCCCCCGCGCCTGCTGTGCCTGCCGGACGATGAGGCCCGTGGTCACGAAGAGCGGCAGCAGGTGGAACGACAGCGCGATGGCCGTGGCGAGCATGGGCGGCAGGCCCAGCCATCGCAGCCCGTAGCTGAACTCCTCCGGCCGCGTCGTCGTCACCACCGCCAGGCCGACGAGCACCATCCCGACGATCCGCAGCGCCATGGCCAGCCCGAACAGCGCCGTGCCGCGGGTCACCGCCAGGGGCCCCCAGGTCCATGCCGGCAGCATCTCCCGCGCGTTCGGGTCCTCCAGGAAAGCCGCCCAGAGCAGCGTCGAGGCCACCAGCAGCAGCAGGAGGAAGCCGCCCATCCGCGCCAGCGGCCCGGCACCGACGCTCAGCAGGATGATGATCACAGCCCCCGCGGTCGCCACGGCCAGGTAGGCCGGATCGTTGAAGGCAAGGAACACGGCGAAGAGCAGCGCGGCCATGGCGACCTTCATGGCGGGATGCAGGCGATGCAGCCAGCTTGTCCCCTCGACGTAGAGCGATGCGCCGCTCACCTGTCCGCTCCCTCCTTCTCCAGGCCCGGGAGGCGCACATGGGTGGCGAATTCGTGCGGCGCCAGCAAGGTCTGGCCCAGCACCCGCTGGCTCACCCGCACGCTCACGGGCGGCTCCACGCCCGTCTCCGGCATTCGCCCCACCTCGCCCAACACCCCGCGTGGAGGCCCGTCCGCGGCCACTCGGCCCTCCGAGAGCAGCACCACCCGGCTGGCGTACCGCGCCGCCGCCCACACCGCGTGCGTGATCACCAGCACCGCCCGGCCCTCGCGCGCCAGCCGCCCCAGCAGCTCCATCATCGCCACCTGCTCCGGGCCGTCCAGACC
>CAZSOQ010000067.1:11865-23154 GCA_964608495.1 uncultured Armatimonadia bacterium | reverse complement strand
CGAGGGCGGGCGCACCGTCGGCGCCGGCGTCGTCGCCAAGGTGGTCGAGTAGGACGGCGGGGGCCGATCCGGGAAGTAGGGGACAAGAGCAATGCCGCAGATGAGACTGATTCTCGAGTGCTCCGAGTGTGGGGAGCAGAACTACATAACGACGAAGAACCGCCAGACCCAGCAGAAGAAGCTGGCGTTGCGCAAGCACTGCTCGCGGTGCAACAAGCACACGGAGCACCGCGAAGTGCGCTTGCACAGGTAATGGGCCTGCTGTATACTGAAGGGCCGCAGTAGGGGCGTAGCTCAATTGGCAGAGCGCCGGTCTCCAAAACCGGCGGTTGTCGGTTCGAGTCCGGCCGCCCCTGCCAGCGAACAGGTCCAACCGGCGGCCCCCGTGGGCCGGCCTTTTGTTTTGGGTGACGGCCTGTGCGAGGGCAGGGCGCTATGTTGTCCTTGCGGCGGCCTGGATCCCCGCCGAGTAGCGTGGGGCACTACCCTTTGCCGAGAGGAGTCGGGGCATGTCTGGGACGCGCAGTCGCAAACAAGAGGGCCAGCAGCGTTCGGCGCAGAAGCGCAAGCGTCCGGCCGGCAACGGTAAGCGCAAGAGCTTGTTCGCCCGCATTACGGCGCCGGTGGATCGCCTCATCACCTTCCTGCGCGATGTGCGCGTCGAGATGAACCGGGTCGTCTGGCCCGGCAAAGAGGAAACCTACACCTACACGCTGGTTGTCGTGGTAGCCGTGGTGGTTGTGGCAGCCTGGGTGGGTCTGTGGGACACGCTCTTCGTGCAGTTGGTCGGTGCCCTCAACCTGTATGAATAGCGGCGGTGCGGCTTTATGTCCATGCGCTGGTATGTGATTCATACCCTGACGGGGAAGGAAGGCAAGGTGGCCGATGCCATCTCGCGCCAGGCTGAGGCGCGCAACATCGGGCACCTCATCCGCCGGGTGCTCATCCCGACCGAGACAGAGATTCGGTCCTCGGGCGGTCGCCGGCGCGAGGTCCGCCGCAAGCTCTACCCCGGCTACGTCTTCGTCGAGATGGACCTCACGGAGGAAATGCGCAACCTCATCCAGCGCGTTTCGGGCGTGACCCACTTCCTCGGCACGGGCGCCCAGGGCGCCGGCCCTGTGCCCCTGCGCCGCGAGGAAGCCGAGCGCATCCTCAGGACCATCGGCGAGGAATCGGCCAAGCCCAAGGCCGTGTGGGAGCCCGGTCAGGCGGTGCGGATCAGCGAGGGGCCCTTCGCCGAGTTCTCGGGCAAGATCGTGGAGGTCAACCCCGAGCGCGAGACCGTCAAGGTCCAGGTGGCCCTCTTCGGCCGCGAGACCCCCGTCGAGGTGGAATTCACCCAGATCGAGCGTCTCTAACCCGCCCGGACGCCCCGGGCAGTCCGCGCGCACGTTCCACCTGTATCACTGTGAGGCGAGTAGGCAATGGCAAAGAAGATCAAGGCTGTCGTCAAGCTGCACGTCCCAGCCGGCAAAGCCAATCCCGCCCCGCCCGTGGGCCCGGCCCTCGGTCAGCACGGGGTAAACATAATGGAGTTCTGCAAGGCCTTCAACAACAGGACTGCCGCCCAGGTCGGCGATATCGTACCGGTGGAGATCACCATCTACCACGACGGCTCCTTCACCTTCATCACCAAGACCCCACCGGTGTCCAGTCTGCTCAAGCGCGCCGCCGGGATCGAGACCGCCTCGCCCGAGCCCAACAAGCAGAAGGTCGCCCGCGTCACCAGGGCTCAGGTGCGGGAGATCGCCGAGCGCAAGATGCCCGACCTCAACGCCAGGGACGTGGAAGCCGCCATGCGGATCGTCTGCGGCACCGCGCGCAGCATGGGCATCGAAGTCGTGGACTAGGTGAGTGAGAACCAATGGCGAACCGCAGCAAGCGCTATCGCGAATCGGCCACGAAGGTTAACCGCACGGTCCATCACACGGTCGCGGAGGCCATCGAGCTCGTGAAGGCGGCCGCCTCGGCCAAGTTCGACGAGACCGTCGAGGTGCACATCAGGCTGGGCGTTGATCCGGCCAAGGCCGAGCAGCAGGTGCGCGGCACCGTCGTCCTGCCTCACGGCACGGGCAAAGTGCCGCGAGTGGCCGTCTTCGCCGAGGGCGAGCCCGCCAAGCAGGCCGAGGACGCGGGCGCGGACCGCGTCGGGAGCGAGGACCTGGTCGCCGCCATCGAGCAGGGCTGGGACGAGTTCGACATCCTGGTCGCCCAGCCGCAGCTCATGCGCATCGTCGGCCGTCTGGGCAAGAAGCTTGGCCCGCGCATGCCCTCCAAGAAGGCGGGCACCATCATGCCTGACGTTGCCGAAGTCGTGCGCGACCTCAGGTCCGGCCGTGTCGAGTACCGCATTGACCGCGGCGGCGTGATTCACGTGCCCATCGGCCGCGTCTCCTACAGCGACGAGCAGCTTCGCGAGAACCTCTCGGCCCTGCTCGACGCCGTGGTGGCTGCCCGCCCCGGGGGCGTCAGTGGCCGGTACATACGTTCGATCACGCTGACTTCGACCATGGGCCCAGGCGTGAAGCTGGACGTGGACCAGGCTGTCGCCGCCGCCTCCAAGGCCGCCTAGCACGGACGCACCACCCACGGCCGGCCAAGCCCGAGCCGTGCGTGGCTTCGAGGAGGGCACGAGTGGAAGCACTGCAGACGTGGGGGGCGTTTTGCAGTATAGTAGGGGCGGTTATGGGCCTGCTGAGCGCGGGTGTGGCCGTGGCGAGTCTGCTTGGCGCAAGGCGCTCCGCGAGGCAAGCAGGTGACGCAGCTCTGGCAGCCGAGCAAGCCGGCAGGTCGGCAAGACGAGCGGTCAGGCGTATGTACGCCGAGAGGTGGCTGGAAGAGGAGGCCCTGCATCTCATCTTCATCGTACGTGACGCACTCCAGGCAGGGGAGTGGGTCAGAGCCCTCAGGTCCTGCGAGAGCCTTGCGTCAGGGCTGTCCTCGACTGCGGAGTACATGGCAGCGCAGGAAGCGACTAACGTGGCGGCTCTCGCCTGGAAGCTAGCCGAGGGTCTCGTCAGCACGCAGGGCGGAGCGCAGGAATCTCGGGAGCATCTCTCGCAGTTGCTGCAACTGGAACAGCGTTTGGCCGAGTGGCGGGGGGTGCTGCGCCGTGCCGTAGAGGATGGTGATGCCAAGTGAGCGGAGCCGCAGCGCAAACGACATTGAACGCATGGGCGAGTACGGTAGACGAGTTGAGGACGCAGACGCTGAAGGACCTGTCGCACTGGGAGCCGCTATCCAATGCCCCCGGCTGCCGCGCATCGGTGACGCTTGACGGAAAGGATGCCGAGGCGGTGCTCGTGGTGGAACCGTCGACTGGCGCGGTCGCGGAACGATCCGTGGGGGCCGTATCTCTGATGGTGCTATTCCGCGGAAGCAAACCGCTGCAGGTCAGCGATGGGGGTCTGCTGCAGGCCCTGTGGGATGCGGTCCGCGAGCAACTCGTTTGGAATGCCTTGCTCCAGGAGACGAGAGCCGGAAGAGTGCAGTGGCGCCAGCTGCAGGGACCACCCGCTAACGGGCCCGGGGCATGGCGGTATGAAGCGACCAACGTCACCTTGCCGGGGCTAGCGTGCTACGACAAGGTCGAGTTGGTGGTGCTTACCCGGCGGAAGTTGGGGCGGCCCCAGGGGCTTGTCTCCATTGAGGAGAGCGCTGGCTTCGCGCTGCAGATGAAGCTCGGCGAGGAGCGTGCGCGGGACCTCATCTGTGCCATCGATCCGTCAGCGTGGCCAAGGCCTGCATCGGGATGACCGGGGGGCGAGGTGATGGGCGCTATAAGTGGAGGGATTGCGCTCAGGAACTCGGACTGATAGGCTAAGGACCCTCACGGACCCAAGACAGCGGGTGCGAGAGCTCAATGCGGCCCTGATAGGGCCGGCCCGCCGAGGTCGTCAATAGGCGAACGCGATCCTTACCCTTTCGCGGGAGCTGCCGACCTCGGTAGCTCCCGCGTCGCTTTTCCGGAGCGAGGTCAACAGACATCGGGAACAAGGAGGTGATTAGGTGCCCAAGGCTGAGAATGTCGCGGAAGTAGAACGACTGCGCGAGGCCGTCAGCGGCTCGCCCAACTTCTACCTGGTCGAGTTCAGCGGCCTGTCGGTGACCCAGATGAACGCCTTGCGCGGCGCAGTGATCGCCGCCGGCGGACGGCTGGAGGTGGTGAAGAACACCCTCCTCCGACTTGCTCTCGCCGGGCTGGACATCAATGGGGACATCGTCGCCTACCTCGTAGGGCCGACAGCGCTGCTCTACTGCCCGGAGGACCCCATCGAGCCCGCCCGCGCGGTCAGGGATTTCGGCAAGGAGCACCCGGGCGTGGCGGTCAAGGCCGCGCACATCGAGGGTGAGACGCTGGGCGCAGACAGGGCAACTGCAATGGCCAGCCTACCCAGCAAGCTCGAGATCCAGGCCAGCGTCGTCGGTGCCATCGCCGGCCCCATGAGGGAGCTGGTGGGGACCCTGAACGCTGCTGTCGCCGAGCTGGTGTACGTCCTTGACGGCATCGCCGATAAGCGACGCGAGGCAGAGGGCGGCTAGCGCGCACGCCGCGCCGGCGCCCAGACAGCTTTGACAAACCTGCGCCCCTCGGGGCGTCACCCATCCAGGAGGATGATTCCAGAGATGTCCGTGGACGAGATAATCGAAGCGATCAACAAGCTCTCCGTCCTCGAGCTCGTCGAGCTCAAGGACAAGCTGCAGGAGCAGTGGGGCGTCAGCGCCGTGGCTTCTGTCGCCGTTGCCGCCATGCCCGGCGCCGGCGTCGAGGCCGCCGAGGCGGAGGAGCAAACCGAGTTCGACGCCATCCTGACCGACGTGGGCGAGAACAAGATCCACGTCATTAAGGCCGTCCGCGAGGTCACCAACCTCGGCCTGAAGGAGGCCAAGGAGCTGGTCGAGTCCGCGCCTGGCGCAGTCATCGCCGAGGCCGTCTCCAGGGAGGATGCGGAGGCCGTGAAGGCGAAAATCGAGCAAGCAGGCGGCAAGGTGGAGATCAAGTAGCTCCTGCCCTCCCGAGGTGACTGTGCAGAATGGCAGGCTCTTACGACGACCAGGAGCTCCTGGGCATGCTTAGCGAGCTCGAACAGCTCGACACCACTGAGTGGGCGTCCGGGGCGCTGTTCGAGCTCGCGCTGGACCAGTTGCTGGCGAGCCAGGAAGCTGACACGGCGGTCGGACGCGCCCTGGGCCAGCTCATGCGCGCCGAGCTGCACTACCACCGCCGGGTCGAGCAGGCCGTGGAGGGCGACGACCTGGCGCTGGACGAGCTGTCCCACCTTCATCAGCAGCAGCGTGAGGCCCTCGAGCACAATGTCGGCAGTCTCCAGCGCTCCCGCGTTACGTCCCAGGCGACGCGCGCGGCCCGCGAGCTGTCTCTGGCCGAGTGCCGACTGAGGCTTGGGGACCTCAACCGCGCGCTCCTGCACCTCGATGCAGCCCAGGACGCCGGCGTGGAAGACCCCCTCATCCATCTCCTCCGGGGCTACATCCGCTACCAGCAGGCCCTTCGCGACTTCCCCAGAGCCGACGGCGGCAGCGCTGCCCGCGAGCTGGAGTTCCAGCTCGCGTGTCTGCGCGCGGTGTCCGCCTTCGAGCAGGGGCTGGGGGGCGACCTGGACGCCCAACTCTACTGGTGGGTGTCCTCCGTGCTGGACGTGGCGGGCTTCACTGAGGCGGCGCAGGAAGCCCTGAAGAAGGCCGAGGCCGCCGAAGAGGCCCTGGAGGACGACGAGGACGAGGACGACGGTGAGCTTCCCGAAGAGGCGCCTTCCGCCGCCTCGTCCCCCGAGGCCATCCTGCCCCAGATAGACCCGGCCGAGGAGCGTCTCGTGGACGAGACCCTCAGGAGCCCGGGCGGGCTGGAGAAGCTTCTCGGCCCCGACGCCGACGGCCGGCCGGACTAGCGCGCCGCCCGATCTCTTCTCTCCTTCGGCAATGAGGAACCCGCCTCGGCTCGAGGCGGGTTCTGTCATGAGTCGGAGGCCCAGCGCCTTCCCGTCTACTCCGTCACCACCATCTCCACCGGCTTGGCCTGGGCCCGGTTGTCCGGGTTGTAGTACTCGTAGGCCACCGACGCCGGCGCCTTCGCCTTGATCGGGTAGCGTGCTCGCAGCCGATACTCGAAGGCTAGCTGCTGGCCGCCGTCCACTCTCTCCAGGTACACGATGATCTGGCGGCCGGTCAGGTTGAACTTGTCTATCACGCCCTGGTCCACCAGCTCGGCCAGGTCCCCGGCCTCCACGGCGAACCCCGGCGGCACGGCCAGGTCCACCACAACCATGCTCGTCGGCCCCGGGGCGTTGTTCTTCACCTGCGCCCGCGCCGTCACCGTGTCGTTGACCGCCAGCTTTGCCTTGTCGTAGGACACCGTGATGTCCAGCAGCTCGCCCTGGGCCTCTCGTACCGTCCCCCAGGGCATCCAGTACTTGCCCACCACCTGGTAGAGCATCGAGCCCTCGCCCTTCATCGCCAGCTTGATGGTGTTCTTGCCCTCCCTCACGAGCTGCCGGCAGTCCACCATCTGCAGCACGTCGGCGTTCTCCTTCGTTATCTCAACCGTCGCCGCGGGCTTGTCGTTCACCACTACCTGGACCTTGCCCGCCGCGCCCTGCGTCGCCCCCTTCTGGGCCATCAGCAGGGCCTTCAGCGCCAGCATCGTCGCCTGCGTGGAGTGCCAGGTGCCCGCCGGGTCCTTCGCCTCCACCAGGTAGTTCAGCACCTGCGTGGCCTCCGCCCCATAGCGCCCCGAGCCGATCAGCGCCAGCGCGCCGAAGCCCGTGGTCTCCAGGTCGGCCCCGCGCCCGCTGCTGTGCGTTATCCCCGTCATCTCGCCTTCCCACCACATCTTCTCGTCCTCGTGCTTCGCCATTCCCACGAGCTTGTCCAGCGCCTCGAGCGTCGCGTCGTCCAGGTCGCCGCGGCGGAACAGGGCGTCCCCGGCCGCCAGAGCATTGCACACCACCGAGAGCTGGTAGGGCCCGCTGGCCTCCTTCCAATGCGAGCGCACGTATTCCCAGCCACGCCTCGTCCCCGTGCTCTCCTGCCTCGTGGCCGCCAGTGCCCAGGTGATGTACGCCGTCGGCACCAGCTTGCTGTTCTGCAGGCGTCCCCAGGCCTCCTGGTGCAGGTACTCCTCGTCCGGCGGCCAGGATCCGTCGTCCTTCTGCTGCCGCAGCAGCCATTCCTGAGTCCGCCGGATGATCGCCTCATCCACCGGATACACCTGGCTCATGTCGTAGAACTCCATCACGCCCAGCGCAGTCAGCATCCTGTTCGCCGGCGCGTTCCCGAACCAGGAGAACCCGCCGCCCGCCACCTCGTAGGAGACCAGCCGTTGGTACCCCTGGTTGATGAATCCTTCCGCCTTCATCTGTATCTCCGGCGTGACCTGTCGCGTGCTGCGCATGTAGTCCATCACGAGCACGTTCGGGTACGTCACCGATGTCGTCTGCTCGAAGCACCCGAAGGGCATCCGCAGGATGCTGTCCAGGCCCTCCACCGCCTGGGAGAAGATGCCCGGGTACACCTTCACCAGGATCGTGCTCGCGCCGGCCAGGGCCTCCTTCGGGATCACCAGCTCCGCGACCACATCCCCCTTCAGCCGCCCGTTGGCCGCTTCCTCGACCAGCTTGCCGTCGGGCTGCACGGTCACCGGCCGCTTGATCGCGTCGCTCATCTTGCTCCCATAGGCATAGACCGTCAGCTTGTGGTCGCCCAGGGCCTTGGCCCGGATGGGGAAGTAGCGGACCGTCACCTCGCTCGGCTGCAGGTTCAGCTCCTGCTCCGGCTGCCCGGCCAGCTCGAACCAGTCCTCCTTCTCCAGCTTCAGCCGCACCGTCTGCCGGGTCTTGAGGTAGTTGTAGACCGCCACGGGGACCGACACCCGGTCGCCCTGCGTCAGCGACACCGGCAGGTCCAGGTCCACGAAGAAGTCCTGGAAGCACCGGATCGGCGCGTCCCGCGACCCGAGCTCCCCGGCCGCCGAGTTCGCCAGCGCCGTCAGCCGCCACGTGGTTATCGAGTCCGCCATCTCGAAGTCCACCGACGCGCGTCCCGTCCTGTCGGTAATCAGGCCCGGCCGGAAGAGCATCGTCTCCGGGAAGAACTGTCGCACCCGCACGGGCTTGGCGGTGGGGGCGCCCGGTCCGCCTGCCATCGCGGCCCCCCCTGCGCCAAGCGCCTCCGCTTCGACGCCCGGCGCCAGGGCCGCCGCCTTTTCCCCGGGCGGTGCGCCCGCGCCCCGGCCCATGCCTCCCATCATCCCGGGCGCCGCCAGGAGCCTCCGCTCCTCCTCCACCGCGATCACCACGTCGTCCTCGGTGTCGAACTCCCCGTCCGGCCCCGCGCTCACGAGTTGAGGCGCGTACAGCCTCTCCTCGCCCTGCCACGACGGCATGGCCTTGAGCCGGTGGCCCCACAGGTCCGTCAGGTCCTCCTCCTTCGCCAGGCCCTCCCTCACCAGAGCCTGCAGCCCCTCCTCGTAGGTCGGCGGTTCCCCCATCTTCCGGTTGTAGGCACGCAACGCCCGCTGCACCACCGTCCACTTCGGGCGCATCTTCTCCGCCCACTCCTGCTTGGCCCTCTCCAGCCGCACTCCGTAGGAGTCGTCCACCTGCACGCCCAGCTTCGGGATCTCCACCGACGCCAGCATCACCTGCGCCGCTCGCTGCTTCTCCAGGGGCACGAGCGGCTCGGGCCTGGTCACGATGACCGGGATCTCCAGCCCGTGGATCTCGTACCGCGGCTTGCGCAGCTCCTCCTCCAGGTACGCGTAGACCCGCTCCATCCCCGGCTGCATCTCCTGCAGCGCGAAGACGCTCTCGTCAACGATGCTCACGCCCAGCGCGGCGACGGCGGGCTGGCCGTCCACCGTGTGCACCTCGAAGTCCAGCCGCGCCTTCTCGCCGGGGCGGTACACGTCGCGGCTCGCCTTCACGTCAATGTGCAGGTCCCCGGCCGGCTCCACCACCAGCGGCTTCGTGTCGCGCACCACGTTCCCGCGCCGCGTCACCCGGTAGGCGCTGATGTACGCCGTACCGGCCAGCTCAGGCCCCAGGGCGATCTGTGCCTCCGCCTTGCCCGCCCTGAGGTCGGCCGCCTGCGTCAGCATCGTCTGCCGGTCCTTGATCACGTCGAAGTACACGTACCCCGTCGCTACGGGCGCCAGCGCCACCACTCCCACGGTCGCCCCCACCTGCGCCACCGCCTTGTCCGCCCGCAGCAGCAGGCTCTCGCCATCCGTGGTGTCACTCACGCCCAGGGGCACGGTGGCCTCGCCCACCTGCCCACTGCGCGACTTTGCTGCCAGCGCGAGCACGATGGGCGCGGTCGGCCCGGGTGCGCCCATCCCCGGCCCCATGGGCTCCGCGAGGATCTCGGGCATGGGAGCCATCCCGCCACGGCCGCCGATTGGGCCCGTCGTCCGCTGGGCCCGCAGCTCGTGCTCACTCAGCCGCGGCGTCACCTGCACCTCCGCGATCCCCAGCTCATCGGTCGTCACCCGCTGCTTCTGCCACTGCACCTCCCAGGGCGCCATCGCCTGCACATCGGCCAGCTCCACCCGCGCCTGGACGGGCTTGCCGGTGGCATCGCTCACCAGCACCCACACCAGGTTCGGCACGTTGGCCACCAGCTCGCCGCTCTCGGGCACGGCGTGGATCTGCAAGTCCTGCCCCGCCACGGTGCGGCTGATCACTATCTTCTCGCTGTGGTCGGCCGTATCCGTGACCTTCACGTCGAGCTCGACGAAGGCCTGCCCCTGTTCCAGCGGCTGCCCCACGAAATGCGGCGGCAGTCTCACCTGGAAGTCAAAGGTCCCGGTCGGATCGGTGCGCCCCGCCACCTTCGCGATGTCCGCGTACGCCACGTCGAAGGTCCTGGCGGTCACCTCCACCTGTCCCCCCGCTACCGGCTTGCCGAAGAAGTACTCCGCCGTCACCTTCCCCTTCAGTCGCTCGCCCGGCTTGTAGTACTCCTGCTCCGTGGTGGCCGTGACCCTGAACTTGGGCAGCACGTACCTCTTCACTTCCACCGTCTTGATGGCCTCGGCCTTGTCCGCGATGACCTTGCACTCGTACCGCCCCAGGTTGATCTCGTCCGCCAGCTCGAAGTCCGTCCACACAGCGCCCAGCTCGTTCGTCTTCATCTGGCGCTTGAAGACCTTGTTGCCCTTGGCGTCCTTTACCTCGATCGTCGCCCCCACGCCACCCACGGGCTTGAGGTCCGGTCGCCGCAGCGCCAGCGCCCGCAGGTGGATCGTCTGGCTCGGCTGGTAGACGGGCTTGTCCGTCATGATCATGACCTGATAGGCCTTCCGCAGCTGCACGGTCTGCGACAGTTCATCCCGCTGCGTCCCGTGGCGCACCTCCGCCCGCAGCACATACTGGCCGGGCTGCAGGTCGGGCACGCGGAAGGCGGCCTGCACGGTGCCCGCCCGGTTGGTCCTCCCGTCGAAGAGCGCCACCCCCTGCGTTCCTTCCTGGTTCGTCAACCGCAACGACACGGCGGCGCCCGACGCCGGCTGCCGCTGCGCGTGGTCAGTCACGATCACTCGCACGGCCCCGGGGCTGTCCACGAGGAAGGTCTCCGGGCTGATGAGCCTGATGCCAAGGGCCATCAGGGCCGTATCCCCGTTCGCGCCCGCGGCCATGCTCCACACCATGGCCAGCGCTCCGAGTGCTATGAGCACCCAGGCCGCCCTGGTCGCGCTTGGGTGTGTCTTGTCAGTCTCGCCCATCGTGTCTCGCCTCCGGTCTTGTCCACGTCCCGCGCACCTGCCCCTTAGACGGGGCCGTCCGAGCTGCTGTTCCTGAAGGACCCCCATCCCACCCCGCGAATACGCGCTCCAGTGACCAGCGATGAGAGCAGCCCTATTCTACGCTGACGGCGGGATCCGCGTCGAAGAGGTGCCCGACCCGACGCCCGGCGATGGCGATGCGCTCCTGCGCGTCGAGGCCTGTGGCGTCTGTGGCACCGACCTGCGCATCCAGAGCGGCGACTTCCTCGCCACGGACTACCCGGTCCTCCCGGGCCACGAGATCGCGGCCCGCGTCGAGGCCGTCGGCCACAACGTCACTCACGTGCGTGAGGGGGACCTGGTCGGCGTCAACCCCAACATGGCCTGCGGAGTGTGCTACGCCTGCCTGCGCGGGCGCCCCCACCTCTGCCCCGACATGATAGCCATCGGCGTGCAGCTTCCGGGCGGCTTCGCCGAGCGCCTCGTGGCGCCCGCCCGCCAGCTCCTGGTCCTGCCCGAGGACTTCCCCGCCGAGGCCGCCGCCATGC
>CAZSOQ010000067.1:0-11855 GCA_964608495.1 uncultured Armatimonadia bacterium | reverse complement strand
CTTCCTGCTGCCTGCACGGTACCGACCAGGCGGACCTTCAGCCCGGCGACCCCACCGTCATCACCGGCGGCGGAAGCATCGGGCTCATCCTCCTCCAGCTCGCCCGACACGCCGGCGCGGCGCCCCTCGTCCTCCTCGAGCCCCTCGAGCACAAGCGCCGCCTGGCCCAGGACCTGGGCGCCGACGCCGTCGTGGACCCCTCGGGTCTCGGGCCCGACGAGCTGCGCGAGCGCATCGCCGAGCTCACCGGGGGCGGCGCACAGGTCGTCATCGAGGCCTCCGGCCATCCCTCTCCGGCCGCGCAGGTCCTGTCCTTCGTCCGTCCGGGCGGCACGGTGCTCTTCTTCGGCGTCCAGGCCCCGGGCTTCGAGTTGCCCATGAAGCCCTTCGACATCTACCACCACGAGATCACTATCCGGGGCGCCTTCACCAACCCGCTCACGGACTCGCGCGCCCGCACTTTGCTGGTCACGGGCCGCGTCAGCGTCCTCCCGCTCATCACCCACCGCTATCCCCTTGAGCGGACCGGCGAGGCGCTGGACGCCGTGCGCCGTGGCGAGACCGTCAAGGCGATGGTCCTGCCCTGACCGCCACGCGCGGGAGTCCACCGAGGTGCCGGAGGGTGAAGAGGGAGAACGACCGCCGGGCCGCGGCACGCTGGATCAGAAGGAGGCAAAAACGATGGACGAAGGGAGCTGCCTCTTCGCCCGGGCCTATGGCGACCCGACCGATGTCGGCCGCCAGATCGGCGCCCAGCTTCGCCAGCCCATCCGCGACCTGCTGGCGCTGCTCGACCTTCCCGACTGCTTCGCCTGCGACGCCCATCGCGAGCGCCTCTCGTGCATGCTCGGCAACCTTGACCGCCTTGCCCCTCACCTCATCGCCGAGATGGAGGGCGTCGCCGAAGGCGCGGGCCTTCCGTGCCAGACCATCTTCATGCTCAACTGCCTTGTCGAGCTCACGGTTCTGGGATGCTCCGTCCTGGGCTTCGCCGACGCGGCGGGCGGCCCACTCATCGCCAAGACCAACGACCTGGCCGCCGACCAGACGCCCCAGTATGCCGTGACCGTCCTGGACGTTCCGGGCAGGGCCCAGTTCCTTCACCTCACCTGGCCCGGCACGGTCTGGGGAGGCCCGGGCGTCAACGAGCACGGCGTGGGTTTCGGGGGCGCCTCGGTCTCCACGGGCGAGTGGAACGGCGCGGGGTTGCCGTCCAACATGGTGACCCGGCTGGTCCTCGAAGGCGCTCACGATGTTGACGAAGCGCTCGAGATCCTCCTCGAGACCGAGTTCGCCTGCCATCCCTTCAACCTGGTCCTCGGCGACGAAGACCGCCTGATCGGCGTCGAGCGCAGCGTCTACAAGATGGCGACGCGCGAGCCCGAGCACGGGGCCGTCTGGGCCACCAACCACTTCCTGACCCCCGATCTGTCCGACCTGGTCGCCTGCTCGCCGGCCGATCTGGAGGAAAGCCGGGCGCGCTGGGACAAGTTGGGCCGCCTGGCGGGGGAGAGCGAGCACACGGTGGAGGGAGCGCGGGGTATCCTCCGCGACCACAGTGACCCCGCGCCCATCTGCAGGCACGGCGAGGGCGAGGCGAGCATCACGACGTCGGCATCCGTGATCGTGCGCCCGCGCGCCCGAGTCGTGTGGGTGGCCACGGGCTCCCCCTGCGAGGAAGAGCTGCGTCCCTTCCAGCTCCAGCTCTCCGTGCGTAGCGAGGGCGGCCACGTGGGCCTGGGTGCGTGACGGGCCTCGGCCCCGCCCGCGGGCCTCTTCGACGCCAGGGCTCAGGATCCGCCGGGCGGCAGGTCACCGAGGAAAGCCTGGACGACCTCCAGGTCGTCGCCACCTATCTGGCGGGCTCGCCGACCTACGAGGCCTGACCCCGGCCTCCGGGGTCCTATCCCGGCTAGAGGCGACACGCCGGCCCTACTGTGGGCCTCGTCCCCGCCGGGCCTCCGACATACGCCCAGCCTGTACCGACAAGTCCACCTGCTTGTCGCCCCTCTGCACCTGGAGCTTGATGGTATCGCCGATGGCGTGCCCCAGGATCACGTCCTGCACCTGCTGGCCGTCCTTCGCTGGCTGGCCGTCAATGGACAGGATGATGTCGCCCATCCGCACTCCCGCCTTCGACGCCGGGCTGTCGGGCTCCACGTAGAAAACCACCACGCCCTTGTCCGTCGGCAGGTCGAAGTGTGCGCTCAGCCCCGGGCTGTTCACCATCAGGGCGTTGGCGGGCAGCCCCACCCACGGGCCTCCCTCGACCAGCACGCGCGCCAGCGTCCGCGCCTCGTCGATCGGGATCGCGAACCCGATCCCCGCCGTCGTCCCCGTCGGTGAAAAGATGGCGTAGTTGATGCCCACCACGTTCCCGCCCAGGTCCACTAGCGGCCCCCCGCTGTTACCGACGTTGATCGCCGCGTCGGTCTGGATGACCTTCCTCTGCTTACCGGGCTCCACCGGCCGGTATCCCTTCGCGCTTACCACGCCCACCGTCACCGTGTGCTCGTAGTCGAAGGGGTTCCCCACCGCGATGACCCATTCGCCCACGCGAAGATCGTCGCTGTTGCCCAAGGGCGCGGGCACGATCTCGCCCGAGGGATTCACCATCTTCACCACCGCCACGTCCGCGACGGGATCCGCGCCCACCAGCTCGCCGCCGAAGACGCGCCCGTCGCTCATCTTCACCCGCATCTGCTCGGCGTCCCCGGCGACGTGGCTGTTGGTCATCACCAGGTTCTCGCCCTTGTAGTCGAAGATGAACCCCGATCCCACACCGCTCACGGGACGCGGCTGGACTCCGCTGAAGAGCTGGTCGAAGACCTCGGACATCGTGGGAGCGCGCAACGTCTCGATCTTGACGACCGACCTCGAGGCGGTGTCTACAGCCTTGACGATGGCGTCCCGGTCGGTGACCACCTCAACGCGCGTGGTGCCCACGGGCGGCGTTACCACGCCGCCGCCACCCCCGGACTGCCCCCCGGCGGCCCGCTGGCCCATCCAGTAGCCCGCGCCGGCGCCTCCCAGGGCACCGAACACCAGGGCCACCACGGCGACCACCCACAAGCTGGGCACTCTCGCTCCCCTGTCCATGGTACACCTCACAGATTACGCATCAGGTTTGCCATCTCTATGGCTGACATCGCGGCCTCAAACCCCCGGTTCGCCAGCCGCGCACCAGCCCGCTCGATGGCCTGCTCCAGCGTATCCGGCGTGATCACCCCGAAGATCACCGGCACGCCCGTCGCCAGCGCCGCTTGGGCGATCCCCTTTGCCGCCTCCGACGCCACGTACTGGCAGTGCTGCGTGGCTCCCCTGATCACCGCCCCCAGGGCTATCACTGCGTCGTAGGAGCCGCTCTCGGCCATCTTCTTCGCCGCCATCGGCAGCTCGAAGGACCCCGGCACCCACACCACCGTCACCTTCTCGTCCTCCGCCCCGTTCCGACGCAGTGCGTCCAGCGCCCCTTCCAGCAGCCGCCCCGTTATGAAGTCGTTGAACCGGCTCACCACGATGCCGAACCTGAGGCCGGTCGCGTCAAGCTGCCCTTCTATCACCTTCGGCATACTCGGCACCTCCAGGGGGTAGGCACATCCCTCCGACCCCGGGGTCTCGCCACCCCTACTCTCCCGTCTCGCACCCGTCCCGGTCCGAGGGCTCGCCGCAATCAAGCATGTGGCCCAGCTTGTCCCGCTTCGTCTCCAGGTACCTCTCGCTGTACTGCGTGGCAGGCTCCACCAGCGGCACTCGCTCCACCACCTCCAGCCCATACCCGTCCAGCGCCGCGTACTTCTTCGGGTTGTTGGTCATCAACCTCATCCGCCGCACGCCCAGGTCCACGAGCACCTGCGCGCCCAGCCCATAGTCCCGCATGTCCACGGGGAACCCAAGCGCCAGGTTCGCCTCCACCGTGTCCATTCCCTGATCCTGCAGGTGGTAGGCCCGGATCTTGTTCGCCAGGCCGATCCCCCTGCCCTCGTGGCTCGGTATGTAGACCACTACCCCACAGCCCTCTTCCTCGATCCTCCGCAGCGCCGCCCCCAACTGGGCCCCGCAGTCACACTTCAGCGACCCCAAGGAGTCACCCGTCACGCACCCAGAGTGCACGCGCACCAGCGGGGCCTCACAGCTCGAGAGATCCCCCTTCACGACCGCCAGGTACTCCTGCTCCCCGACGGCCGAATCGTACACGATCACCCGGAAGGTACCGTATCGCGTGGGGAGGTCCGCCTCCGCCACGCGCCTCACAAGCTTCTCGGTTCTCCGCCGGAACCGGATCAGGTCGGCCAAGCAGGTAATGGTGATGCGATGCTCCTCGGCGAAGTCCCGCAGGTACTCGAATCGCGCCGCCTCTCCCTCCTCGTCCAGCACCTGCGCCGTCACCGCCGCAGGGCACAGCCCACCCAGGCGGCACAGGTCCGCGGCCGCCTCGGTGTGCCCCGTTCGCTGCAGCACGCCGCCGGGCGCCGCCTGCACGGGCTGAACGTGCCCCGGCCTCACCAGGTCGTGCGCACTGCTTGCCGGGTCGGTCAGCGTCCGCACGGTCGTGGCCCGATCCTCCGCCGAATCGCCCGTCGTCACCCCGACGCGAGCGTCCACCGTCACCGCGAAGGCCGCCCGCTTGCTCTCCAGGGGATCGGTGGGCATCAGGGGTATGGCAAGCTCCTCGAGGCGCTCGGCCGTCATCGCGACACACATCAGGCCGCGCGCCTCGCGTATCATGAAGTTGACGCGCTCCGCCGTGGCGAACTCCGCCGCGAGCACCAGGTCGCCGGTGGCGCGTGGGCGCTCGTCGTCCACCACGATGACGAACTCGCCGCCCCGCAGCCGGGCCAGCGCCTCTTCTATCCTGGAGTAGGCTCCGCCTACCGGCTCTTCAGAGGTACCCATGCTCCGCCAGGAACTCCCTGGTCAGGCCCCGCGGCCCGGCCTGTGCAGCCACGAACCGCCGCACATATTTCGCCACAATATCCGTCTCTATGTTGACCAAGTCGCCCTGCCTGAGGTGCCGCAGGTTCGTGTGCTCCCACGTGTACGGTATGATCGCGACCTCGAAGCCGCTTTCACCCACGCCGGTCTGCGTGAGGCTCACTCCATCCACGGCTACCGATCCCCGGGGCACCATCTCCGCCAGCAACTCCGGCCCGGCCGCGAACGCCATGCGTACCGTCTCGCCCTCAGGCTTCACCGACGCCAGGCTCCCCATGCCGTCCACATGGCCCTGCACGATATGCCCGCCCATCTCCTGCCCGGCCTTCAGCGCCGGCTCCAGGTTGACCTCGGTTCCCGCGGGCAGCCTGCCGAGGGTGGTCCGCTGGCAGGTCTCGGTGCCCGCGAAGGCCCCGAAACCATCCGCCAGCACCTGCGTCACCGTCAGACAGACGCCGTTGACCGCCACGCTATCGCCCTCGCCCACCTCGCCCGCCAGCACGCGGGCGGCGATCACGAGGGCACGCCCCGAAGCCGTGGGCTGTGCCTGCGAGAGGATTCCCAGACCGCGGACTAGGCCGGTGAACATCGCCAGGCCTCCACCAGGAGGTCTTCCCCGACGCGGCGGACGTCTGCCAGACGCCAGCCCTCGCCGTCGTGAATCTCGGCCACGCCCGCGCCTGCGACCATCCCGGGCGCCCGGGCGCCGCCGAGCACCTTCGGTGCGTAGAATACCAGAAGCCGGTCCACGACGCCAGCACGCAGCGCTCCGGCGAGCAGGCCCGGGCCGCCCTCCAGCAGGACGGATACCACACCGTGAAACCCCAGCGCCTCGACCAGCGCCTCCAGGTCCACCTGGCCCTCGGCGTTGCGCGGCATCGCCCACACCTCCGCCCCTGCCGCGAGCAGTCCCTGGACCCTCGCCTCCGGCGCGCCCTCGCCCACGGCCACAATGCAGCGCCCAGCCCCTCCCTCTGCCAGGACCCTCGCATCGGTGGGCGTGCGGGCCTGTGTGTCCGCCACCACTCGCAGCGGGTCCCGTCCCACCCGGTCCTCCCGCCGACACGTGAGCGCGGGATCGTCCGCCAACACCGTCCCCACGCCCACCATCACCGCGTCGTACTCGTCCCGCCACTGATGCACCAGTCGCCGCGAGTCCTCGCCGCTGATCCAACGAGACTTGCCCGTCCGGGTCGCAACCTTGCCGTCCAGGCTCACGGCCATCTTCGCCGCCACCAGCGGCCGGCCCGTCCTTCTGTGCTTGAGGTAGGCCGCGTAGAGGCGCTCGGCCTCCTCGCGCAGGACGTCGCCCACCACCACCAGGCCCGCCGCCCGAGCCACACCGGTCCCCCGTCCGCAGACCTGGGAGTCCGGGTCCGCCACCGAGTAGAACACCCGTCGCACGCCCGCCGCAGCCAGGGCCTGCGCGCAGCCGGGTGTCCGTCCCCAGTGGCAGCAGGGCTCGAGGGTCACGTAGCAGTCAGCGCCGCGCGCCTGACTGCCGGCGCGGGCCAGGGCCACGACCTCGGCATGGGGGCCGCCCGCTTCCCGGTGGAACCCCTCGCCCACGACCCTTCCCCGGGCCACGAGCACGGCCCCGACCGGGGGATTGGGGCTACAGCGGCCCAGGCCGAGACAGGCCAGCTCGAGGGCACGAGTCATGTAACGGGCATGTAGGGGGTGATCCTGAGCCTCGGCCCCGCTCATTCCTTGCCGTCCCTCGGGCCACGCAGGCGGGCCTCTGTCTCGGCGAGTTGGCGGTATAGCTCCGCTTTCTTTTGGTGCTTGGCCTGCTCGACCATCCTCAGGTCGAACACGGCGAGCCCTGCCACTACTCCCGCCGCCACCAGGAGCCCGCCCCAGTACACCATCTCCGCCAGTGGGGTGGGGAAGGTCAGCAGCACGCCCGCGTAGATACAGCAGATGATGAGAACGAGACCAAGACCGGTACCCAACCGGAGAGCGAGGTGCCTGGGGCCAAGCAGGAGACTCCTACCGCGGAGAAACTCGTACACCTGCACGGTGATCATGACCGCGACACAGACGGCCACCACCGCCAGGAAGACACCCGCCGCGTAGCTCATGCGGATTCGTGGTCGTCTTCGACCGTGGGCAGCCCCCGCGCATCAGACTGGGAGACCCCACTGCCCTAGCGCCAATCGACCTTCCTCAGACGTCCCACGTCTGCTCGTCCGCCTCAGACGGCCCATCCTCCAGGCTCTGGAATATCCGCTGCACGAAGGTCAACAGCTCGCGCGGGTTGAAGGGCTTCACCAGGTAGGAGCTGACCCCCGACTGCCACCCCTTGAAGATGTCCGCGTCCTGCGCCTTCGCCGTCAGCATTATGACCGGAATCTGTTGATAGCGCGGGTCAGCCTGCAGTCGCTGCAGGACCTCGAAGCCGTCCATCCGGGGCATCATCACGTCCAGGATGATCATGTCGGGTGTCTCTCGCTCCACTTTCTCCAGTGCCTCGACCCCGTCATAGGCCGTGATGACCTCGTATCCTGCCTTCTCCAGCGTTATCTGTACGAGCCTGACGATGTGCTTTTGGTCGTCCACCACCAGGATCCGTCTCTTGCGCTTCGCCATGAGAGTTGGTCCTCCCTTAGCCGCTGTCCACCGACCGAGGCCACCCAGACCTCCCCGGTGGGGCAAGAACCCGCGCATATCCCTATGCGGCCGGATTATATCAGACGCTAGGGCCGAGTGTCAAACAATACCCCCACTCCGGGGCTTTCCCGCTCCTCGTCGCCCCTTTCCCCGACCGCCTCTCTGCCACGGCTCTCGCCGGTGCCCTCTCCTCCTCCTCTGTCGCGGGGACCATTCTGGGCCGAGTCCGTTTTCCTGTCCACTCCCTTCTGTCCCCCGCGCCGCCGGTTGGCGCACCCACTGCATGCAACCCCCGGTCGCCGAGCAGGCGTTGGGGAAGCTGTCGGCCTCCAGGTGCGGGTCGGCCGGTAGGTCCGCTCCCGCCCGCCCCGTGGGGTCCGCCGCGGCAGCCTTCGCGCCCGGGAGCAGGACCAGCAGTACGTTCACTGGGCGTCCGCCGCCGGCGAGGTCAATAGTCGTAGTCGTACTGGGGTTCTCCGGATATGTGAGGAAACGTGTCTCTCCGGCTCTCACCCGCGCCCCGTCTCGACCAGCGTGTAGGGAGCGTCGGGCATCACGGCCACATGAGGCGGGTCGCCGCCCCGGCCCGCCGTTGGCCCTGGGACTCCCGCCCAAGCCAGCAGCTCCAGGGCCTCCTCGACGCTGTCCACGGTCGGCAGCGGCACCAGCTCGCGCAACTCCTCCGGCGCGTGCGGGCAGACGTTGATGATCCGGGCCTTCCTGGCCGTCAGCGCCAGCTCCAGCACCTGCCACTCGTCCACGACGTGGGCTCGCGTGGCCCCCGGATCCACTCTCCACTCCGCCAGGTCGCGGCACTGCGCCAGCAGCTCCGCGAACTCGGGGCTGCCCACGCCCTCCTCGTTCCTCTGCACGACCACAATCCCGCCCCCGGGCCGCACGGCCCCGGCGGCGGCCACCATGCCCTTCACGCCCTGGTAGAAGGTGAGGTCCAGCGGGTAGCCGCCGCCACTGGCCAGCACGACATCGGCGGGCCCTCCGAGTCGCGCCGTCAGGGTAGCCCGCGCCTTGGCGATGGCCGCCTCGTGTACTGCCGACATCTCGCCTCCGTAGACGCCGACCACCCGGCGCTCCACGTCCAGGACGAAGTTCACGCACAGCTCCGGCAGCCCGGCCATCTCGGCCACCCGCCAGAGCTCTTCGCGCACCGGGTTGCCCTCCAGGACGCCCGGCGCCGCCTTCTCGTGGCTCAGCAGCGCGGGCGCGTGGAAGGCCAGGATCGTCTCCGCCGCCGCGAGGCCGGGGCACAGCGACTTGGGGCCCCCGCTGAAGCCCGCCATGAAGTGCGGCTCAACCAGCCCAAGGACCACGCGCAGCGGCGCCTCCAGGTAGCGTCGGTCCACCGCCACCGGGATCCCCCGCGCCGTCTCGCCCAGCAGTTCGTGCTCGTCCGCCTCCCTCGCGCGGTGAGACACGACCATCACTCCGGCCCGAAGCGCCTCGGCGCCCAGGATCTCCTCGGCCTCCTGCGCCGTCGCGGGCCTGTGCAGGCCCGTCGCTACGAGCACCGTGACATCCTCGGCGGCCACACCCGCCGCGGCCAGCCTCTCCAACAGCGCGGGCATAACGGCGGCGTTCGGCACAGGCCGCGTGATGTCCGACACCACGACCAGCGCGCTCCCGGCCCTCTCGGCTTGCCGGGGGATCGGCTCCGCGCCGAGCGGCCGGTCCAGAGCCTCCGCGACCGCCGCGTCCAGGTCCGTCAAGGGCGCCGCGCCCGCAGGCGTCAGCACGTCCACCTGCCAGCCGTCCGGCAGGCACGCCTCAAGGTGCTCCTTCCCGTAGGGGATGCAGACGCGCATGGCTGTCCTCTCAGATCCCGAACCACATCTCGCCCGATAGCTGCCCGGGCCTTTCCTGCACCACCGCCGTGGCCGTCATCCGCTGCCCGCGCCGTACCACCACCAACTCGACCCTCTGCCCGATCGGCGTGTCCGCCACCGTCCGCGCCAGCGCGGCCACATCCTTCACCGCCTGTCCGGCGAAGCCGACGATCACGTCGTAGGCCGCCAACTGCGCCAGGTGGGCCGGGCTGTCCCGGTACACGGCTCGTACCAGCACGCCGCCGGCGTCCGGCAGGCCCAGACGCCGGGCCGTGCGCTCGGTAACCTCAGCGGGCACCACCCCCAGGTATCCCCGCACCACCTGACCATGCGCGAGCAGCAGGTCCACGATCTTCGACGCCGTGTTGCTCGGAATCGCGAACCCTATGCCCTCGTACCCCCCGGTGCTGCTGATGATGGCCGTGTTGATGCCCACGATCTCGCCGCGCAGGTTGGCAAGCGCCCCGCCGCTGTTCCCAGGGTTGATGGGCGCATCGGTCTGGATGAAGTCCTCGTAGCCGCTTATGGCCGTCTGGGTGCGGCCCTTGGCGCTGATGATCCCCGCCGTCACGGAGTGCTCCAGCCCTCGCGGCGATCCCACGGCCAGCACCCATTCGCCAAGGCTGAGCGCCTCCGAGTCCCCCCATTTCGCCGCCGCAAGGCCCGTCAGCCCCACCTTCACCACGGCCAGGTCCGTCGCGTCATCCGCCCCGACCACCGTCGCGTCCGACACCTGATCGTCTGCGAACCCTACCTGGATCCGCGTGGCGTTGCCCACCACGTGGCTGTTCGTCACCACGTACCCCTCGGAGCCGACGATGACGCCCGACCCCAGGCTGTGCACTTCCTGGGGCGGCTCTGAGAGCATGCGCATCAGCTCCCGCGGCAAGGCGAAGAAGTCGGCTATCGGCGGTCGCCGCCCCGGCACCACCGTCGTGGTGGACACATTCACGACCGACGGGATCACGATGCTCGCCCCTCGGGCGAAGACCTGGTTGACCTGGTCGGCCAGCGCGAAGCCGTCGTCTTGCGCGGCCGCCGGGCCCAGGGCTGCCGCCCCCAGTAGCAGGCAGACCACGCCTGTCCTCAGGCACACGACCATCACCTCCTGGAGCGCTCCTCGCCGGGCCACGCCCCCCCGGCGAGCCGGGTACCATCCGGCCCGTGGGCAGGATAAGCCAGGCCCTCGTGGAAGGCAATAAGCCGAGCAGTCCCCGGCAGGGCCCCGGGGGCCGCACGGTGCCCGACGGTCCCTCGCAGGGCCAGCGCCGCGCGGACAAGGGAGGTGGCAGCATGAAGCTAGCAGTGCTCGGTGTCGGCCACTGGCACGCGCCAGGCTATCTCGACGACCTAGTGCGGATCCCGGAGGCCGAGGTCATCGCCCTGTCGGATCCGTGCCCCGAGGCGGTCGAGCGCGCCGCGGCGCAGGCCCCGCGCGCCCGCACCTACGCCGACTACCGCGACCTGCTCGACGCCGAGGCGCCGGACCTCGTCTTCGCCCACGCGCCCCACGACGAGATGACGGCCCTGGCGGTCGAGCTCGTCGCCCGCGGCCTGCCCTTCCACATGGAGAAGCCCATGGGCCTGGACTGGCGCGCCCTCGACGAGGTAGCGCGCTGCGCCATGGCTCAGGGCCTCTTCGTCAGCCTGCCCCTCGTCACGCGCTACTTCGGCGTCGCGAGCCGCCTGCTGGACCTGCGCGCCGAGGGTGCCCTGGGCGATCCGCTCTACTTCAGCTTTCGGCTCTTCGCCGGGCCGCCCCAGCGCTACCTCGATATGCACGTCCCCTGGATGCTCGACCCTGCGCGCGCCGGCGAGGGCCCGCTGTTCAACTTCGGCCCCCACGCCACCGACCTGTTCCTGGCCTTGACGGGGCCCCAGCCCCGACGGGTGACCGCTTGGGCGACCAACGCGCTCTACGGCCTCGCGATCCCGGACCTGGTCGGCTACCTCGTGGAGGCCGACGGTGGGTGTCGCGGCGTGATCGAGGTCAGCTACACCACCCCGGCGGGCTACCAGCGCTACTTCTCCCTGACCACGACGACCCTCGACTACGGGGGAGCGGCGGACATCGGCGTGATCCATCTGCGCGACGGCGGCACGATGGATGTGGACGGGCCGCCGGGCGACGAGGGCTACCATACATACGTGCGCGACTGCCTGCGCCGCTTTGCCGCCGGGGAGCCGCCCCTGGTGGGTATGGAGCAGATGGTGGCGGTTCTGCGCGTGCTTAACGCCGCACAGCGGTCACTGCGCGAGGGAGGTCCGGTCGAGGTCTGACGGCCCTCGCGCGCGGGGCCATTCACCTGACGCCGCGGAAGAGGGCATGGGCCAGCAGGCCCGCTATCGGTGGGAAGAAGAAGGTACACAGGAGCCTGGCGGCGGTCACCCGCCACCCCAGTAGCCCCACCTCCATGGGCAGCCGGCTGACGGGGCATGGCGTCGAAGACTATTACTTCTGCCGGG
>CAZSOQ010000066.1:16710-23267 GCA_964608495.1 uncultured Armatimonadia bacterium | reverse complement strand
GTCTTGCCCTCCACCGCGGAGAGCTCGACCAGGAAGTCAACCTCGGCGTGGCGGTTCGGCCGGGCGGAGCTGCGGTAGGCGTCGAGGACGTTCATGCTGCCCTCGCCGGGCTCGGCCGTCGGATCGCTCTGTCCCAGCGACCAGAAGAAGGGGCGCACGCCGTCGGTGGCCGTGAGGCGAAGCCGCCAGGACACGCCCTCGGGTGTGCCCTGCCACTCGAGCACCGGGTGCTGTTCGAGGTCCCACTGCAGCGCGCGAAGGGCGAAGGTGGCTTGCCTGGCGCCCTCGGGCAGATGGAAGACCGTGGTCTCGTCGTCCACGTCGGCGATGGTGGAGTCCGCGGGGGCTTCGGGTATCTTGCCGGTGATCCAGCGCTGGATACGCAGCCAGCTCGAGACGCAGTGACGACCGGTGAGCGCGAGCCAGCCGGCCTCCTCGTAGGCGATGCAGCCTCTGGTGAGGCCGTCGGCTGCGGTGAGCCAGCGCGTGGCGTGGTTGAAGACGACGGGGATCTTGTAGGGGTAGGTGGTGCCGGGCGGTGGGGGCGTGCGGTGCTCGATCTTGGCCGAGGTGATCCGCAGGTTGTCCACCCAGGTGACGCCTCGGTCCTGCTCGTACTCGTCCACGAGGTCGGGCCCGAGCCGGGAGTCGTTCTGGAAGAAGCGGAGGAAGAAGGGGGCCGACACGAGGCCCTGGGCCGCCTCGAGGCGCTCGACGGGGTCGGTGTTGCCGCGCGGGGTGACGGTGAGGACCTGGCGGGCGACGTCGAGGTCGAGCACCAGGTGGTACCACTGCCCGGGCTGGATCACATCCTTGGCACCACGGCTCGAGCCGAGGAAGGCGCAGTGGTTTAGGCCGGCGCCGCCGAGTCCGGCCTGCAGGGCCTCGCGCACGCCGCTGGGCAGCGAGAGGACCAGGAGGCCGCCGAACCACACGTGAGGGCTGTCGTGGGCGAGACACTGATCCCACTCTATCCGCGCGGGCATAGGGAAGGCCTGGTACAGGTCGGCGTAGGCCCACTTGCCCTTCTTGGGCGCGCTGAGATCGAGGACGAGGCGGCCCTGGTCGAAGACGGCCTTGCCGGGCTCGCCGACGCTGAAGGCCCACAGGTCGGGGCGCACCGAGTCGAAGTCCTCGACGAAGGTCATGGGTTTAGCCGCCGGCGGCTGCGACAGGACAGCGCAGATCAGGAGCAAGGGCACCTGGCATCCTCCTCGCGATGAACGGCGCTTTCGGGCCTGCCGAGGACGGCCGGGCGCCCCTGAGCGTCCCAGGGGCACTGCCCGGGGAGCGGCACGCCCGACCCTCTCTGATGGGCCTCTGACAGGGCCAGGATAGCCGGTCACGGGCGCAGGGCCAAGTCGGCCGCAGGGCGCCCCGGGCCGCTCCCTGGCGCCGCACGCAAGGAGTCCGAGGCGAGGCGGCCAAGTGGAGCCGTGCATCACGAAGGAGGATGAACAGTGCCGAGAACGCCGTGTCTGCTCGTGGCGGCTGCCCTCGCAGGTGTGCTCCCGGCCGGCGCCGGCCGCGCCGAGCTGATCGCCAACGGCTCCGTGGAACAGGTGTCCGGCGAGCGACCCGCCGGCTGGGCCACCGACGTTCGCGAGGGGGAGCATCGCTTCTTTGTCAGCGACGAGGCCCACTCCGGCAAGCACTGCCTGGCCATTGCCTCCGAGGCGCCCGGCTGGGCGCGATGGTATACGACCGACCTGGTCCTGCTCGCCGGAGCTCGGTACAGGCTCACCGCATGGGTGCGGACGTCGGGCGAGGCGCCGGTGGGCGAGGTCTGGATGCCTCACCCCACAGCGACGCAGTACGTGCGGTTCGAGGCCACGCCGGAGTGGACGTGCTTCACGCGGGAGTTCGTCGCCCCGGAGACGGGCAGACAGGGCCTGTACCTGCAGAGCCGCGGGACGGGCACGGTGTTCTTCGACGATCTCTCGCTGGAGCAGCTAGAGGGGCCCAAGCTGGAGGGCACGGGCACCATCGCCTGCGTCGAGGGCGCCCCGTTGGCGGGGATCGTCACCGCGGGCGACGGCGGGCCGCACGAGGGGTACCTGGCCCTGGATGCCCGCGAGGTCCTCGAGAAGATGACGGGCGTGGCGCTGCCCGTCGTCAGTCTGGGGGGCGAGGACGCCGCGCGCGGCCGGTGGCTGCACATCGGCTGCGCGCCCGACCGGGCGGCCTACGACGATGCCCTGTCGCGCGTGGGGAAGGAGGGCATCGTCCTGGACGTCACGCCGCGGGCGGTGGTGTGCTTGGGCAACACGCCGCGCGGGGTCTACTACGCCGTGCAGGAGCTGTACTACCGCCTCGGCTGCCGGTGGTACATGCCCTTCGACGGCGGGGCGTGCATCCCGAAGGCCGACCGGCTGGCGCTGCCCGAGGGCCGAATCGTCCACCGGCCGTCCTTCGACCTTCGAGGCGCCAAGACGATCCAGGTCTACCATTACCCGCCCGAGATGGAAGCGCGGCACGTGGACACCGAGGCCTGGGTGGACTGGGCGGCCCGGAATCACATGAACGGCCTGAAGGCGTCCTACCCGCAGACCTGGCAGTATGGCGCCGTGCGCGGGGGGCAGTGGACCGAGTATAGCGGGCATACGTTGTACTCCATCTTGCCGCCCGAAAAGCACTTCGCCGAGCACCCCGAGTACTTCCCGCTGGTGCACGGCGGGCGCACGCACCTGCACAGCTCCGGGCGCCCGGCCGAGCTGTGTGTCAGCAATCCCGACCTGCCCGCCATCTTCGCGCGGCGCATCAGCGGGTTCTTCGACACCGAGCCCGACGGCGAGCGCTTCGGCGTCTGCGCCGAGGACGAGCCCAGCTACTGGTGCGAGTGCGAGGCCTGCCGCGTGCTGGACACCGACCCAGAGCTGGACTGGTCGCGCAACGGCGAGGGCACGATGAACCTGACCGACCGGTGGATGTACTTCGTCAACGCCATCGCGGAGCTGGTGGCGAAGCGCCATCCGGACAAGCCCATCGCGACCTTCGCCTACGCCTCGACGCGCCAGCCGCCGCGCAGGTACCTGCCGCGGGAGAACGTGCAGATCGAGCTGACGTGGTGGAGCCGGTGCTTCAGGCACGCGATCGGCGACCCGCGGTGCGAGGTCAACGCCGAGGGCATGAAGCTGTTCCGGGCGTGGCGCGAGCTGGCGCCGATCTGCATCTACGGCTACCTGCACTACCGCTACATGGAGGCGCCCACGCCCTACTACCACTCGGAGGCGGACTTCCTGCGCACCATGCACCGCGAGGGCGTGCGCCACATCTCCGACGAGTGGGACACGACGCACCTGTCCTCGCCGCTGTTCCTGAACCTGCGGGCGCGACTGCTGTGGGACGTGGACACCGATGTGGACGTCTTCATCCGGGACTTCTGCCGCGCCGTGTACGGGCCCGCCGCCGAGCCGATGCGCGAGTACTTCCTGACCCTTGAGCGCTCGACGGAGGCGACACCCTCGGAGCACGTGCGCTTCAACGACCTGGCGCAGTTCACGCCCGAGGTGATGGCGCGTTGCCACGAGCTGCTGTCGCGGGCCGAGCGCCTAGCGGGCGAGGATGAGGTGCTGCAGGCCCGGATCGCGCGGCTGCGCGTGAGCCTGCTATACACGCAGGTGTGCATGACGCTGCCGCTGGCGGAAAAGGAGCCGAAGCTGTGGGCGCGGGTGCTGACCTGGCGCGATCAGGTGCAGGAGCTGGTGCAGCGGCACAAGATCCCGATCGTGCTGATGGCCTACAACGTGCTGGACCCCGGCTACCGGCCACCGGTCGAGGCCCTGAGCGGCCGGAAGGTGATGAAGCTTGCGGAGGAGTGGCGCTTCCGGGCGGACCCCGAGGCGGTGGGGGAAAAGGAGCGGTGGTTCGCGGCGGAGGACCTGACCGCGTGGGAGCCGATCCGCGTCACGGCGGCCTGGGAGGGCCAGGGGCATCCGGGCTATGACGGCGATGCGTGGTACGCCGTGCGGGTGACGCTGCCGGACGCCGGCGCCGCGCGCGCCTACCTGCTCTTCGAGGCGGTGGACGAGACCTACAAGCTGTGGATCAACGGGGAGTACGTGGGGGAGAGCAGCGGCGATCCGGGCGTGCTGTGGGACAAGCCCCAGGCCGCGGAGGTCACGGGCAGGTACCGGGCCGGCCAGGAGAACCTGCTCGTGGTGAAGGTGCATGACATCGGCTACGCGGGGGGGCTCTGGAAGCCCGTGTGGCTTGTGGCGGGCGAGTAGCCGTCCGGGGACAAGGGCCCGCGGCGCGGCGAGCCGCGGAGCTCGCGGCGCATCTGCGGCGCCGCGCTCCGGCGGACGGGCAGCCCCGGCAAGGAGTGATGAGTGGTGCTGACGCTACTGCTGCTCGGGTCAATGGCGGCGCCGGACGACTCGCCGTCGCTGCCGGTGCCGGCGATCGTCGCCCCCGCTGCGCCGGACGTGACGTGCGCCGTCTCGCCGGCGAGGGTCAAGGTCGAGGGGCTGCTGGGCGACCGCATCCTGGCCCACACGCGCAACCGGATGCTCGGCCTGGACGAGGAGGCGCTGCTCGGCGGCTTCCGACAGAGGCCCGGCAGCCATCCCTGGATCGGTGAGCACGTGGGGAAGTGGCTGCACGCGGCGTCGCTGCTGTACCAGCTCACCGGGGACGAGGCCCTGCGGGCCAAGCTCGACCGCGTGGCGCGGGGGCTGATGGCCTGCCAGGAGCCCGACGGCTACCTGGGCACCTACGCGCCCGACCAGCGCTTCGGGCTGTTCCGGGGCGCCGACTGGGACGTCTGGGTGCACAAGTACTGCCTCTACGGTCTGCTGTCCTACTACGGGGTCACGGGAGACGAGGCCGCGCTGCGCGCCTCGCGCAGGATCGGGGACCTGCTGATCGCCACCTTCCCGAGCAAGCGCAGCATCCTTGCGGCGGGCACGCACGTCGGCATGGCTGCCACCTCGGTGCTCGAGCCCGTCGTGCTGCTGTACCGGGCGACCGGCGACAGGCGGTACCTGGACTTCGCGGCGTACATCGTGGGCGCCTGGGACGAGGAAGGCGGCCCGCGCGTGCTCAGCAACATGCTCGAGCACGGCACCGTGCTCAAGGTCGGCAACCGCAAGGCCTACGAGATGCTGTCGAACTACGTGGGCCTGTGCGAGCTGTACCGGGCGACGGGCGAGGAGCGGTACCTGCGCGCGGCGCGACTGGCCTGGCTGGACGTGCGCGGCAGGCGGCTGTACCTCACGGGCGGCAGCAGCAAGGGCGAGCTGTTTCAGGAGGACGGGCAACTGCCCAACGACGATGCCTCGCACATCCAGGAGACGTGCGTCACGGCGACGTGGCTGCAGCTCAACTGGCAGCTTCTGCGGCTCACGGGCGAGGAGGGCTTCGCGGCGGAGCTGGAGCGCACGGTCTTCAACCAGCTCCTCGGGGCGCAGAAGCCCGACGGCTCGGGCTTCGCTTACTACTGCCCCCTGGAGGGGCGCAAGCCCTATGGCCCGGGGCTGCACTGCTGCAACTCCTCGGGACCGCGAGGACTGGCTCTGGCCCCGACCTGCGTCTACACGCTCGACGCCGACGGCCTGCGGGTGAATCTGTTCTCGCCCTCGGAGCTGCGGGCTGAGATCGCCGGGACGGGGGTGACGCTGACGCAGCGCACCGACTTCCCCGGCGAAGGCCCGATCGGCCTGGTCGTCAGGCCGGACCGGCCAGTGAGCTTCGCGCTTAGGGTGCGGGTGCCGGCGTGGACGGCCGGGCCCAGGGCGAGGCTGAAGGGCAAGAGCCTGAGGGTCGAGCCGGGGAGCTACCTCGAGATCAAGCGAGTCTGGTCGGCGGGCGACAGACTCGTGCTCGAGTACCCCTTCGCGCGGCGGGTCCACCTGGGCATCGGGACGAACGAGGGTCGCGTGGCCGTGACCGCGGGGCCACTGGTCCTGGCCGTGGACTCGAGCGACAATCCCGATCTGCCCAACACGAAGCTGCTGGCCTACGCCGCGGACGACGCAGGGGGACTGGGGCTGGAGGCCCGGCCCGCCGACCCGGAGCGGTGCACCTGGCCGGGCGAGACGGTCTACGGCGCGAGAGTTCTGACTCTGCGCGACACGCCGACGCGGCGGGCGGGCCAGGCCTTCGAGGTGCTCCTGCGCCCCTACCACAGCGCGGGGGCCTTCGGGGACAGGTACGCGGTGTGGCTGTGGGGCCCGGGAGCGGAGCTTGCGAGCCGGTCGGGGAGCCTGCTCTTCCTGGGCGAGGAGAGCCACAATGACCCGGGGAACGTGGACGGCAGCATCTGCGACGATGACCCGACCACCTTCCGCGTTACCTTCAACGGACGGCCCCAGGCGGAGGCCTGGTTCGCCGTGAGCCTGACGCAGGCGGTCACCCTCGCGCGGGCGGTCTACAGGCACGGCCACTGCTTCCACGACGGCGGGTGGTACGACGCGTCGGCGGGCAAGCCGCGCCTGCAGATCAGGCGCACGGCGGAGGGGCCGTGGGAGGACATGGCGGCCTTCGACGACTACCCGGCGACCACGACCACCGACAGCCGGGGCCTGGCGGACGGGCAGGCCTTCGAGGCCAGCTTC
>CAZSOQ010000066.1:0-16700 GCA_964608495.1 uncultured Armatimonadia bacterium | reverse complement strand
GGCGGTGCGGGTGATCGGCAAGCCCGCCTGCGGCGACAATCCGGCGCAGGCCTTCGCCTCCTGCGCCGAGCTGCAGGCCTTCGGGGAGTAGACGCGGGGCCACGGGGCCGCGGGCGCGGCGTCGGGGAACCGCCGTGAGATGAAGAGGGAGCCCGCGCCCGGCGGGAGCGGGCTCCCCACGCTCTGGCTGTCGGGGGCTGCCTCGGGCCTAGACGACCTCGGAGACGCTGACGACGCGCCCGGCCTCTTCGGCGGACCTGTTGCAGGCGACCGTGACGGCCAGGCTGCGGTAGGCGTCCGCGTAGTCGGAGTGGATGCCCGAGCGGTCGCCGGTGCGGACGGCCTCGACGAAGGCCGCGTCCTCGCCCTGGTAGCCGTCCTGCTGGCAGGTGTACTCGCCGCTGTCCTCGGGCGAGTTCCACGTCAGCCGGTGGCCGACGATCTCCAGGGTGAAGCCGTGGGCCATGACGCGGATGCCGCTGCTGCCCCAGCCCTTGAGCAGGCAGCAGTTGGAGATGTTGCCCACGGCGCCGTTGTCGAAGACGAGGTTGGCGGCGCCCACGTCCGGCACGTCCAGGTCCTCGAAGTCGGTATGAGCGGCGCGCAGGGCGTAGAAGGCGGAGACAGCGGCTATCTCGCCGCAGAGGTAGCGGGCCATGTCCACGATGTGGGTGGTCTGCTCGACCATCTGGCCGCCGGAGGTCTGCATGATGCGCCACCAGGGCACGCCCGGCACGCCCGTCCAGAACCAGCCGACCGCGAGGCCGAGGGTCTTGCCGGCCAGCATCTCGCGGGCCTTGCACACGTGGTCGTCCCAGCGGTACTTGTAGGCGACGGCCGTGATGATGCCGCTTCTCTGCACCGCCTCGAGGATTGGCCGAGCCATGTCCGTGTCTATACAGATGGGCTTCTCGATGAACAGGTGCAGGCCGCGGTTGCAGGCCTCGATCTCCACCTCGCCGTGAGCAAAGGGGGGCGTGAAGACCGCCACGGCGGTCAGGTCCTCGGCGTCGAACATCTGGCGCCCGTCGGTGTACGCGCGGCCACCGAACTTCTCCGCAGCGGCCTGGGCCCGCTGGGCCTGGACGTCCGTGAAGCCGACGAGCTCGACGCCCTCAAGGGCGGCGAAGCGGTCCATGTGGCCCTGGGCTATGCCGCCCGTGCCTACGACTCCGATCCGTATGGCCATCACTAGTCCTCCTGAGTCCCGCTTGCCGGCCGCGGTCCACTCGCCGCCAGGGCCCTCCGTCAGCGGGGCTTGACGATAAGCGCGATATCGCGCTTGAACACCGGGGTGAGAAGCTCTGCGCGGCCGTCGGCGACCTCGAAGGCCCGGGGGTCTGCGAACTCGCTCTGCCAGGTGTCGTACCACCTCACCTGGTAGCGGCCGTCCCTCAGCCCGCGGAAGATTAGCCGCAGGGGCCCCTGGTCCTCCGGCGGGATCTGGTCGCGGTCGTTCTGCCAGTTGCTCGCCTGGTCGTGGACCCACCCGACGGCCAGCGTGCCGTCGGTCAGGATCGAGACGTCCATGGGCGCCACCGTGGCGTCGCGGTAGCCGCCCAGCGTGATGCGCGGAAGGGTCATCCAGTCGCCGGCCTCGTTGGTCAGCTCCAGCAGGTGGCTGCCGGCGGGGATTTCCACGGCCACCTCGTCGTCGAAGGTGCACTGCCACAGCTTCCACTCCTCGAAGTACTGGGCGTCGCGGTACGGGCCCTCGTCGGGCGGGCCGCACTTGTACTCCCGCCGCGCCACCTCCTCGCCGTCGAGCTTGACCACGAGCACCGCCGATGCCGAGACGCGCTCGACCCTGAGCGTCACCGCTGCGCCCTCCGGCATGTCCAGGCGCAATCGCAGGGGCGAGCAGAGATCGGGCTTGCCCGGCGAGAAGAGGAACTGGCTCGGCGCGGCCGGTGTGGCCTTGCCGTCGTGGCTGACGGCCACCTCGCCGTCGGGCTGCTTGGCCCAGCGCGGGTCGAGGGTGTACTCCAGGTCCACGAAGGCCCGGGGCGGCGGCTCCAGGGCGCGGATCGGCTCGACCTGGGCGCTCGTGGGGGCGAAGCGGGTCCAGTCCACCTCGCGGGCGAAGCGCGCGACCGACGTGAACCGCCCGTACAGGTTCAGCGGGTCCACGTAGCCGTCCCAGTACCACAGCGCCGCCGTGCCGAAGCTGCGGGAGGCGACGGCGGCCCAAAGGCCGTTGTGCAGATTGGTGCCGAGGCCCTGGGGATCGTGGGTGGTGTCGCTGTGCTTCCAGTCAATGCCGAACTCACCCATCATGAAGGGCTTGCCGTACTTCTGCGTGAACTGCCAGGACGTGTCGGTGATGACGGGCGCCGAGTCGCGCAGGTTCTCGTCCGAGCCGTAGTGGTGGGCCTGGGAATAGTCCATCTCGGGCAGCGTCCAGGTGTCGTCCCTGCCGTAGGTCGTGGTGCGCAGATGGTGGTGCACGTCCTGCTCGCCCAGGTAAGCCGCCATCTCCTGCACCCAGGGCGCGGGCGCCCACACCTCGTTCCAGAACTCCCAGCTCAGCACGTTCGGGTACGCGCCCCAGCGCGCCAGGTAGTAGCGCAGGCGCTTCTTGTACAGCTCCCGCGCCTGCTCGTTCGTCCAGAACGCCGCGGGCGCCGCGCAAGGCCCCCCCAGCGCCTCGTTGTACGGGTTGTCGCGCCAGCAGTCGGACTTGAAGTAATCCTCCGTGTCCATCAGCTCGCCGTGGTAGCCCAGACACAGCATCACGTAGATGCCGTTCTCGGCCGCAAGCTGCAGGACGCGGTCCAGCCGCCAGGCGTTGTCCAGGCTGTAGCGGCCCAGGCCGTAGTAGCAGCCCCGCCGACTCGGGTCCTGGTTCGACCACTCCACAGCCATGTTCCACCGCACCAGCCAGATGCGGCAGTAGTTGCCGCCCGCCGCGCCAAGCCGCGAGAACCAGCGCTCGTACTGGGTCAGCAGGTCGTCGCCGTCCCAGCAGATGTTCTCCCCCACGGCGAAGTAGGGGCTGCCGTCGTCGAAGCGCAGGTAGTAGGGCGTGTCCGGGCTGCGCCGCACGAAGCCCCGTCCCTCGCTGCCTCTGCAGGTGTAGGAGCCGGCGTCCACGGACACCTCCTCGCCCCCGATGCCCGCGACCAGTCTGACCCGGTAGGTGCCTTCCTCCATCGGCGTCCACCTCAGCCGCCAGTGCAGCTCGCCCTCGGGCAGCAGCACGTCGCCGCCTGAGGTCAGGGGCTTGTAGTCCTGGCATGCGAAGGCGGGCTGGCGGATCTCCCCGCCGCCTTCGCGCCTGATGACGCCGTAGACCTCCACCTCGTCGGGGTCGAAGGGATTGTCCCACGTGCCGGAGACATCGAAGCGCAGCTCGACGGGGCGCCAGCGAGGACCCTCGCCGGCGGACCACGTCACCTGCCCGAGGGCCGCCTCGCCCCGCGAGCCCAGGTCCACTCTCGCCGTGTCCCACCGATTCTCGGCCTCTGTCACAACCACTCCCTCCTGCTGGAGCGCGGCCAGCGTCGTCGGCTCGAGGATCAACTCGCAGCCGAACTCGTGCCCCTCGCTGAGTCTGGCGGTGTCCTTGACCCTTAGCTGCGCCTCGAACTGGGGCAGGTTGAACTGGCGGTCGTCCTGCAGTGCGATGGCGTCGAGCCAGTCTCCCTGGGGTCGAGCGACGAGCAGGCTGTCGCCCAGCCGCCAGCCGAACCAGTCACAGAGGCCGCCGCCCCAGAGATGGTAGGGCGACGGAAGCTCTTCGGGCAGGGGTCGGGCCAGGGCCAGGCCGCCGCGGGCCGCCACGAAGGCCCCCTTGCCCGCGAGGACGGACGTGGGGCCGCGGAACATCAGGCGGGCGCCCTCCGACGCGGCCGTCCCCAGGGACCGGCAGCGATAGACGACACGGACCCGAGCTTCCAGCAGCTCGATGGTCTCCTCGACCTCCAGGCCGCCGCCTTCCCACTCGGCGCGGCCCTTGATGGTCCAGCGACGGCCGTCCGCGGACCGGTCCACGCTGTCGGGCTGCCAACTCTCCTGAGAGAAGAGATGACCCTTCCAGCCCTGGCTCGGCACGAGCAGGAACAGGCCGCTGGCCTCGGGACTTCCCTGCCAGCTCAGCGACCTGATTGCGCCGCGGTCGTCCACCACGATCTGGGGCTCTTGCGCCCATGCCAGGGAGGGAAGGAACCCGCAGTTCGCGGCGAATGTTACTACCAGGCAGAGGGTAACCCGGGCCCAGGACGCGTAGGAGGTCAAGGGCATGCGCTTCACGATTCCTATCACCCTAGTGTTGTGCTTGGTCGTCGCAGTGACCGCGATGCCGATGGCGCGAGCGGCAGACCTGACCGAAGCGGCCACCAAGCTGTGCCAGGACACCGTCGCCGCTCTGCAGCAGACGGCCGCGGCGCCGCTGGCACAGACGCTCTCGACTCAGGCCAGTAGCTTCCTTGCCGGCACGGACACATCCTTCGTCCGCACCAACCACAAGAAGCTGGCCAACGCCGAGACCTGGGCCGAGGAGCCCCTGCTGTCGGGCGAGGCCAAGCTCAAGGACATGGAGGTCACCGACCGGATGTATGCCGGGCAGGTGACGGCGAAGATCGAGGATGGGGACAAGGAATTCGGCCTGGACGGCCTGTGTGTCTATGTCGGAGGGACCTTCCGCTGGCTCATGGCTGTCGTGCTGCCGCCCGAGCCTCAGGACGCCGACCAGCTTGCGGGCCTGAAGGCTGAGATCGGCGCCGCCATGGAGCAGTGGCGCCAGACCCTCGTGCAGGGCCAGACGGACCAGATGCTCAGTGCCCTGGCGCCGGACGCCTTCGCCCTCGCCGTGGTGGGTCCTGACTACGGGTTCTACGTCTTCTCCGAGCCGGCCGAGGTGCAGATGATGCTGGGCGGCGGCCAGATCCCCGGGCCCCTCGCGGTGGACGTCGTGAAGGGGCCGGAGGGCTGGGCCACGCCGCTGCTGGCGTCGGCCCGGTACGAGTGGAAGTTCGGCGTCGCCGACTTCCAGCAGATTCCCATGGAAGTGTGGATGCACCTGTACAAGGGGGAGGACGGGTGGCGCGTGGCGGCGCTGTGCGGCCTGCCGCCTATGCAGTGAGCGCGCCGGTCGGACGGGAAAGTGGCTGTAGAGCATTGCCTTGCGGCCGATATCTGCTATACTTGGTGTCACAACTTGGCCGGCAAAGGCGACGATGGGGACGAGTAGGAGCGGCAAACCCCAGTAGCGAGCCGGGGATGGTGCAAGCCCGGCGGGAGAGGCCGCTGTCGAAGATCACCCCAGAGCTGCGCACCCAAAGGGGCCAGGCCCCGAGTAGACTGCGCCGGACCCCGCACCGTTAAAAGCGGGTTGGTATCGGTGCCCGTCAGGGGCGCCCGTACCGGTCAGAGAGGACACTGCATCGGGGCTGCGTCGGCTCCTCGGTCCCAGTGTCAACCAGAGTGGTACCACGGTGCCACAGGCAACCCGTCTCTGGATGAGGCGGGTCTTTGCTTTTCGGGGATCGCCCGTGCCTGGCCACACGGAGGTCGCAACGATGAGTGAGGATGGCAGGACCAAAGCAGGGGATGGTGGGCTGCCGGCCCGCGTCCTGGTCTACGACACGACGCTGCGCGACGGCTGCCAGGCTGAGGGTGTGAATCTGTCGGTCGAGGACAAGCTACGGGTAGCCCGGCTTCTCGACCAGTGGGGCGTGGCGTTCATCGAGGGCGGCTGGCCCAACGAGACCGCGCCGCGCGATCGCCGCTTCTTCGAGGCTGCTCGCGAGATCGAGTGGCGGAACGCCCGGTTGTGCGCCTTCGGGAGCACCTGTCGGGCGGAAAGCGCCGCCGAGGACGACTCGAACCTGCAGTACCTCGTGGGTTCCGGCGCGCCGACGATCACGATCTTCGGCAAGAGCTGGGACCTGCACGTGCGGGACGTGCTGCGCACGACGCGGGACGAGAATCTGCGCATGATCCACGACTCGGTCCGGTTCCTCAAGGCGCAGGGCCTCGAGGTGATCTACGACGGCGAGCACTTCTTCGACGGTTTCGGGGCCGACGAGGAGTATGCCCTCGCCAGTCTCCGGGCGGCAGCCGAGGCGGGCGCGGACTGGCTCGTGCCCTGCGACACCAACGGCGGCACGATGCCTCACCGGGTTCGCGAGGTGATGCTGCGGGTGCGTGAGGAGTTCGGGTTGCCGCTGGGGATCCACTGCCACAATGACGCGGGGGTGGCCGTGGCGAGCACGATCGAGTCGGTGCGCGCGGGCGCCACGATGGTGCAGGGGACGGTGAACGGCTACGGCGAGCGGACGGGCAATGCCGATCTTTGCACCGTCATCGCGAACCTGCACCTGAAGCTGGGCGTGTCCTGCCTGCCCGAGGGCGCGATCGAGGAGCTGACGCACGTCTCGCGGGCCGTGAGCGAGCTGGCGAACCTGCCCCCCGACCATCGCTCGGCCTACGTGGGCGAGTCGGCCTTCGCCCACAAGGGCGGCGCCCACGTCAACGCCGTGCTCAAGAACCCGACCACCTTCGAGCACGTGCCGCCGGAGAGCGTGGGCAACGAGCGTCGCATCCTCGTCTCCGACTACTCGGGCACCAGCACGATCTTCCACAAGCTCCAGCAGGTGCGTCCCGGCCTGGACCGCGGCGACCCGAAGGTGCGCGAGATCCTGCTGGAGCTCAAGCGCCTGGAGGACGAGGGGTACGAGTTCGAGGCGGCCGAGGCCTCCTTCGAGCTCATGGCTCTCAGGCTACTGGGCGAGATGGAGGAGCTGTTCGAGCTGCTGGGCTACCGCGTCTCCGTGGACCGCCGAACCGGCGAAGAGCCGACCGCCGAGGCGACGATCAAGGTGCGCGTGGGCGACCGGGAAGTGCACACCGCCGCCGACGGCACCGGGCCGGTCCACGCCCTGGACCGTGCGCTGCGCAAGGCTCTGGGAAGCCTGTATCCCCGACTGGCGGACATCGAGCTGGTGGACTACAAGGTCCGCGTGCTCGACGCGAGGCGGGGCACCGCCACCAAGGTGCGCGTGCTCGTCACCTGCACCGACGGCCATGAGGAATGGGTCACCGTCGGGGCTCACGACAACGTGCTCGAGGCCTCGTGGCAGGCGCTCGTGGACAGCATAGTCTACGGCCTGCGCCGCAACGGGGGCTGCGAACCGCTACTGGAAGGCTGATCCCAGGCCCGGGGCAGCTTGCTCCGAGGCCCGCCGACCTTGCCGCCCGCGTCCCACGGCCGCTACACTGGCCCGGCGCGGGCGGACTGCTTATGAGCGACGATCCAGTGCCTACCGGCATCATCATCACGGGCTCGCGGGAGAGACCCACGCCTCCCGAGGCCGAGTGGTGGGCCAGCAGGCTCGAGGGCCGCATCGTCCAGCGCGGGCGCTGGAGCCTGAAGGAGTTGGCCGAGCGCCACGGCGCGTGGGGCGTGCTGGTGATCCAGGCCCACCGCGTCACCTTCTACGTGCCCGCCGAGGACGTCGAGTACTTCTACCACCCCGGCATGGCCCGTCGTCGCGTGAGGAACGTGGCCAAGGGCATGGGCGATCCCATGGTCACGGCCATGTCCCTGCGAGTGGGCGACCGGGTGCTGGACTGCACCCTCGGCCGCGGCACGGACGCCACGATCGCGAGCCTCGTCGTGGGGGAAGAGGGGCGCGTCGTGGGCGTCGAGTCAGTACCCGTCGTGGCCGCGCTGACCGAGCAGGGGCTCAAGACCTTCGACTCGGGGGTCGGGGAGGTCAACCAGGCCATGGCGCGGATCGAGGTCGTGTGCGCCGACAACGCGGACTACCTGGCCGCCGCTGAGCCCTCCAGCTTCGACGTGGTGTACTTCGACCCGCTCTTCGACCGGCCCGTGGAGGCTTCGAGCGCCATGGTGCCGCTGCGGGCCCTGGCCGACGCAAGAGCGCTCACCCGCGAGGTGCTGGACCTGGCCAGACGGGTCGCCCGGCGCTGGGTGGTGGTCAAGCAGCGACGCGACAGCCCCCTGTGGCAAGACATGGTGCCCGAGGGCATCGTGCGCGGCCATCACAGCAGCATCGAATACGGCCGGTTCGCGCCCACGCCACGATAGGGCGTCGGGCGCGCACAAGAGCGAGGCCGCGGGGGCTGGACGCCCCCACGGCCTTGCGCTGTAACTATCGGGTGCAGGGCCTCGCGTGGGAGGCTAGCGGCGACCCCAGGGGCTCCCCGTTACTGGCGGGGGACCACCGGCGCGGCCGTAACGGTCCTGGACCCGCTGGTCCTGGCGTCCATCGCCGTAGCCGCTGTCGTAGCCGTAGCGGTATCCCTCGCGCTGGCCGACCTGCCGGCCGTCCTTCCAGCCATAGGTGTAGCCGTCGTCGAAGCCGTCATCGTAGCCCTTGTTGTAGATGCGACGATCCCTGCTGCTGCTGGTGGAGGGCCTGTAGTAGTCGGGGCGGTAGTGATAGCCGCGGGCGTAGTGGTCGTCGTGCCTGTCGCCGTAGTCATCAACGAGCTTGTAGACGAGGGCTCCAGCCGCGATGGCCGCCAGGATCTTGCCGGCGTCAGAGGCCTTCGCGGTGGCCATGGGGGCCACCAGTCCGGCCCCGAGGGCCGCGAGAACCAGGCCTGCACCGAGGATTGTGAATCTGCCGTTCATCTCGCACACCTCCTTCTAAGCTTTATGTCAACCCCATCCGCCCTGCTCGCCTCACCATTGGTTCCATGCCTGAGGGCCCAGGGAGCTCAAGGGCCTGTAGGGCCATCCCATCGGGAGCGTCGGGTACAGCCGGCGGCCTGCGCCGGGAAGCATGTAGTAGCCGGGCAAGGGCCTCGGGGAGTAGAGGTAGGTCTCGTGCCGCGTGAGGTTCGGGCAGAGGGACCCGCCGTCGAAGACCTTCACTCTCACCGGCACCGTCGTCCGAAGCGCCTGCCACGGGATAGGGGTCTTGGGGTCGTAGTAGTAGCCAGGAAGTGGCTGGGTCTTGGGCTGCACCGTTGCGCCGAACCATCCCAGGTAGTCCAGCTCCTGGGCTCCCTGACACCCGCTGAGGAGACTTAGGACTATCGCCAGGCTTGTCAAGGTGCCCACCTCCTTTCTACTACCGAGCGTAGCGCATCTCTCTACTATTGTCAATAGTAGTCTACCCACGACCTTCGCCGGCAAACAGCCAGGTCGGCAGGAGACGCGCGGGTCACTACCGCTGGGTCAGGCGGCGGGGACTGCCGCCCTGGGCAACCAGCGCACGCTCGCCGGTACGTCGTCACCTGCCGGGCGTGGGCGCGGACGGCCCGGCCCGAAGACGCTCGCACTTCCCGCCGGTGCTATAATCCCACCGAGGCGCCTGGCCCGGCCTATCTCGGGCGCGCTTCGCCTGCCGTCCCTGGCCCTGGAGGTGTCGGCGCCGTGATCTCTCTCGTAGCAGTCACTGCCCTCGCGACGTGCCTGGCGGGCTCCGCGCTAGGTGTGGAGTGGCGCCCCGGAGTGCCGCTCACCCGAGACGGCGCTCAGCTCCTCTACGACGGCAAGCCCTTCGCCGCCGTGGGGGTGAACAAGCACGAGCTGCTGGATGAGTACATGGCCAAGCTGCTCGGCAGGCCGGACGAGGAGTGTGAGCAGGCACTGGCCGCGGCCCGCGGGTCCCTGCAGCGGCTGTCCGAGCTCGGTATCAGCGTCGTGCGTGTGCGCGCCAGCGGATTCTGGCCCGCCCAGATCGAGCGTACGTACCTTAGCGAGGACGCCGACACGCGCGCGGCCTTCTGGGCGGCCCTCGACGCCCTGATGGACGACTGCGACCGCTACGGCCTTCGGGTCATCCCCACCATCGCCTGGCATCTCGGGGCCTGGGCCGACCTTGGGCACGAGTCGCTGGCCGACCTGCTCACCAACCCTCTCTCGGCCGGGCGGGGCCTGCTCGGCCGCTGGGTCGAGGAGCTGGTCACGCGCTACCACGACCGCGACACCGTTCTGTTCTGGGAGCTCACCAACGAAGCGAACCTTCTGGCGGACCTGCGCCCCCAATTCGCCGAGGAGGGCGTGCTGCAGCCGAAGCTCGACCGGCCCGCACCGCACTTGGTCACGGGCCCGGTGATCCGCGACGGCCGCAACAACTTCTCGTCGGAGGAGCTGGCTGCGCTCACCCGGGAGCTGTGCGCCGGGATCAAGTCGCTCGACCCGGTGCACCTCGTGGGCACCGGCTTCTCGGCGCCGCGTCCCGCGGCCTGGCACCTCTGGCTCGGGTCCCTGCGACGCGCCGACAGGATGGACTGGACGACGGACACGCCCGAGGAGCAGGCCGACGCCTTGCGCCTCATCACGCCCGAGGCGGTGGACCTGGTCAGCCTTCACACCTACGGGTGGCAGGGCGAGCGCATCCTCGACCTGAAGCTGGCCGCGGACAGCATGGCCAAGCCCGTGTACGTAGGCGAGCTGGGAGTGTCGGCGCAGGCCTTCGAGGGCCCGGTCTACGACAGCGTCGAGGCCGCCGAGGGCCTGGGGGTGCTTCTGCGGGCGATGAGGGAGATGCGCGTGCCGCTCGTGCTCCTGTGGACCTGGGACGAGTGGGGCACGCCGATCCACGAGCCTGTGCTCAGACCCGACACGCAGCCCGGCGTCGTCGAGGCTCTGCGGCAGGGGAACCAGGACGCGCAGAGGGAGGCCTGGCAGCCGATGCCGGAGCCGCAGGGGCTGCTGGGCCGCCTGCTGGAGCTGTCGGCCGCCTACGAAGCCCTGGTGCCCGAGAGGAAGTAGCCCCGGGGGAGCCGGACCGCCCCGGCCGTCGCGGCAGGGCGCTCTGCGGTCTCACACCCCTTCCCCGGTCAGTTCGCGCCACACCTCGAGGACCCGGCGCCTGGTGTCCTCGATCCCGGCCGTGGTATCTATCACGACGTCGGCAGGCGGGTGATCCAGCCCCAGCCTCTCGTGCAGGCGCAGGCGCTCGTCCGCTTGCTGGCGCGACAGCCCGTCCCGGGCCATCAGGCGTCGCAGACGCTCCTCGCGATCGGCGGTGACAAGGATGACCCGGTCCACGAGCCTGTCGGCGCCCATGACGTAGAGCACGGCCGCCTCGATCGCGACCACCGCCGCCCCGCGCTCCTCGGCCTCCTCGATCAGCCGCCGCGTCCCCGCCAGCATCGCGGGATGGGTCAGGGCCTCCAGCCGCTGTCGGGCCTCGTCATCGGCGAAGACGAGTCGCCCCAGCGCCGCCCGGTCCAGGCTCCCGTCCGGGCGCGCGTACTCCCGGCCAAAGGCCTCAAGCACGCGGTCCAGCAGGGGCTTTCCAGGCTGCAGGAGAGAGCGCGACACCTCGTCCGCGACGACAGTCACGGCCCCCAGGTCGCGCAGCATCCGCAGGACGGCCGTCTTCCCGGCCGCCAGCGGACCCACGATCCCGATCCGTAGGGCTCGGCGACTCATGCTGCTCATGGTGAGCGGACCCAGGGCTAGACGGGCGGGCCAGACACGACGGTCGGGGCGGAGAGCGGGCCTCTCGGCTCAGGGCCGAAGGACGCGGCCGTCGCCACGGCTCTCAGCGGGAGCGGCGTCGCCGCTGCCAGGCGCAGCTCGTCCGGTGGCCCTCCCCGGGGCAGGGCCACCCCGCGGAGATCCGCCCGTCCAGTCCTCTCGCACGGCTGCCGGCCTATCCCTCGTCCTGCTCCTCCTCGGCGGTGTCCTCTTGCGCCTCGGCCTGGGCCTCGGCCTGGACCTCGGCCTGGGCCTCGGCCTCGCCGGTCGGCTGGGCCGTGACCCCGGCCTGCCGCAGGGCCTCGCCCAGCGTGCGACGCGGCTCATCGGACATCCGGTCCGCCATGATCTGCCGGTACTCCTGGCGCTCGCGCTCCTGGGCCGCCTCTGCCAGGCTCAGGGTCATCCGGCGCGACTCGGGCCGCAGGTCGAGCACCTTGGCCTCGACGGACTGGCCGGCCTGCACGACCTCGCGCGGGTCGCTGACCTGGCCGTCGGCCATCTCCCTGATCGGTATGAAGCCCTCGAGTTCGACGCCCTCGATGCCCTCGAGTCGGGCGAAGGCGCCGGTGCGCACGACGCGGGTGATGCGCGCCCTGACCATGTCGCCGGGCTTGACCTTTTCGCCCACCGTGGCCCACGGGTCGGGCAGGATCTGTCGCCGGCCCAGCGAGATGCGCTCACCGTTCTCCTCGATGGCCAGCACCATCACCTTGATCTGCTCGCCGACCCGCAGCAGGTCGGCGGGGTTCTCAACGCGAAGCCACGACATCTCGGAGACGTGCAGCAGGCCGTCAATGCCGCCCAGGTCCACGAAAGCCCCGTAGCTCGTCAGCGACCGCACCCGGCCCTCGACCACCGCGCCCTCGTACAGACGCGACAGGGTCTCCTTCCGCCGCGCCTCGCGTTCTTCCTCGACCACCACGCGGTGCGACAGCACCACCTTCTTGCTGCGGCGGCTCACCTCCAGCACCCGCAGGCGCAGCTCCCGGCCCACGAGCCTGTCAATGGCCTGGGGTGAGCGGGCCGCCACGTGGGAGGCGGGAACAAAGCCCGGCACGCCCACGTCCACGCGCAGGCCGCCCCTGACGCGCTCGGTCACCATGGCGGACACCACTTCCCCCGTCTTCTCGGCCTGCTGCAGTCGCCGCCATACTCGCTCGTAGTCGGCGCGCGTCTTCGACACGCGGATAACGCCGCTCTCCTCGTCCACGTGGACCACGGCCACCTCGATGCGGTCGTCCACGGCCGGCAGGTCGCCATCGCTGGCGAACTCGGCTCGCGGTATCACACCCTCGAACTTGGCCCCCACGTCCACGGCCACACCGTCTTCGCCGACGGCCGCAACGATGCCCTCGACGATCTCCCCTCGGGCCAGGTCGCGAGGGGCGCCTACCGCCGCCATCGCCTGGCTCATCTCGTCCTGCCCGCTGTCCTCCTGTCCGTCCTCTGTCGTCTCGTCCTCGTACTCGGTCTCGTTGTTGATCGGCTCATCAGATGTCATGTCAAACGACCCTCTTGCTAGTTCACAGGTTAGTAGGTCTGGTCTCATCAGTGGCCCCGCAATAGCTGCGGCGGCCCTACCTCAGGGAAGTCCAAGCCCCAGTGGCGGCGACCCGCCGGCGACGACGCCTCGTCCGCCACCCCAGGGCCACTCAGATAGCTTCCATATCACGCCAGTTCGGTCCGGCTTTCACATCCACTGTCAGGGGTACCGATAGGTCTGCCGCGGATCCCATCACCTCCTTCAGGCACGACGCCAGGGCGGTCACCTCATCGTCGGGCGTCTCCAGCACCAGCTCGTCGTGGACCTGCAGCAGCAGGCGCGCCCGCAGCGGCCCCGCGGCCAGCCGCTCGGCCAGCCGCAGCATGGCGATCTTGATTATGTCCGCCGCGCTGCCCTGGATCGGCGCATTCGTCGCCGCCCGCTCGGCGTAAGAGCGAATCTGGCCGTTGCTCGAGGCTATCTCGGGCAGTGGCCGGCGCCTGCCGAAGATCGTCTCAACGTACAGCCGCTCCCGCGCCTGCGCGATGGTGCCCTCCAGGTGCTCCCTCACTCGGGGCAGGCGCCGGAAGTAGTTGGCGATGAAGCTCTCGGCTTCCTCGCGCGACACCCCGATCTGCTGCGCGAGAGACACGGGCCCCTGTCCGTACAGCAGGGCGAAGTTCACCGTCTTGGCCACACGCCTCTTGGCCGTGTCCACTTCCGCAGTCGGCACGCCGAAGATCAGGGACGCCGTGCGCGTGTGCACATCCTCGCCGCGCGCGAAGGTGTCCAGCAGTTGCGGATCCTGCGACAGGTGCGCCAGGATGCGCAGCTCTATCTGCGAGTAGTCCGCAGACAGCAGGACCCAGCCGTCGCCCGGAGGCACGAAGGAGGCCCTGATCCGCCGGCCCCACTCGGTGCGGATGGGGATGTTCTGCAGGTTCGGGTTCCTCGACGACAGCCTCCCGGTGGCCGTCACCATCTGCTCGAAGGTTGTATGGATGCGCCCGGTGCGGTCCACCTGCCGCAGAAGCCCGTCCACATAGGTGGACCTCAGCTTGGCGTACTCGCGGTACTCCAGCACCAGGCGCGCGATCTCGTGCTCCTCGGCCAGCTTCTCCAGCACGGCGGCGGACGTCGAGTACCCCGTCTTGGTTCGCCGCTGCCCCTGCAGCTTCAGCTCCTCGAAGAGCACGGCCCCAAGCTGCTTGGGGGAATCGATGTTGAACTCATGCCCCGCCAGCCCATGGATCCGCCCGGCCAGGTCCGTCGTCAGCTTCTCGAGTTCCGCGCCCAGCTCCCCGAGGCGGGCCGCGTCCACCGCGATCCCGGCGCGCTCCATGTCGCGCAGGACCCGGATCAGCGGCATCTCGACCTGGTGGAAGAGCCAGTGCGCTCCCTGCTCCTTCAGTTCCTCCTCGAGCGGAGCGCGCAGGTGCCACAGGGAGAGGGCCTGCCGGCCCATGGGCTCGGCCGCCGCCTCGGGATCGGCCACTTCCGCCGGCGGGGTCTGGGTGCCCAGGTACCGCGCCTCGAGGGCCTCGAGCGGCTGCTGGCCTCGCTGGGGGGCCACCAGGTAGGCGGCCAGCGCGGCGTCGAACTCCAGCCCCTCCAGCGCCAGGCCCGCGGCCTCCAGCGCCGTCATCGCCGACTTCAAGTCCGCCCCCAGCTTCCTCGTGGCCGGGTCGGCCAGCACTGCGCCCACCGCCTCCTCCAGCTCCGCGCTGCCGCCGCCGCCGAAGAGATCGGCCTGCCCTCCTCGCGTCAGGGGCGCATACAGCGCCCTGTCGCCGGTGGCGAGGGCCACGCCCGCCGCCCGACCGTCAGTCTCGCCGACCGCCAGGCCCACCAGCCCCCCGGCCTCGGCCAAGAGCTGCCGCACCTCCTCGGGGCTATGGGCCAGGCGGGCATCGTGTTCGCCGGCCTCGGTCTCCTCGGGCAGGCGCGACAGGAGCTTGTTGAACTCCAGCTCGACCATCAGCCGCCGCAGCTCCGGCACGCGGGGTCCTTCCCACGTGCAGCCCGCCGGGCCGTCCGGCAGGTCCACATCGTCCAGGACCTTCGCCAGCCGCGCGCTCATCTCGACGCGTTCGCGGTTCTCCCGCAGCGCCTCGGCGACGCGGGAAGGCTCGACTTCGTCCAGGTGCTCGTAGATGCCGCCGAGGGTGCCGAACTGCACCAGCAGGCGCTGGGCGGTCTTTGGGCCCACGCCCCGCGCTCCGGGGATGTTGTCCGAGGTGTCGCCCGCCAGCCCCTTGAGCGCCGCGATCTGCTCCGGCTCGACGCCGAAGTCCTCGCGCACGCGCTCGGGATCGTACAGCCGAGTGTCCGTGAAGCCGCGCACCGTGGCCAGCACTCGGACCCCCGGCCTCACGGTCTGTACCAGGTCCCTATCGCCGCTCACGATCAACACTTCGTAGTCCTGCTCGACGCCCAGCCGCGCCAGCGTGGCTATCACGTCGTCGGCCTCCACGCCCGCTACCTCGAAGAGGCGCAGCCCGAGCTCCCGGGCGACGTCCCTGGCGAGGGCTACCTGCTGCTTGAGGTCCTCGGGCGTGGGCGGCCGCGTCGCCTTGTACTCCTCGTACTCCTCGTGGCGGAAGGTGGGCCCGGGCGCGTCGAAGGCGATCGCCGCCGCCTCGGGGGTCTCCTGCTCCAGCAGGTTCAGCAGCATCTCGGTGAACCCCAGCAGGGCCCCCGTCGGCTGTCCCGTGCTGGTGCTCAGAGCCGGCAGTGCGTGGTATGCGCGGAACAGCAGGCTGTTGCCGTCTATCACGAGCAGCTTCTTGCTCATTGCCTTACGCCGGCGTCCTTCACGGCCTCAGTTCGGGGAACAGATGCAGCCCCGCGCCCGGCAGGGGCAGCGTCAGCCACGGCCCCGGCCGCTCCAGCACCCCCAGGTACCACGGCCGCGCCACGGCCGCCGAGGGCATCAGTCGCCTCAGCCAGCTCGGCACCGGCGCGTACCGCTTCACGCGCGGCCAGCCCTCGATCCCGCCCAGCTTCGCCGCGAGCTTCAGGCCGTCCTCGCGCGAGCCAAGCTCGTCCACCAGGCCCAGCCCCTTGGCCTGCCGTCCCGTGTACACGCGACCGTCCGCCAGCTTCTTCACCTTGGCCAGCGGCATCTTGCGCCCCTCGGCCACGTCGCGAACGAATTGGTCGTAGATGTCGTCTATCAGGCCCTGCAGCAGCGCCTTCTCGTCCGGCCTCAGCGGCCTGAAGGACGATCCGGTGTCCTTGTACGGGCCCGACTTGATGGTCACAGGCTCCACGCCGTACTGCTTCGCGAGGGCCCCGAAGTTGAGGACGCTGTAGATGACACCGATGGAGCCCGTCTCGGTGCTGGGGCTGGCAACGATCTTCGTCGCCCCGGCGGCGATGTAGTACGCGCCCGAGGCCGCCAGGTCCCCCATGCTCGCCACCACGGGCTTCTCCCGCCGGATCTCCAGCAGCTTCTTGTAGACGCTGTGAGAGGCGGCCGGAGAGCCCCCCGGGCTGTCAAGCCACACCATCACGGCCTTCACGGAATCGTCTTCCTGCGCCTTGCGCAGCTGCTCCAGGACCTCGTTCATGCCCTCGGTGGCGCCGGACACGAAACCCCCGTAGCCCGAGGCGGTTATCAACCCCTGGATCTCCACCAAAGCCACGGCCGGGCCGGAGGCCCCTACGCCGGCCACCGAGCCCCACAGGTACGAGGCGACCAACGTGCTTACGAGGCCTATCCCCAGCACCACTACCATCACGATGGCCAGGCCCCACAGGCCGGACCACTTCCGGCCCGGCGGGCCACTGCCGGGCGCAACGGGC
>CAZSOQ010000065.1:0-23903 GCA_964608495.1 uncultured Armatimonadia bacterium | reverse complement strand
GGCTGTCGGCCGACAGCCCCAGCTCAATGGCCGGAATCGCGCCCCAGTCCCCGCCGAAGACCTCCTCGCCACGCCGCGCGCAGGCCCCATACAGCGACTTGTGGGGCGTGAAGCAGTGCGCCGGCACGAAGGTCCCGCCGTGGTCCAGGCAGATCCGCAGCAGCTCGCGCGCCGGCAGCCCGCACTGTTGCGAGCTGAGCTGCAGGTTGGTGACGTGCCCCCCCACCGCCGCCGAGAAGGCCTTGAGCTGCCCGATCTCGCCGAAGTAGCTCACGTGGTGGGAAAGCCCGCCGCCCGGCTCGCGCGTCTCGAACTCAGCGGCCGGGATGACCGTGACCTTTCCCCGGTAGTCGAGCCCGCCCCCCTCGACCGGCCTCATTTCCCCCGCGTCGAGCAGGTCCTCGATGTCCCGGATCACCGCCGGCGAGGCACAGTCCACCACTCCCACCACCACCACGCCCTTCCGGTCGGCGCACTCCCGGGCGATGTTCTCGAAGGTCAGGCTTCGCGCGGCCGTGATCTTGACCGGCTCGCCCCGGCTCGAACGCCCGATATGCACGTGCAGATCGCAGGCGAGGATCATGCTCTGGGCCCTCTGGGGGAAGCGCTTATGCCCGCCCCATCGCTACCGGGGGCCGGGCTTCCTGCCACGGGCTCCATTCTACCACGCGCCCCGCCACGCCGGGGATGGGACTCGCGACGGCGTCCCGGCTATAATGCACTTCCGCCAGCACAGGGCGCACCACCAGGACCGTCGCCAGGAGCATCGCCGTGGCGGGCAAACCGCTCGTAGCCATCGTCGGGCGCACCAACGTCGGCAAATCGTCCATCTTCAACCGGCTCGTCGGCAAGCGGCTGGCCGTCGTGGACGACCTCGCCGGCGTCACCCGCGACCGCGTCTACGCCGAGGCCGACCTGGCCGGCCGTCGCGTCATCCTCGTGGACACCGGCGGCCTCGCCAGCGGCCACGAGGACGAGCTCTTCACCAAGGTCCGCGAGCAGGCCATCGTCGCCCTGCGCGAGGCCGACGCCATAGTCCTCGTCGTGGACGCCCAGGAGGGCCCCGTCAGCCTCGACCACGACGTGGCCGACGTGGTGCGCCGCGTGGGCAAGCCCATCGTCTTCGTGGCCAACAAGGCCGAGAGCGGCACGGCCGACATCACGGTCTTCGGCGAGCTGGGCCTGGGCCAGCCGATAGCCGCCTCGGCCATCCACGGCCGCGGCATCGGCGCCCTGGTCGAGGACCTCCTGGACCTTCTGCCCCCCGAGGACGACCAGGCCGGCGACGACGCCCGCGACGCCGTGGCCATCGCCGTCGTCGGCCGCCCCAACGCCGGCAAGTCCTCCGTGGTCAACTACCTCGCCGGCGAGGAGCGCTCCATCGTCGCCGAGACCCCCGGCACGACCCGCGACGCCCTGGATGTCCTCATCCAGCGGGGCGACCGCAAGTTCCTCCTCGTGGACACTGCGGGCATGCCGCGTCGCTTCAAGCAGGCGGGCGGGCTCGAGTACTACACGGCCCTGCGCTCCCTGCGGGCCATAGACCGCGCGGATGTCGCCGTGCTGCTCATGGACGCCGCCGAGGGCCCCTCGACGCAGGACTCCAGACTCGCGGGCGAGGCCCAGCAGATGGGCAGAGGCCTGGTCCTCTGCGCCCACAAGTGGGACCTCGTGCGCGACCGCGCTCTCGAGGGCGAGCAGGTCGCCGGCGCCGAGCTCGCCCGCCGCGAGCGCCTCCTGCACGGCGATTACGACCGCATGGTGCGCGACCGCCTCCCCTTCGTCCCCCACGCCCCCCTGCTCTTCACCTCCGTCGTCTCGGCCCTGGGCATGGACCGCCTGCTGCCCCTGGCCGCTCAGGTGGGCGAGGCGGCATCCCGCCGCGTCGAGACCGGTCGCGTCAACCGCGTCATCCAGCAGGCCGTGGCCAAGCACGCCCCGCCTTCCCGCGGGGGCAGGCCCGTCCGGATCCTCTACGCAACCCAGGTGGGCGTCAGGCCGCCCACGCTCGTGCTGTTCGTCAACGACCCGCGTCTCGTGCCAGGCTCCTACAAGCGGTACCTGGAGAATTTCCTGCGCGAGGAGCTTTTCGGGCCCGGCGTGCCGCTGCGGCTGCATTTCCGAGCGCGCCGCCGGAAGGACAGAGACTAGGTAGCTGCGCACATTGACAGAGAGCGAGGCATGCAGGGCAGGCGGGGCCAGCTCTCTCATCCGCGGCCGAGGCCACGGCACGCCGCCGACGTAGCTGCGCGGATGACTTGGTCAGGGGGCGGGCCCCCTGCGGGGCCTAGAGGAGCGAAGCTTCTCCGGGCAGAGCCCGAGGTTGCTGCGCAACCTCAGGGTGTCTGCAGTCACAGGGCTTCCCCTGACCCGATCCTGGCTCCGCGTCGTCACGACAGAGCACTTAGCCGGGATTGTCCATGAGTTCGGTATCGCTGAAACCGGCAACCCTCGTGCTCGTCCCAGACCGACACCAGGGAGCCGTGTGGTGCAGCCGACGAAGTCGGCAAGCCAGGCGGCGACAGAGCTTTCTGGTGGAAGGGGTGCGGGGGAGGCCCCTCTTGGCGTCTGAAAGAGGGGGCCCCCCCGCGCACCTGTGAATTGCCCAGGTTAGCGGGCCGGCGCCGGCGGCCCTGTCCCGTGGCCGGCGGTGAGCTGACCCGTCTCCCGGCGGCCCCGGGCATCTCACGAGCGGTCCGGTGCCTTGCCGGGGCAGTTTCACCGGCTCGGCCGGGCCCATGCACCCGCGTGCAAGGCGGCGAGGAAACATGGACTATCCCGCGATAATGCTGACGGCCATCGCCTACCTCATCGGCGGCATACCGGTGGGCTACCTGCTCGCCCGCGCCAGGGGCGTCAACCTCTTCGAGGTCGGCAGCGGCAACATCGGCGCCACCAACGTCCTCCGCGCCCTGGGGCTGAAGCTCGGCCTCGCGGCTTGGCTGGGCGACGTCGCCAAGGGCCTCCTGGCGGTGTCCCTGGCCCGCTGGGCCCACCAGCCCGAGGCCGCGCTCGCCGCCGCGGGCGTCGCCGTAGTCGTCGGCCACTGCATCTCGCCCTACCTGTGCTTCCGCGGGGGCAAGGGCATTGCCACCAGCCTTGGCGTTCTCCTCGCCACCGACTGGCACGTCGGCCTCGCCGCCTTTGCCGTGTGGCTCGTCCTCATTTTCGCCTGGCGAATCGTCTCCCTCGCCTCCGTGGCAGCCACCTTGAGCATCCTGCCCTTCGGCCAGCTCCTTCACGACACGCCTGCCTACCTCCTCATGACCGGCGCCCTGACCTGCCTGGTCCTCGTGCGCCACCACGAGAACGTGGATCGGCTCTTGCGCGGCGAGGAGAAGCCCATGGGCAGCAGGCGCCCGCCTGCCGAGGCCGCTGCGGACCCCGACCCCCACGCCTAGCATCCGCCCCGTGAATCGGCAGGTCTCGCCTGCCGCGCGCCTGCCGCCATGCTCTGCCAGGGTCGCGAGGTCGAGCGGGACGTCCGCAGGTTCGACGAGGACGACGCTACCTGGTGGGAACTCCGTCTCCCCGGGGGCTACCTGGCGGCGCTGGTGCGCAAATAGCGCCCGGGCGCGCCGTCGCGCCGACGGATTCTGCTCTACTCCCCTACCGGACGCGCGGTGCGGGACCGGGGACGGCGGCGGACCACCCGCACCGCCAGCGCCATCGAGATCCCCAGCAGTAGCACCCCCGCCAACACGAAGGGCGCTCGCAGGCCCAGCGACGAGGCGATCAACCCGCCCACCATCGGCCCCGTCGCCATCCCTATCGCACTGGCCGAGGACGTCAGCCCATACGCCTTCCCGAAGGCGTCCTCGGGCACCGAGTTCGCCACCAGCGTGTTCACCGTGGGCTGAGTGCCCCCCGCCACCAGCCCGAAGCCCACCCGTATCGCGAAAAGCTCGCCCACGCTGGCCGCCGAAGCCTGCCAGACCGAGCTGACTGCGGCCCCCAGCGTGCACACCAGCAGCGTGACCGCCGCCCCGACGCGGTCCGAAATCCGCCCGATGATCACCGCCCCGATCCCCGCCGTCACCCCCACCAGCGCCATGAGCAGCCCCACCGTGCTCGCCACCCGTTCCGGCTTCGGCATCAGGTGCTCGACGAAAAGCGGCATGATCGGGGCGACCACGAGGTTACTGAAGCTTATGAGGAAAAAGACGCCCAGCATCAGCGGGAAACCGCGCACCGCGAACAATCCGCGCAGCGTCGTCCGCCCGTTCCCAGGCCCCAGCGTGAAGTCCCGGGCATTGGCCTCCCTCACGCCGAAGGTCACCATCACGCCCCCGATCAGCAGCAGCAGGCCGGTGATGGCGAAGGGCATCCGGTAGCCCGCGTGGTCGGCGACGGTGCCCCCGACCCAGGGGCCGAGGGCCCCGCCACTGAACACCGCCATCTGCATCAACCCGAGGCTGTAGCCACGCCTGTGCCCGGGTGTGAACGACGACACCATGGCCACGGATGCGGCGACAGTGCCCGTCAGCGCGCCCTGGATCGTCCGCAGGATGAGGAGCTGGTACACGTTCGTCGCGAGGGCCATCAGCGAGATGACCACCGCGCCGCCGAACATCGCCCGCTGCACCATCAGCTTGCGCCCGTAGCGGTCGGCCAGGGTCCCCCAGATCGGCGAGAAGAGGGCCATCATGATGCCCGAGCCCGTGACGAGCGCGCCCGCCCAGATCGCCAGCGCCCCCTCGTCGCGCACGCCCAGCTCGCGGATGTAGAAGGGCATGAAGGGGATGATGGACGAGAAGGCCACGATCGCGAACAACTGGGCGACCCAGGCCATGTAGAGGCTGGTCAGCCACGAGCCCGACGCCGCGTCCGACTCGGGGGGACGTGGCTCCGCGGGGCCTGGCGTCGGGTCTTGTGGCTGCGGCTGCACTCTCGATCCTTCTTCTCAACGCCTGTCGGACCCGCACTCCGGCCCGGCGCGACGCGGTTCCGGGGCCATTATACTACAACGCTCAAGAACGCCGTGGGAAGGCCCGGTCCGCGGCGGCGGGCTCGGTGCCAGGCCCCACGGGAAGCGCAGGCGGGCCCCGGCCACGCCCGGCCGCGTGGCCGGCCTTTGCCCTGGACCGCCGCCCAGCGAAGGGAAGCTCGCCCGGCAGGCGAAGGCTCCCACGAGCATGTCCCAGCCCATTCCGCGGGGGTGATGTGATGATGCCTGCTCTGCCTCCCTGCCTGGTGCTTGGCCTTGTGGTCGTGGGGGTGTTGCTCGCCCTTGGCGACCGTGCCGCGGCGCAGGACCAGCCTCTCGAGATGGTCTTCATCCCGCCCGGCGACTTCGAGATGGGCACGAGCGAGGAGGAGGTCGCCGCTCTCGCCCGGGAGTACGGCGTTCACCCCAGCCTCTTCCAGGTCGAGACCGCCCGGCGCAGGGTCTACGTGAAGGGCTTCCTGATAGACCGGTACCCCGTGACCAACGCCCAGTACGCCCGCTTCCTGGAGGCCACGGGCCGACGGGCGCCCTTCACCTGGCCCGGAGGCAAGTACCCCGAGGGCCAGGACGACTACCCCGTGACCGGCGTGAGCTGGGACGCGGCCGCCGCCTACGCCGCCTGGGCCGGCAAGCGCCTGCCCGCGGCCGAGGAGTGGGAGAAGGCCGCCCGAGGCACCGACGGGCGCGTCTACCCCTGGGGCAACGAATGGCGCGACGACGCCTGCTGGACGGACGACCCGACGTGCCCGCAGGCCCTGGCGCGCACCACGCCCGTGGGCGCCTTCCCGGCCGGCGCCAGCCCCTACGGCGTGATGGACCTGTGCGGCAGTGTGGCCGAGTGGACCTCGACCGATGCGGTCCCGCCCAACGAGCAGCTCAACTGGCACTGGTATGTCGTGAAGGGAGCCGGCGGCGCCCACAGCCAGCACTACAACTTCCGCTGTGCCGCCCGGGCCTTCACCGCTCATCAGAGCCGGTGCCACGCCTGGCTGGGCTTCCGCTGCGCCAGGGACGCGGACGAGGCGCCCGCGGACCTCGCGCCGCCCCGAGCCACACCCCTGCTGCCCGATCCGCCGTCCGCGCCGGGCCCGGACCTCGGGGCTCTCAACGACGGCCTGATCCGGGTCACCCCCACCGCCGGGCACGGAGCCATCCTCCGGGCGCCCTTCCTGCCGGTCGGCTCCTTCGCCCTGAACGTGCCCGAGCAGGTTGGCGCGCAGGGCCTGCCACTGGGCTGGAGCATGGCCCACGATCCCTACCAGTGGCGCACGAGCGAGGATCAGACCAGGGCCGACTACCTCTGCACCTGGCCCGACAAGGCCGAGATGGCTGTCGTGATCGAGTGCGGCAGCGACGCCGTGACGCTCACGATCTCCCTGCGCAACCTGACCGCCGAGGCGATGAAGTCCCCGCAGACCAACGTGTGCCTCAACCCCCACGGCTCGCCCTACTTCGAGGACCCAGAGCGAATCCGGACGATGGTCTGGACCGACGAGGGTCCAGTCTCGGTGTACCGAATGCCCGCCGGGGGGCCGGGCGAGCCCATGCACACCGGCTGGAACGTCGCCACGCCCGACCAGACCGCCCGCCCCGAGGACGGCCGCGTTCGGTACCCCATCATCTGCACCCGCTCGCGGGACGGGCAGTTCATCCTTGCTCACACCTGCGCCCAGGGCACGTCGGTCGCCAGCAACGCCCACTACTCGTGCCTGCACAGCCGCCCTCTCTGGCCCGACATCGCGCCCGGCGAGGAGGTGGCCGTGACCAGCAGGCTCTACTTCATGCGTGGCGGGCCGGAGGACCTGCTCGCCCGTTGGCGCTACGAGATCGAGACGCCGGGGATGCCCGGGGGCGAGGAATGATCGGCCAAACCGGGGCCCTTTCCGTAGGGCGTGACCTGTCGCCTTGCGTCTTCGCGCCGAGTGCAGCCTATTAAACATAACACGAATTTGGCCCTCACAGACAGACGCAAACAGACGTGAACTACCGAATAAGTGGTGAACCCGTTTCACCCTCCGCGAGCCCGCCCGCAGGCGGTTTGGCCGGTGCCCCAGGGGGGGGACGGTGTCCCGAGCTGGTAGCCCCAGGGGACCCATCCGCGCGGCGCCCGAACCTTCGGGCTTCGCCATGCATCATGCTCCTCCGATGGCGCCTGCCTGACGGACAGGGAGGAACCTGGATCATGGACGAGAGAACGCCCTGGTATCGCGATTTCTTCCTCGGGGACTACCGCGGATTCTGGCACCCCCAGGACGACCCCGAGCGCGACGCACGCGAGGCCGAGGGGGTCATCGCCCTGCTCGCCCTGCAGCCGGGGCAAAAGGTCCTGGACCTGTGTTGCGGGCAGGGACGTCACTGCGTCGAGCTTGCCCGGCGTGGCCTCGCCGTCACCGGCCTGGACCTGTCGGAGTCGCTGCTCGACGAGGCCCGGAAACGGACCGCGGACGCCGGTGTGGATGTGCGCTACGTGCAGGCCGACATGCGCGAGATACCCTTCGAGGCCGAGTTCGACGCGGTCATCAGCATGTTCACGGCCTTCGGCTACCTCGAGAGCGACGAGGAGGACCTGAAGGTGCTTCAGGCCGCCGCGCGGGCTCTCAAGCCCGGCGGCGCGCTCCTCGTGGACGTGAGCAACCCCGAGTGCCTCCCTCGGCGGCCCAATGCCCGCGGCTTCCGGGAGTGGCGCGAGGCGGGCCCGCAGCGCTTCCTCCTCGCCGAGCACCGCTTCCTCCTCCACCCTCGCCGTTGGCAGATCCGCGTCATAGTGCTGGACAGGGGCGAGCAGCGCGAGCACGAGATGCGCCTGCGCGCCTATTCCGCCGACGACCTGGACCGCATGATGAGGGATGCCGGGTTCGCCCAGGTCGAGGCCTACGGCGGCCTGGACGGGTCGGAGCTCACCGTTGACTCCCCGCGCATGGTCGTCGTGGGGCGGTTGTAGCCCCTGCCGTCCCCCCACGCGCGTGGCTTGACACTGCCACCGGCTGGTGTTAGCGTCGGCCCTGCCGGGACCGCGACACCCCTGCGGCTCGGACCTCTAGGTGTTGGCGGCCAGGGGCTGGCGGCGCTCAGCTCAGCCCCTGAGCGCGTATCCGAAGACCCACGGAGGCTACAGCCATGGCCCTTCGTATTACTGCCGAGCGGCCAGGCGACGAGGATGCGATCGCCGAAATCGTCTGCAAGGCCTTCGACAGCAGCCTCGAAGCAAACATCGTGTCCGGCATGAGGCTCCACTACCCCACCTTTGACCGCCGCTTCTCCCTGGTCGCCTGGGATGGCGAGGACTGCGTGGGGCACGCGCTCTTCACGCCCACGCGGCTGCGCCTGCTCGGCGAGCCCGTCCTCGCTCTTGGCGTGGGCCCGGTCGCCGTGGTGCCCGAGCGCCAGCGCCAGGGCATCGGCAGCGAGCTCATGCGCCATGGCCACGAGCTGGGCAGGCGCGAGGGCTTCTCCCTTGCCTTCCTCGTGGGCCACCCCGAGTACTACCCGCGCTTCGGCTACCAGGCCTGCTACGGTTTCGCTGAGATCACCGTGGACACCGAGAAGCTGCCCGGCCCTTCCCAGAGGCTGTTCGGGCGGCCCGTGCGGCCCGCCGATCTGCCCTGGCTGGCCCACCGCTTCGCCGCCGAGTGGGCGGATGTGGACTTCGCTCCCATCTGGGGCACGACCCTGGCGGAGTGGACCGCGCCCGGGGTGAGCGCGGTCGTCTGGTGTACCGGCGAGGGCGCCCGCGCCGCCTACATGCTCTGGAAGCACCCCGGCGAGTGCCTTGTGCTCCTGGCCGAAGACCCGCACCTGGCGCGGGACGCCATCGCCCAGTGGCGGCCCAGGACCCTTGCCCACCACCCGTCCGGCTGGCTGGCCCGGCAGGTGGTGGACCCCGCCTGGGGCCACGCCACCGTCGAGGTCAGCGAGGCGGCCATGGCCTGCGAGCTGCGCGAGGGCGTCCTCCACCGCTACCTGAGCGCGGTGGATGCACGCCTGAGGCCGCCCGGCTCCACCGTCTGGCCCCTGCCCTTCCTCGTGGGCTAGACCCCCGCGCGCCCTCCGCCACCAGCCCTCTATCGGTCCCGTCCTGTACCGCGGGGCTTCCTTTGTAGCAACTGTGTTAGCTGCCAAGGTCTTACTGGGACGAGCCTGCCAGGCAGCGGGGCTTCAGCCTACAGAGGCGGGGGAGCATCACCACCCCGCCACCGCCGCGGGAGCCGGCCGAGCCCTTCCCGACCCTCGGCCGCCGGGGCGGGGCTGCCGGCGCGAGGGATAGGCCGGGCAACAAGAAGCGGGAGGCTTCCCGATGCTGACCAGAGACCAGTTCGTCGGTCCGTGGGCAGGTCTGCCCATCGCCTGGGCCGAAGACGACACCTTCGACGAGAAGACCTACCGCGAGGACGTCGCCCGGTGCTGCCAGGCAGGGATGCCGGGAGTCTACACCGGCGGGACCACCGGTGAGTTCTACGCCCTCGAGTTCGAGGAGTTCCAGGCCGTCACGAGGGCCACTGTCACCGAGTGTCACGCGGCCGGCAAGCCCGCCATGATCGGCTGCACGGCGACCTCCACGCGGGGAGTGGCCCGGCGCGCCCGCCAGGCCCACGAGCAGGGGGCCGACGCGATCCAGGTCGCCCTGCCCTTCTGGATGGAGGTGCCCGACGGCGAGGTCGTGCGCTTCTTCGAGGACGTGTCGGCCGCGGTGCCGGGCATGCCCATCACGATCTACGAGACCCTGCGCGCCAAGAAGGCCCTCAGCCTCGATCTGCACCGGCGGATCCACGGGGCAGTGCCCGCTGTCATCGGCGTGAAGAGCAACGAGGGCACGCTGGGCCGCACGCCCGAGGGCTGTGCCGAGATCAGCAGGCTCTACAACGTCTTCGTGGGCGAGCAGGCCATCGCCGAGCTGGGGCCGCACGGGGCCGTCGGCACCTGCAGCTCCCTGGTCTACCAGAACCCCAGGATCGTCCTGCACGCCTACGGCCTGCTCGCCGCGGTGCGTTGGGGGGAGCTCAGAGAGGCAAGCGAGAAGTTCCGCCGAATCGTCGTCGAGGGCCTGCGGCCCGGCTTTCCCGCCGGCTGCGCCGACAGCGCTCTCGACCGCGTGCTGGGCCTGAGCGCGGGGTTCCTGAAGACCAGCCTGCGATGCCGTGCCCCGTATCCGTCGGCCACGCCGGAGATCCTGGCCGGCTTCCGCGAGTGGCTGCGGAGGAACCTGCCGGAGTTCCTCGAGGTCTAGCGCCGGCGCGTCGTGGTGAGCCGACCGGCCAGGACCCCGCCCTGTCCAGACCACCACCCAGCCAGCTCGGCAGGATAGAGCCTGCGGCTACTATCGGCCGCCGTCCCCGCACCCCCTTGACAGAGGGAGGCGAGTCTGCTACACTCATCAGTGGTTACAGGAAACTGTAATAACGGAGGAGAGGACCATGGGCGATAGTCCCCAGGAGCACCGGCACCCGGCAACCGGCCCGCAAGGCGACGATCCGCCGTCCGACCAGACGGGCGGCGATCCCCATGCCGGTCCGCCCAGCATCGGCCCCGTGACCGACGCGTGCGGCTGGGGCAGGCACGGCGGCGCTGCCGAGGGCGAATGGTCGGCGGCCTGCAGCGATCCCGGCGACTGGATCCTGCTGTGGGCCGGATGCTACAGAGGCCACGGCGACCCGCGCACGATCCTGTCCTGGAGCTGGCTCAATGCGAGCATCGGCGATCCCCACGAGGCACCGCAGGTCAAGAGCGGCGAGGCTCCCCTGCCGCCGCCGCTGGATGCGTCCATAGCCGTGAGGATCCAGCGCATGCTCACTCCGCTGGCCCACGAGGCCCGGCTCGGCATCGTCCAGGCCCTATGGAGCGAGACCCTGGGCGCTGACGGTCTCGCCGCCGCCACGAGCCTGCGGCAGGCCGATCTGCGCTACCACCTGGAGGAGCTGGTCGCGGCGGAGTACGTCGAGGAGGCGGACGGCGTCTACGCGCTCACGACCCTGGGGCGCCAGTTGTTCCTGACCTTCGCCAACCTTGCCGCAAGCGTCGTCCTGGACAGCGGCGAGGGCGGCCTGACGGTGCGCCGGACGGCCTGAGACCGCCCCGCGGCAGGGCGCCAAGCAGGAGGCATGAGCATGAGCACCCAGGATTCCGACAGCTCCCAGGACCGGCCGGACGAGGGCCGGCGCTCGGGCCCGCCCTACCTCGGCCCCGTCACGCAGGCGGCGATCGTCCGCGTCAGGCAGGGCGAGCCGCCGCCGCTGGTGAAGGAGTGGTGCGAGCATCTGCGCAAGCCGGGCGACTTCGTGCTGTACTGGGCGGGCGCCACGAGGGGGCATCGTGGCCCCGACCACGACCTCGGCTGGGGGTTCCTGACCACGAGCCTCAGCGACGATGAGGACGACGAGGAGGCACCCGCGGGCGAAGGTGCGCTGCCGGGCACCTGCGACCCCACGGCCCCCGTCCGCACCGAGCGCCTGCTCTCCCCCCTCGCGCACGAGTCGCGCATCCGCATGATGCAGGCGCTGTACGAGGGCGCACGCAGCTCCTCGGAGCTCGCGGAGGCCACGGGCCTGCGCGGCGGCAATCTGTACTACCACCTCAAGGAGCTCGTCCGGGCGGGCTATGTGCGCGAGGACGAGGGGGCCTACCTTCTCACCGCGCTCGGTCGCCAGTTACTTATCACCTTTACCACGATCGCCCTGTACGTCGTGAAGGACAGCGAGGACGAGGGGCTAATAGTGGACGGCGACTGGTAGGCGGCCGCGACCGTTCCCGGGAGGCCGGCTGCCGGCGCGAGCCGACCACCCGGGAGGGTGATGCCCCCGTGACCGTCAGGGAGAGCTTCCTTCGCTGCATGAGGTTCGAGGCGGTGGACAGGCTGCCCAACTTCGAGCTGGGCTACTGGGGGCAGACGGTCGAGCGGTGGCTGGCCGAGGGCATGCCGCCCGAGCAGGCGGGGGCCGGGGGGCTCTACGGCCACGACTTCTTCGGCATTGATCACCGCCCCTACCTGCCGGTGAACTTCGGGCCGATCCCGCCGCTCGGGCCCGAGGTCCTCGAGGAGACCGACCGCTACATCGTCCACCGCGACGGCGACGGCGTGGTACACAAGGCCCTAAAGGAGGGCACGGTCCGCGGCACGCGCCCGTCCATGGACCAGTACCTCTCCTTCGCCGTGAAGACGCCCGGCGACTGGGAGGCCGTGAAGGAGCGTTTCGACCCCCACGGCCCGGGGCGGCAACCCGAGAACCTGGCGGAGATCGCGGCCCAGTATGCCGACCGCGAGTACCCGCTGTGCGCCGTGCCCAACGGGGCCTTCGGTCTGTACAGCCACCCGCGCCGATACCTGGGCACCGAGGGCCTGTCCTACGCCTGGTACGACCAGCCGGACATGATGCACGACATGATGGAGTTCCTGACGGACTTCGCCATCGAGACTCTGCGGCCGTGGCTCGAGGCGGTGCAGTGCGACTACTACAACCTGTTCGAGGACTTCGCCTTCAAGACCGGGCCGCTGGTGTCGCCGCGCATCGCGCGCGAGTTCATGCTGCCGGGCTACAAGCGGATCATCGAGTTCGTGCGCGCCCACGGCATCGAGGTCATCTGGTTCGACAGCGACGGCAACTTCGACAGGCTGATCCCGCTACTGATCGAGGCGGGAGTGACGTGCATCTGGCCGCTGGAGGTGGCGGCGGGGAACGATCCGCGCGAGCTTCGGCGGCAGTACGGGCGCGACCTGGTGCTCAGCGGCGGGATAGACAAGCGCGCTCTGGCGCGCGACCGGGCTGCGATCCGGGCGGAGCTCGAGGCCAAGGTCCCGCCGCTGGTCGAGCAGGGCGGGTACATCCCGACGCTGGACCACTCGGTCCCGCCCGACGTGCCCTACGAGAGCTTCCGCTACTACCTCGAGCTGAAGAGCGAGATGCTCCAGCGGTTGTGATATGCTACCGGCATACATCGCCGCAGAGAGGCCGCCATGTCGCGCCTTCAGGAGCACCTAGCGGCCGCCGTGGATGGCGGCGCGAGGTGCTCCTTCACGGCGCCCTTCGCCGGTCCTGCCGTGGTCTACCTGACCGTCCCCCGGTGAGCCCGGGGCCCTGACGCCGCGCCCGAGCCTGCCCGGTTGACGGACCTCCCGGCCGCAGATACCATGCCCGCTGTCCTCCCGACGAGCCCCCACCGTCCGAGGCAGCGCGGGGGACTGCCCGGCGGGCAGGGCGGTGATTCCCGGGACGGGCACGGGAGGAATCGGACGGGCCGCGCAGCACGGTCAGGCCTAACCGGCAGCAGGGAGTGAAGCACCCATGGCACCCACATCGCGCGATGAGGCCTTCGCACGGGCCCTCGACTTCGTTGCGGAGCAGCGACGCAGGGGCAAGGCAGACGACGACACTCGGCGGGCGCTCGCGGCCAGTGGATGGGGCGAGGCGGCTCTGGACGAGCTCTGGCAGAGGGTGGGCCCGGCGCCGGCACCTCCACCGCCTCCGTCCGCGCCCGCTCCTACCACGACAGCCGCCGCGGCCGCCGCGCCCGGCGAGGGGCCCGTGGTCCAGCTCGGCACCAGCCAGGTGCCCACGAGCCTGGCCACCGGCCAAGCCGGTGGCAGGCGCGCCGCCTACGCGATAGTCGTGAGGAGCGTCGAGCTGAAGGCGGACTCCACGGCCTACGGCCTGGAGGTCCTGCGGCCCTACATGGCGATCCTGGCCGACGGCGCCCGCTTCCTGGTCTGCTGGCCGCCCACCTGGCCGCCGGCGCCCGGCGTCATCCCAAGCCTCGCCGCGGCGGGCTTTACGCTGCAGCAGTGGGGCGTGGCCGCCGACTACGACATGCTCACCGACTGGCTGCGGGACTATGAGGGCACGGAGCTGGCCGTGCTGACCTTCTACCCGCGGGGCCAGGCCGCGACCCCGGTGCCCCTGAGGATGGTCGGGCTGGGCACGGGCGAGAAGCCTGTCAGTCTCTCGGACCCTCGCACCCGGGGCCGGGAGCCGGAGATGGCGGTCTTCGTCAGGCTCGGCCCCGTGCCGGCGGACAGCAACGTCTGGATGATCGGCCCGGTGCAGCTCTACCTGGGGCCGCAGGGAAGCATCAAGACGGCCGGCCGGTTCACCGGTGGCGGCTGTGCCCCGGACGATGCGGCCCTCGAGGCGATCGTGCGCGAGCACTTCGCCGCGTCGGGCTGGGGCGACCCCGGCGGGTACGAGATGTTCGAGGACCTGCTGCTGGACAACGAGGGGTACCCTGTCCTGCTGATAACCTGCTACCCCGCGCGGCCGGGCGCCGTGACCGGGAAGATCATGGTCAGCCAGGGACAGGCGCAGGCCCAGCTGCAGCCGCAGCCGCGGGCCGTGGCGCAGGAGCCTGCCGCCGCTCCCGTGGGCTGGCGGGCATGGCCTATCGCCGGGCTGCCGCAGGAGGCCCAGAAGCTGCTGCAGGAGGCGGTGGCGGTAGTGGAGCGCCAGGTGGACCTGGCGAGCTACCCTGACATCGTGGCGGTGCGTTCGACGGGCAGCGGCGGCGCGGTGATGGAGGCCGTTGCCAAGATCGAGCAGGCGGCGGCCCTGGCGCCCGACAGTCTCGACGTGGCCCTGGCCCGGGTCGCGGCGTTGCGGCTCGCCGCGCAGGGCGAGTCGGCGGCGACGGCGCTGCGGGAGATGGCGAGCCGGTGGCCCGGCCACTGGGCCGCGCAGTGCCTGCTGCATCACCCGGCTCAGTGTCCCCTGAAGTGGCCGGCGTGGCCCGAGGACGGGGCTCTGCACCCCGGCGTCGTCCGCCTGGTGCAGACCATCGTCCCCTGGGAGTTCCGCGACGGACTCCTGCCCCTCGTCGTCTTCCTGACCCGCACGCCCACGGACGAGGGCGTGAGCGAGCAGGAGTTCATGGACTCGCCGCTCGAGCTCGCCCTGCCCGACACGGGTGAGAGAGGGCCCCTGGTCCTGGCGTGCGTGTTCCGCCTCGGAGGCACCGCGAGCGACCCTCTGGTCCTCGAGGCGCTCGGCTATCCGGGGGAGTCGTCGCTGGCCGCGATCAGGTGGGAGATGGTGTGCCGGCGCAAGGTCTTCGGCCTGGCCAACGTGCGGGGCGGTAAGGTCATCGGCGTGCGGGAGGTGCGCCTGGGGCCACAGGGCAGCAAAACGGCCGACATGCTCGCGGACCCGATCGCGCAGGAGACCGGCGGCCCGGTCTCGCTCCCGGCGGTCTCGGCCGCCGTGGGCCGCTACCAGCAGCGCTTCCCGATCGAGACGCTGCCCTTTGAGCCCGCGGGCTGAGCGGCGGCGGGCACGAGCGCAGGGCCGCGGGCGAGTCCCCGCCGTGTTGCCGCTATCAGTTACCCGGACCGGCCCTCCAGCACCCCGCGCGCTTCAGCCACCAGTCGCGCAAGCCGATCGGAGGCTTCCGCGTACTGCTCCGCCCACGCGGGATCGCTGCCATACCGCCTCATGCGTGTCGGAGCCAGGTCCTCGCTGACCTGGCGCAGTCTCTCAAGCAGGTTCGAGGCCCAGACGACCGTGTTGGCCGCGGGCTGGCGGGTCTCGAAGGTCGCCAGCTCCCGTGGTGCATGGCGGGCCACCAAGTCGCGCATCTGGGCGAGATAGGCGCGCACGGGGGCCAGCAGGGCCTCGGCAACATCCTCGGGCAGAGGGGTAAGCGGAGGCCCATACCCCGTCGGCGAGTGTCCCTGCGTCACGGCCTCCTCGAGCTGCCTGGCGTAGTCGCAGGCGGTGATGTATAGCGCCAGGAGATGCTGGCGCTCCTGTTTGGCCCTCAGCCTCGAGGCTTCCTGGGCGGAGGGCAGGCCCGCTGGCCGTCTTCTGGTCATGCCGTCCCGCCGCCCATGGCCGGTGTCGCGGTCGTCTCGTCCGGCCGCATGTCCGTCGTCTCTCCTCGCCTTGCCGATGGGCGGGTAAACAAAGGCCCCTGCCCACCGTTGCTGAGCAGGGGTCATCAGTCCTCTTCCGACGGTTCCCGCAAGCCGTGGCTCGCGGCGGCGAACCCCATCGCCTGTGCTGGGCAGTATACCACGCAGCAGTGGGTGCAAACACCTTCGGGGCGCGTCTGTCGCCAGCCGTCCGCGCTCGCACAGGCTGGCCTTTCGGGCCGGAGCCGGCGCGCGCTGGGCCAGGGCAGCGGGGACGGACCGTCGGTGGCGTCCGCGTCCGGGCGGGCCTCGGGAGTCGTGGGCTTCGGCAGGCGAGCCGCTTCAGGAGCGACAGGCTGCGACGAAGGCTTCGAAGAGCCGCCGCGCGTGGTCGTGGTCGGCGACCATGTGCTCCGGGTGCCACTGCACCAGCACGCACCAGCGCGCCTCGGGCCGCTCCAGCGCCTCGATGACCCCGTCCACGGCCCGCGCGACCACCCTCAGGCCCGGCGCCACATCCCTCACCGCCTGGTGGTGGAACGAGTTCACCATCACCTTGCGACACCCCACGATCTCCGCGACGCGGCTGTCCGGCGCCTCCACGGCCACCTCGTGAGTCGCCTCGCGCGCGGGCCTGCCCTGGCTGTGCGCCACCTGCTCGCCCACTTCCGACGGGATGTCCTGGATCAGCGTCCCCCCGGCGTACACGTTGTAGGCCTGGATTCCGCGGCAGATGGCGAGCACGGGTAGGTCGGGATGGTCCTGTGCATAGACCACGGCCAGGCGGTCCAGGGCGTCACGGTGAACGTTCACCTTGCCCAGACGCAGCGAGCGCTCCGCGCCATAGTCCTCGGGCGCCACATCGGCGCCGCCCGTGATCACCAGCCCGTTCGTCCTGCCCAGAACGTCCCGCACGAGCTCCCCCTCGGCCAGGCACGGCAAAAGGATCGGCAGTCCGCCCGCCTGCCGCACCGCGGCTACATACGCTCCGCCCGTGACGTGTCGCAGGTCCCAGGTGCCCGTCGCGGACTGGGCCTCGCCCGTCGCCGCGTCAGGATCGGGCTCGGGGTGGCCCTCCAGGGTCGCGAGGATGGCTATCAGGGGACGGCTCACCCCGCGTCGCTCCCGGCCTTGCGGCTCGCGCGACCCAGGGGGCCCCTCGCGCCGCTGAGGGCCCCGATCCACAGGACACAGCACAGCAGCAGAAGGGGCCAGTCGCCCCAGCGGTGGTAGAGGGACAGGGCCTCGATGGGGAACACCAGGTCGTGCTGGACGCCCTGCTCCTCGATCTCCAGCACCGACAGCCGCCGCCCGAAGGGTGTGATGATCATGGACTCGCCGTCGGTGGCCACGCGCACGACGTAGCGCCGCGCCTCGACGGCCCGGAAGACCTCGATGCGCGAGTGCTGTGCGAGCTCGTAGGTGCCCTGGGCCCAGTGATCGCTGGTGGTGATGACGATGAACTCCGCCCCCAGGCGGCAGAGCAGGCGAGTGTACTGCGGGAAGAGGGACTCGAAGCAGATCAGGTTGCCGAACCGCATGTCGCCGGCCTGCATGACGTTGTAGCCGTCGCCCGGCGCGTAGTCGAAGGGGCGTATGGGGAAGCGTTCGAGGAACTTGAGCTGCTTGCGCCAGGGCACGTACTCGCCGAAGAGCACCAGGTGCACCTTGCGGTATCGGTCCACGATCCTGCCGCTGGGGTCGAAGAGAAACTGCGTGTTGTACAGCTTCTCCATGGGCGCCGGCTCGCAGCCCCCGGCCAGCAGGTAGGAGCCCTTCCTCCGGGCCATCTCCGCCACGGCCTCGCGGTACTCATCGTTCTGCTCCAGGAAGGCCGGGATGGCCGTCTCGGGCCACACGATCAGGTCCGAGCCCCGCGGGAGCGCATCGCTGAGGCGAAGATAGGCGTCGGCCGCTTCGCGGGCCTCCTCGGCGGTGGCGGTGTGGCCCATGGGCACGGCCGCCTGCACGTAGCTCACCCGGAAGGCCACACGCTCGGGCAGGTTCTCGATGATCCCGGTCCCCCGGCGGTAGGCCCAGTTCCCCCAGAAGAAGGCCGCGAAGAACACGAGGTAGCAGAACACCAGAGTGCGCGCCGCGTCGCGTCGTAAGGCCGTGCCCGTCGCGGCGGGCCGATGGAGCCTGCCTGGGAGCCAGGCCATCGCGGCAATCGCCAGCGCCGAGCTGAGCAGCACCATGAGGAAGCTGATGAGATGCCCGCCGCCGACGCTGGCGAGCTGCAGCAGCGAGGGCTGGCCCCACTGGCTGTGATAGATGTCGCCCAGCGTCAGGGACACGGCCCCGCGGTGCTCGCGCAGGTACTCGACGAGTACCCACAACGCGGCCGAGGCCGCCGCCCGGAGCAGGGGGCGGCCCAGCGGGTTGAGCTGGGTAGCCAGGTACCCCAGGGCCACCAGAAGGGCGCTCTCCATCAGCACCACGAGGGCCCAGGGCACGACGCCGAAGGCCGAGATGTAGGAGAGCAGCGGCCCGTAGAAGCTCAGCCCGAAGACGAGGCCGGCCAGCGCCCCCCAGCCCGGCCGTCGGCACTGCGTGAGGGCCAGCGCGAACAGGGGCAGCGACACCCAGGCCAGCTCGCCGATGTCAGCGGGGGGGAAGGCGCAGAACATCAGGCCGCCGGCCACCGCCGCCATCACCAGGGGCAGCCACAGACCGGGCCCCGACGTCGCTTCTCGCGCCGGGCCCGAAGGGGTCGCGTCTGCCGCCGCCGTCATCCGGCCTCACACCTGTCGGGGCAGGCGGTCCAGGAAGGTGGCCATCCTCTCCAGCGCGGTGCGCAGGTGCTCCATGCTGGTGGCGTAGCAGCAGCGCACGTGCTGTGCCCCCGAGGCCCCGAAGGCGCGCCCGGGGACCACGGCCACCCTCTCCTCCATCAGCAATCGCTCGGCGAATTCCTCATCGTCCAGGCCCGTCGCCTTCACCGAGGGGAAGGCATAGAAAGCGCCCTCGGGCTCGAAGCAGTCCAGCCCGATCTCCCTCAGCCCGCGCACCAGGAACCGGCGCCGCTGGTCGTAGGCCTCGACCATCTCCTCCCGCTCCTGGCGGCAGTGCTGCAGCGCCTCGATCGCGCCGCACTGGGCCATGGTCGGCGCGCACAGGGCCGTGTAGCTGTGGACGCGGTTCATGGCATCCACCACCTCGGCCGGCGCGCACGCGAACCCCAGCCGCCATCCCGTCATCGCATAGGCCTTCGAGAAGCCGTTGAGCAGGACCGTCCGCTCCCGCATCCCCGGCAGCGACGAGAAGCAGCAGTGCTCGCCCGCGTACCGCAGGTGCGCGTAGATCTCGTCCGACAGCACCACCAGCCCGTGCCCGGCCGCGAAGTCCGCGATGGGCCGCAGCTCGTCGCGGCTCATCACGGCCCCGGTCGGGTTGTTGGGGTAGCCCAGCAGGACGGCCCGCGTGCGCTCGGTCAGCGCGTCCTCGAGCACGTCCACCTGGAGCTTGAAGTCATCCTCCGCCCGCGTCTCGACCACCACGGGCGTGGCGCCGGCGAGGCTCACCGTGGCCTTGTAGGACACGTAGCACGGCTCGGCCACCAGCACCTCGTCGCCGGGCTCGAGCAACACCCTCGCCGCCAGGTCCAGCCCCTCGCTGACCCCGTTGGTGATGAGGATCTCGGCTTCGGGGTCGTACTCCACGCCGAACTCGTCCCGCACGTAGTCCGCGATGGCCTGGCGCAGGGTTAGCAGACCCAGGTTGCTGGTGTAGGACGTAAGGCCCCTCTGCAGCGACTCGATGGCGGTGTCACAGATGCGCCAGGGAGTGGCGAAGTCGGGCTCGCCCACCCCGAGGCTGACCACGTCGTCCATGCCGATGACCAGGTCGAAGAAGCGCCGTATGCCCGAGGGCGGCAGCTCCGCCACGTGCCTGGCGATCCTGATGCCCGTCCGCGACGTCTCGCTCATGGTGACACCGCCAGCCTGTGCGGCTCGTCGCCCTCGTCAATCATGCGCCCTTCCAGCTTGTAGATCTTGAGCACGAAGGACGTGGCCGTGCTCTGCACGCCCTGGATCGGCGCCAGCTTCTCGGCCACGAAGGCCGCCACATCCCTGAAGTCATCGGCTTCCACGACCACCGTCAGGTCGTGCGTGCCCGACACCAGGTACACCGAGTGCACCTCGGGGAAGCCCGCGATGCGCCGCGCCACCTGCTCGAATCCTATGTTGCGTTCCGGCTGCGCCGACACGCTGATGTAGGCGTACACTCGGTCCGGCAGCACCTTCCCCCAGTTGACGATGGCCCCGTACCCCAGAATGGCCCCGGACCTCTCGGCCTCGGCGATGAGGCGCTTCGCTTCCTCCTCCTCGATGCCAAGCCGCCGCGCGATCTCGGCCGGGGTGACGCGGCTGTCCTCCTCCAGGATCTTGAGGATTCGCTCGATCATGGCTCATCGCCTCGCTCCAGGCTGTCAGCCTGCGGACCTTCGGCCTGTCCGGCGCCCGCCCTGGCACGGCGCCGGCACTCCACCTCTTCCCCCCGCCGCATCCGCGCCAGGCACTGCACGCTGTCACAAGGCTCGATGTGCACGACCATGTCCGTCCCGGCAACGGCGGCCTTCACCGCCGCCTGCAGGCGCTCGCTGATCTCGTGGGCGTCGCCCACGGTCAGCTTCTGACACACGACCAGGTGCACGTCCACCTGCTGCCCACCGCCGGTGCGGCGGGTGCGCAGCTTGTGGTAGGCAACGTAGTGCTTCTTGTACTCGCCGAGGACCCGCTCGATGGCCTCTCGCTCGGCGGGGGGCGCCGCCACGTCCACCAGGTCCGCGGCCCCGCGCTGGATCAGCACCGTGCCCTCGATGGTGACGATCCCGGCCACCACCAGAGCCAGCATCGCATCCACCACCGTTGGCGCTCCCAGGTGCATGCCCACCAGGCCAACCAGGACGGCGCCGCTGGTCCACACGTCCGCCCTTAGATGCACACCGTCGGCTTGCAGCGCCGGCGAGCGGTGCTTCTTCGCCACGCGCAGCAGGTACATGGAGACGATGATGTTGAGGACCACGCCGGCGAGCATGACCGCGGCGCCGGGTATCGCCAGGATCTCCGCCGGCTCCGGGGTGCTGAGCCGCCTGACCGCCTCGAGAAGGATCCAGATGGCCGCCGCGATAAGGATCAGGCCCTCGACGGTCGCCGAGAGGCTCTCATACTTGCCGTGGCCGAAGGGGTGCTCCTTGTCCGCGGGCCGCGAGGCGGCCCTCACAGCGCCGAAGGCGATGACCGCGGCCAGCAGGTCACTGCCCGAGTGCAGGGCCTCGCTCAGAACGCTCAGGGCGCCCGTCAGGAGGCCCACCGCGGTCTTGGCTGTCACCAGCAGCGTGTTGGAGGCAATCGAGAGCAGGGCCGCCCGCTCCAGAGCGCGAGGCGACCGAGGTTGCGGAGCAACCTGCGACCGAGGTTGCGCAGCAACCTGCGACTGGGGTTGCGGAGCAACCTGCGATCTGCCGGCCGTCTGCGTGCCCACAGCCCTACTGCCTCTTGCCCGGCTTTCCCTTGGCGCGCTTCCTGGCTCGCCGCTCACGCCGGGCTTTTCGCTTCTCTTCCTGGGCGACCTCAGCAGCCCGAGCCATGGTCTCGGCGGCGCTCATGCGTGGGCTGCCCGTCGCCTGCTCCTCGCCAACCTGGACCCCGCCCCTGTCCACGCCCGACCCGACCACGGCCACCGACGGCCGTGCCATCGCGCCCGCCCCGGACTTGCCCCGCGACAGCCGGTCCCATAGGGCCACGAAGGGGGCCGCGATGAAGATGGACGAGTAGGCCCCCAGGGCGATACCGATGATGAGAGCCAGCGCGAAGCCCTGGATCACCGGCCCCGCGAGCACGAACAGCGCTATGAGGGTGAAGAGCGTCGTGGCCGTCGTGTTGATGGACCGCGACATCGTCTCGAGCAGACTCGCGTTGATCACGGGGCCAAGAGCCGCGTGACGGTGACGGCTCCGGTTCTCGCGAATCCGGTCGAAGATGATCACCGAGTCGTTCATCGAGTAGCCGATGACCGTCAGGATCGCCGCCACGAACCAGCTATTCAGCTCGACCTGGAACAACACCATGGCCCCGGTGAGCAGCAACACGTCGTGAATCAGGCCCAGTATGCCCCCCAGGGCGAACCGGATCTCGTACCGGATGGTCACGTAGATCAGGATCAGGAGCTGGCCCACCACCAGGGCCTTGATGGCCGCGGCACGCAGGTCCGCACCCACCACCGGCCCGACCGTCTCCCGTCCCAGGGGCTCCAGCGGGCCGTAGGTGGCCCCGAAGAGCTTCTCGAGCTGTGCCTGAATCTGCTGATCCCGCTGGGCGGCTTCCTCGTCGTTCGCCACGGCGTAGGTGCGAATCATCAAGGTGTCGCCGTCCGCCACCTGAATCTGGCTCTTCGCCAGGCCCTGACTGCCAAGGGCGGAGCGCACCTTGGCGATGACGTCGGCCTCCGCCGCGGGGTTCTGCGCCAAGGGCTGGGCAGCCCGGTAGCGCATGAGCGTCCCGCCCGTGAAGTCAATGCCGTAGTTGAGGCCCCTCGCGGCCCACAGGCCCATGAGCAGCACGATCACCGTGCCGGAGACGGCGAGGAACGTCCCGCTTCTACCGACTATGTCCCAGTTAGAACGCCTGAAGAAGTCCACGCAAATGCTCCTCCCTGCGATGGACGCGGCCAGCGACCTGCTGGCCGTCGTCATCGTCGACAGTTGGTCGTCTCCGGGCCTAGCTGCGCGCCTGAGACCTGGCTCCCCGCGAGGAGCCGGTCTGAGCGGCCTGAGTGGCCCCGGGCACGAGGCTGGCCGCCATTCGCGCCGACCCGAAGATCTCCAGAAGCCAGCGCGTGACCGTGATCGCCGTGAACATCGAGCACAGGACACCCACGGCCAGGACCACGGCAAAGGTCTTGATGGAACTGGTCCCCAGGAAGTACAGGATCCCCGCGCCGATCAGCGTAGTCACGTTGGAGTCCAGAATCGCCGTCCACGCGCGGTTGAAGCCCGCCTCCACGGCCGCGCGGATGCCCTTGCCTGCCCACAGCTCTTCCTTCAGCCGCTCGAAGATCAGCACGTTCGCGTCCACGGCCATACCGATGGACATGATGAAGCCCGCGATTCCGGGCAGCGTCAGCGTCGTGTTGGCCATCACCATGACGGCGAAGACCACCAGCACGTACACGAGCAGCGCCACGTCCGCGATCACGCCGGGCCGCCGGTAGCAGAGCACCATGAACAGCCCCACGGCGATCAGCCCGACGATCCCCGCCTGCACACTCCGCGTCACGCTGTCGCGCCCCAGGGTCGGGCTCACCGTCCGGTTCTCCGCGACCTCCAGGGGCACGGGCAGCGCACCGGCGTTCAGCAGCAGCTTCAGGTCCCGCGCCTCCTGCGTCGTGAAGCTTCCCTCAATGATGCCGCTTCCCGGGATCGCGTCCTTGATGTTGGGCGCCATCTGGCACTTGTCGTCAAGCACGATCGCCATGATGCGGTTGATGTTCGCCCGCGTGAAGTTGTAGAAATCCCGCTTGCGCTTCGCGTTCATCTCGAAGTGCACGACCCAGTCGTTCCGCTGGCCCGGGCCCACATCGGCGGTGCTCTGCAGGTCCTTGCCTGTGAACTCCACGCTCGACTCCGCCAGCACTCTCTCCCACCGCACCGTCTGGCCCGTGCTCTTATCCTTCCACTCCTCGTAGTCGTCCGCCTCGGGATTCGCCGGCTCGTATCGCGCCGGTATCAGCACAAACTTCAGCATCGCCGTGCTCTTGAGAATCCGCAGCACCCGCTCCGGGTCGCGCACGCCGGGCAGCTCGACGATGATCCGGTCCTCGCCCTGCTTCTGGATGATGGGCTCGCGCACCTCGCCCATCGAGTACAGGCGCCGGTCAATGATATTCTGGACTTTGTCCGCCACACCCGGCTCCAGGAAGACGGCCTCCGGCTCCTCCACCTTGATGTCCGCTTCCCCAAGCTTGGGGTAGATGCCGCGCAGGGTCTGCAGCAGGGTATTCTGCTGCCGCTTGAGGGCCTTGTCGTTGACCGGATTGGTCTCCACCGAGATCACCGTCGGCGTGACCACGTCCACCTTCACCTCGGCCAGCGGCACTCCCGTGTCGGTCAGGGCCTTGGTGAGG
>CAZSOQ010000064.1:0-24113 GCA_964608495.1 uncultured Armatimonadia bacterium | reverse complement strand
TACTTTGTGAACGCTTTCACGAGGGCTCCATGCACGAACACTCCCTTGCTGACGCCATTGTTGACGCTGCCGAACACCGGCGCCTCAGTGCCGGCGCTTCCAGGACCACGCGGGTCACCATCCGCGTCAGTGAGCTGTCGGGTATCACCCAGGAATCCCTCCAGATGATGCTCGACCACGCCGCCGAGGAGGCCGGGGCGCAGCCCTTCCCTGTCCAGATCACCCATGACGGCCTACTGGGCCATTGCCCGAGCTGCGGCATCGTGCCCATCTCCGACGACCTGGTCTGTGGACTCTGCGGCGCAGAGGGCGTGCGTCCGGCCGGTGACGAGGCGCTGTTGCTCGTAAGCTGTGAGTTCGAGTGACGTCCCGAGCAGGGGGAAGCCACCGCGTGCGCGAGCGCCGGCGAATCACGGTCCAGGGCATCGTACAGGGGGTCGGATTCCGGCCCTTTGTGCACCGGCTCGCCTGTGACCTGGGCCTGGGGGGCACGGTCCACAACTTCACCGGCGGGGTGCACATCGAGGTGGAGGGCGCCCGCGAGTCTGTGGAGCGCTTCCTGCGACGTCTCGCGACCGAGAATCCCCCGATCTCGGTCCTGGAGAGCCTGGAATCGCGCCCCGTCGAGCCCGTTGGGCAGACGGACTTCCTGATAGTCCCCAGCGAGCCAGCCGCCGGGCCCGTCTTCGTCTCGCCGGACGTGGCGATCTGCCCCGACTGCCGTCGCGAGCTGGCCGACCCCTCCGACCGCAGGTACGGGCATCCCTTCATCAACTGCACGAATTGCGGCCCGCGATTCACGATCATCCGGAACCTGCCCTACGACCGCCCCCTGACCTCCATGGCCGGATTCCCGATGTGTGAGGCCTGCAGGGCCGAGTACGAGGACCTTACGGACAGGCGGTACCACGCCCAGCCGGTGTGCTGCCCCAAGTGCGGCCCGACCCTGTGGCTGTCCGCGGGGAACGGCCGGCGGCAGGCCGAGGGCACGGAGGCGCTGGTGGCTGCTCGCGCGCTGCTCGCGCGGGGCGGGATTCTCGCCGTGAAGGGGCTGGGCGGGTTCCACCTGGCCTGCGATGCCGCCAGCGAGGACGCCGTGTGGGAGCTGCGGGCGCGCAAGGGCCGGTGGGAGAAGCCCCTGGCCGTGATGGCTCCCTCGATGGCGGCCATCGAGCGATTCGCCGTGCTGGACGAGGCGAGTCGCGAACTTTTGGCGGGCCCCAGGGCCCCGGTCGTGCTCCTCCCCAAGCGCCTGCCGGAGCAACTGGCGCCATCGGTAGCGCCCGACAGCTCCGACTACGGCGTTATGCTGCCCTACACACCCCTGCACGTGCTGCTTCTTGGCGGTGAGGAGGCCCAGGCTCCCTTCACGGCGCTGGTGATGACCAGTGGGAATCTGAGCGAGGAGCCGCTGTGCACGTCCAACCAGGAGGCGCTGGAGCGGCTGGCGGGCCTGGCGGACGCCTTCCTGCTGCATGACAGGGAGATTCTGGCTGGGTGCGACGACTCGGTGGTTCGTGCGAGCGGGGCGGGGCCGATCATGATGCGCCGGTCGCGGGGGTATACGCCCCTGCCGATCCGCCTACCGGTACCGGTCCCGCCGACCCTCGGCGTGGGCGGCCACCTCAAGAACACCTTCTGCCTCGCCAGCGATGTCCTGGCTTACCCGAGCCAGCACATCGGAGATCTGGACGACGCCGCGACCCTGGCCTATCACGAGCGCAGCCTGCAGCGGCTGGCCGACCTGTGCGAGATACGGCCGGAGGTCGTGGCCTGCGACCTGCACCCCGGGTACCCCTCCACGCGGCTGGCGGCACGGCTGGCGGAGGACAAGGGGCTGCCTCTGGTCCGCGTGCAGCACCACCATGCCCACCTCGCTGCGTGTCTGGCCGACAACGGCCTCCCGGGGCCGGCCCTGGGCCTCATCTGCGACGGGACGGGCTACGGGCCGGACGGCACGGTGTGGGGCTGCGAGGTGCTCGCGGGGGATCTGGGGGCCTACGAGCGTGTGGCCCACCTCCGGTACGTGGCCCTGCCTGGCGGCGACAAGGCCGTGGCCGAGCCGTGGCGGGTGGCGGTGGCATGGCTGGCGGACTGCTACGGGCTCGAGCCCGGCGATTGGCCTGACGCGGGCAGGGCGCTCGTCCGGGCGGTCGGCAGTCAGCGTGCCGACGGCGTGCTGACGATGATCCAACGCGGGGTCAACTGCCCCTATGCCTCGTCGGCGGGGCGCTTGTTCGACGCCGTGGCCGCGCTGCTGGGGCTGAAGCTCAGTGCCGCCTACGAGGCGCAGGCCGCGATGCTCCTGGAGGCCGCCGCGTCCCGCGAGGACGAGACGGCGCTCTCGGCAGACGCGTCCTACGGGCACGATTGGTCCGAGGAGCCCGCTTGCGGCGCCTCGGATGAGGGCCGCGCCGGTCGTGCCGCGGCCGGTGTCTGCCGGGTCCTGGACCCGCGCCCGGGCCTGCGGCGAATCATCGGCGATATGCACGCTGAAGTTCCTATTGAGCACATAGCGGCGCGCTTCCACGCCACCTTCGTGGCTATGCTCGCCGATGCCGCGGGCTGGGCCGCCGCGCGGACGGGTCTGGACACAGTGGCGCTGTCGGGCGGGACCTTCCAGAACAGGCTCGTGCTAGAGGGCACGGTAGGCGCGCTGCGCGCCTTGGACCTGCGGGCGGTGTGGCACCGGGGGCTATCGCCGAACGATAGCGCGCTGAGTGTGGGGCAAGTGGCCGTGGCGGGGGCCGCGATGCAGCGTCAGCCGGCCGCGCGGGCGACGGCCGAGGACAGGAGGGACGGGTAGCCGTGTGCCTGGCCGTGCCCCTGCAGATTCTGCGGATAGACGGGCGCGAGGCCCTGTGCGGGCACCGGGGGCTGGAGGTGCGAGCGCGGGTGGACCTGCTCGAGGATGCGGCCGTGGGAGACTGGGTGCTGGTGCACGCGGGCTTCGCGATAGCGGTGGTAGACCCGGCCGAGGCGGCTGAGGTGTGGTCACTCGTGGGGGAGGTGACTGGCCGTGGGGTCGGCTGAGGGCCGCCTTGGCCGGGTCCGTGGACTTGCGGCGGCTAGCGAGCGCCTGGCTGAGCGGGCGGGAAGGCCCGTCCGTCTGATGGAAGTGTGTGGCACCCACTCCCACGCGGTGGGGCGCCACGGGCTGCGGCAACTGCTGCCCGACAGCGTCGAGCTGGTGAGCGGCCCGGGCTGCCCCGTGTGCGTGACCACGGCGGGGCAGGTGGAGCTGGCCCTCGAGCTGGCCCGCCGAGGAGCCATGGTGGCGACCTTCGGCGACATGATGAGGGTGCCGGGCCCGTCGGGGTCGCTGGCCGGCGCCAGGGCCGCGGGCGGCGATGTGCGGGTGGTCTACTCCCCCCAGCAGGCGCTGGAGCTGGCCGCCCGGGAGCCGGGCCGCGAGGTCGTCTTCGTGGCCGTGGGGTTCGAGACCACGGCCCCGGCCGTGGCGGCCGTGGCGAAGCAGGCGCCGGCCGCGGGCCCGAGCGGGTTCAGTCTGCTGGGCTTGCACAAGCTGGTCCCGCCGGCGCTGGAGGCTCTGGTGGCTGACGAGGAGGTGGCGCTGGACGGCCTGCTGTGCCCCGGCCACGTAAGCGTCGTCATCGGCAGCGAGGCCTACCGGCCTCTGGCCGAGCGATGGCGGATGCCCTGTGTCGTGGCGGGCTTCGAGCCGGAGGACATCCTGCTGGGCGTGGCGATGCTGCTGGCTCAGATCGCCGACGAGAGGGCTGAGGTGGAGAACGCCTACCCCAGGGCGGTCAGGCCCGAGGGCAATCCACGGGCCCTGGCGCTGATGGAGGAGGTCTTCGAGCCGACCGAGGCCGAGTGGCGAGGCCTGGGGAGCCTCCCGGACAGCGGGCTGAAGCTGCGCGGGGCCTATGCCGCCCTGGACGCGCGGGAGCGGTTCGGGCTGGCGGTCGTGGCGGCGCCGGAGCCGCCCGGCTGCCGGTGTGGCGACGTGCTGCGGGGGCGGCTGAGGCCTGCCGAGTGTGGGCTGTTCGGAGGGGCGTGCACGCCCGCGCGGCCCGTCGGCCCATGCATGGTCAGCAGCGAGGGCGCCTGCGCGGCTGCGTACAAGTACGAGCGGACCCAGGTGGTGCGCGGATGAGGCGGCATCGGCGGTGCCGGGAGCGGACAGCCCCTCGGGGCCCTCGGAGGTCGGGCGATGGATGAAGGCGTCGTGACCCTCGCGCACGGCGGCGGCGGCAGCCTCATGGCCGAGTTGCTCGCGGCCCGCGTGCTGCCCGTGCTCGGCGTGGCTGAGGCGGGCGAGGACGCGGCCGGCGTCGGGCGCGGCCTGCTGATGACCACGGACAGCTTCGTGGTCAAGCCGCTGGTGTTCCCCGGTTCGGACATCGGCAGGATGGCCGTCTACGGCACGGTCAACGATCTCGCGATGCGCGGCGGCTGGCCCAGGGCGATGACGGTGGGGCTGATCGTGGAGGAGGGCCTGAGCCTGGACGTCCTCGATCAGGTGGTGGCGTCCCTGGCGGCGGCGGCCCAGGAGTGCGGTGTGAAGATCGTGGGAGGCGACACGAAGGTCCTGGAGGCGGGCCGCGGTGACGGGCTGTACATCAACACAACGGGCTTGGCCGAGGCGCTGCTGGCCGAGCGGGACCTGCCGAGCCTGGGCAGGGCCCGGCCGGGCGACGCCGTGCTGATCAACGGTCCCGTAGGGGAGCACGGGATCGCGGTGCTGGCGGCGCGGGAGCAGCTTGGGTTCGCGGCCGAGGTGCGCAGCGACTGCGCTCCCCTGCACGAGATGGCCCGGGCCCTGATCGAGGAGCTTGGGACGGGGGTTCACTGCCTGCACGACCCGACACGGGGAGGGCTGGCGGCCGCGCTGAACGAGATCGCGCTGGCCTCGGGCGTTGGGATGCGGCTGGAGGAGGGCGCGATCCCGCGGCGGGCGGCGGTGGAGGCTGCCTGCGAGCTTCTGGGCTTGGATGCGCTGCAGGTGGCGAACGAGGGGAAGATGGTGGCCGTGGTGGAGGAGGGGATGGCCGAGAGGGCCCTGAAGGTCCTGCGGGCGGACGAGAGAGGCAGGGAGGGTGCTGTGATCGGGGAGGTAACGGAGGGGGTCGCGGGTCGAGTCGAGTTGGTGACGGAGTTGGGTACGACGCGGATTGTGGACATGCCCAGCGGCGAGCTTCTGCCCCGGATCTGCTGAGAGCCGGACGCCGAGGCCGCCAAGGAGGGGAGACGATGGCGCTCAGAGCGGTTACCGACGGGGCCGTCAGGGAGCTGATGGCCAAACTGAAGCAGGAGATGCGGGTGGTTGCGCCCCACCAGAGGGAGGGGCGAGAGCAATGGCAGTTCGCAGACGTGGAGGACCCCGCGGCAGTGGCGCTGCGCTACACCAGCACCATCCTGCCGCCGAAGAAGTATGCCTTCCCGACGCGGGAGACGCTGGTGCGGTACACGATGGGGGAGGAGTTCCGGGCGGAGCCGGTCGTCGAGGCCGAGCCGATGGCGCTCGTCGGGGTCCACCCGTGCGACATCTACGGCCTGCAGAGCCTGGACATCGCGATGACCGACGCGCACGTGGACCCCAACTGGGTCGAGCGGCGGAAGGGGATGCGTATCATCGGCGTGGACTGCATGCCGGACGACTGGTGCTTCTGCGCCTCGATGAAGACCTCGACGGTGTCCTCGGGGTACGACGTGTTCCTCACGCCGATCAACGGCTGGGCGGAGTTCGTGGCGGAGTCGGCCACGCCCGAGGGTGAGGCCATGCTGGCGATGGTGAACAGCCGCGAGGCCACGAGCGGCGACCTGGCGCAGGTGCGGGCCTGGCAGTCCGACAAGGTGGCCACGCAGCGCGAACGGCGGATCAACACGGATGTGAACGACCTGCCGCTGCACTTCACGGGGTTCTCGAACAGCGAGGTGTGGCAGAAGTGGGCGGCCAAGTGCTATTCCTGCGGAACCTGCAACACCACCTGCCCCACCTGCTTCTGCTTCGACGTGCTGGACCAGATCGAGTTGTCGCTCGACGAGGGCAGCCGGACGCGCGTGTGGGACGGGTGCATGTTGGAGGACTTCGCGGTTGTGGCGCCGGCCGAGAACTTCCGCGAGGAGCGCCGCGATCGCATCCGCCACCGGTTCTACCGCAAGTACGCCTACCTGTTCACCCGCTACGGTCGGCCCTACTGCTGCGGGTGCGGGCGCTGCGTCCGCCAGTGCCTGGCGGAGATTGACCCGGTGACGGTCCTGAATGAGCTGCTGGCAGGCGCAAGGAAGGAGGCGAAGGGTCATGCTCTCTAGAGCAGGGGTCAGCATACGCGCCCTGGAGCCGGATCGGAGCCTCTACGTGCCCGAGCCGGCCAGGGTGGTCCGGGCCGAGCAGATGACCGCCACCGAGAAGCTGCTCGAGGTTGAGCGGCTGTCGGGTGAGCCGCTGGGCCATGAGCCCGGCCAGTTCGTGCAGGTCTTCGTGCCCGGCATCGGCGAGGCGCCCATCTCGATCTCGTCCGCCCCCGGGGGCCGCACCAGCTTCGACCTGTGCGTGCGCCGCGTGGGCACCGTGACCAGCGCTCTGCACCGCCTCGAGGCCGGCTCGGTCCTCGGCGTGCGAGGCCCGCTGGGGCATGGCTTCCCGATGGACGAGCTCAAGGACAGGGACGTGCTGGTGGTGGGCGGCGGCATCGGCCTGGTGCCCCTGCGGGGAGTGGTGCAGGCAATCCTGGCCGAGCGCGAGGCCTACCGGAGGGTGATTGTGTTCGCGGGGTTCAAGAGCCCGCAGGAGGTCCTGTTCCGCGACGAGCTGGCGGAATGGGCGGGCCGCGATGACCTGGAGTTCCACATCACCATTGACCGGCCGCATCCGGAGTGGGACGGGCACGTGGGCGTGATCACGACCCTCTTCCCCGAGGTGAGCCTGGACGCGCCCAGGACCAAGGCGGTGATGTGCGGGCCGCCGATCATGTACCGGTTCGTGCTGACAGAGTGCCGACTGAAGGGCATCGCGGATGAGGACATGATCCTCTCGCTGGAGCGAAGGATGAGGTGTGGGGTCGGCAAGTGCGGCCATTGCCAGATCAACAACAAGTACTGCTGCGTGGACGGCCCGGTGTTCAAGTACAGTGAGCTGAAGTTCATGTGGGAGGCGATCTAGCGATGGCGAAGCCGACAGTGGCCGTGTTCTCCTTCACCGGCTGCGAGGGATGCAGCCTGGCGATCCTGGAGTGCGAGAACGAACTGCTGGACGTGCTGAACCTGGTCGAGTTCGTGGAGTGGCGCGAGGCGATGTCGGAGAAGACCGAGGGGATGATAGACATCGGCTTCGTGGACGGAGCCCTGTCCACTCACCACGACGTGAAGAGGATCAAGCAGATCCGCGAGCGAGTGCGGACACTGATCCCCATCGGGGCATGCGCGGTCAACGGCGGCGTCAACGCCCTGAAGAACCGGTACGGGATGGGCGAGGTCAAGGAGATGGTCTACGGCGAGGCCGGGGCCGAGTTCGACACGATCCCCGCGCGGCCGGTGCACGCGGTGGTGCCGGTGGAGTTCGAGATCCCCGGCTGCCCGATGAACAGCGAGGAGTTCCTGCGGGTGGTGGCCGACCTGGTGATGGGCAAGACGCCCAAGCTGCCCAACTACCCCGTGTGCGTCGAGTGCAAGCGGCGCGAGAACGTGTGCGTGTTCGAGAAGGGCATGATCTGCATGGGGCCGGTGGCGAGGGCGGGCTGTGACGCCGACTGTCCGAGCTATGGGGCCTGGTGCGAGGCCTGTCGGGGGTTCGTGGACAACCCCAACGACGAAGCCCACTGGGAGGTCCTGCAGAAGTACGGGGTCACGGTCGAGGAGATCATGCAGCGCTATGACCTCTTCTGCGCCTACGAGCTCGAGGAGCGCAAGGCGCGCCGGCAGGAGCAGGAGTAGAAGGAGAGACACGCAATGGCAGACCGGAAGATAAACATCTTCGTGGAGGAGATCTGCCGGGTCGAGGGGCACGGCAACATCGTGCTCAACGCGACCAACGGCACCATCGAGGAGCTGCGGCTGGAGATCACGGAATCGCCGCGTTTCTTCGAGGCCATGATGCTGGGCCGCCGGTGGGATGAGGCGACGCACATCTCCTGTCGCATCTGCGGGATCTGCAGCATTGCCCACACTACCACGTCGGTGCGGGCGATCGAGGACGCCTTCGGGATCGAGCCGTCGGAGCAGACGCTGGCCCTGCGCAAGGTCGCCTACCACGGCGAGATGATCCAGAGTCACGTGCTCCACTTCTACTACCTGGCGGCTCCGGACCTCCTGGGCGTGCCCAGCGTGTTCCCGCTCATTCAGTCGCACCCCGCGGAGGTAAAGCGGGCACTGCGGTTGAAGCGGCTGGCCAACGACCTGTGCAAGGTCGTCGTGGGTCGTCACCTGCACCCGTGTGCCTATCTGCCGGGGACCCTGCCCAGGCTGCCCGAGCGGGCGGAGCTCGAGGACGTGCACGCGCGCTGCGTGGCGGCACGGGCTGATATGGACGCGGCCGTGGCGCTCTTCGCGACCCTGACGCTGCCCGACTTCGAGCGCCCCTGCGAGGCGCTGGCGAGCTGGCATCCGGACGAGTACGGCATGTACGAGTGCCAGGCCATCAAGTCCACCAAGGGCGACCTGACCGAGAAGCACGACTACAGGCAGAAGATCCGGGAGTTCGTGGTGCAGCACAGCCACGCCAAGCACGCGGAGACGGAGCACGGGTCCTACATGGTCGGCGCCCTGGCGCGCTATCGGTGCAATAGCGACCAGCTTCATCCGCGGGCCAAGGAGGCCGCGGCGGCGCTGAGCCTGGACGCGCACCTGGACAACCCCTACGCCATCACCCTGGCGCAGGTGGTCGAGACGGTGCACTCCTTCGAGGAGGCCATCAGGTGGCTGGAGTGGGCGCTGGAGCGCGACCTGGAGTGGGAGGAGTGGTCGGTGCAGCCGAAGGCCGGTCGGGGGGTGGGAGTAGATGAGGCGCCTCGTGGGCTACTCATCCACGACTACACCTTCGACGGCGAGGGGAAGCTGACGGCAGTGAACTGCGTCATCCCGACGAACCAGAACCTCAACAACGTCGAGCACGACTTCCACGCGCTGGTGCCAGGGATCGTGCAGCGCCCGGACGAGGAGATCCAGTTGCTGCTGGAGATGCTTGTGCGGGCCTACGACCCCTGCATATCCTGCGCCACGCACATGCTTGACGTCACGATCAAGCGGTGAGGCGCGTGACGGCGCCGCCCGGGAGTCAGAGGGAGACAGAGGACACGATGGCACGGCGTATCGTGGTCCTGGGAGTAGGCAACGAGCTGCGCAGCGACGATGCGGTGGGCGTGCTGGTGGCCCGCCGGCTGGCCTCCCTTGACCTGGGGGAAGGGGTGGAGGTGGTGGAGGGCCACACCGGCGGCCTCAACCTGCTGTTCGACATCGAGGACGCGGACTGGGCCATCGTGGTGGATGCGGTGGACATGGGTAGCCAGCCCGGCCAGGTCGAGGTGTTCGAGGCCGCCGAGGCCGACGTGCGCGTGGTCGAGCGCACGGCGTCGCTGCACCACGTGGCCCTGGCGGACGTGCTGCAGTTGGCGGAGATGACCGGGGTGGACACCAGGGTGACGCTCGTGGGCATTCAGCCGCAGCTCACGCTCCCCGGCGAGGGCCTGAGCGAGCCGGTGGCCGCCAAGCTGGACGAGGTGGTGGAGCTGGTGCGCGGCATGGTCGAGGACGCGCTGGAGAGCCCTCCGCCCGAGACGGCGGACGGGACCGACAAGGGCCGCGGCGGCGCAGCGGAATCCTAGGGAATGGGAGGAGCACAGATGGCAGAGGAAGCCAAGATCCTGGTTGTCGAAGACGACCCTGACATAGTGGAGTCGGTTCGCCTGGTGTTGGAGAGCGCGGGCTACCAGGTGGAGAGCGCGCTGACCGTACCGGCCGCCTTCGAGAAGGTCAACGAGTTCCGGCCCGACCTCATCCTGCTGGACATCATGATGCCCGACGGCACGGAGGGCTTCCACTTCGTGTGGAAGCTGCGCAACCAGCACGCCGAGGACGTGGCCCACACTCCTATCATCGTGCTCAGCGCGATCCACAGCACGACCAGCCTGCGCTTCTACCCGGACGAATCCGACGGCACCTACGAGCCGGGGGAGTTCCTGCCGGTGCAGGGCTTCATTGACAAGCCGGTCGAGCCGCACGTGTTACTGGAGCAGATCCGCAAGGCCCTCGCGGCGAGCGAGTAACCCCCGGCCGCCCGGAGAGGGGACGGTGGACTGGATGGCCGAGAACCTGCTCGCGGCGGCACGTGAACGGGGGGTCTTCGGGGCCCTCACGTTGGCGGAGCTGACAGCGAGGCTCGCGTGGCTTACCCACCTGCGCTGGATCGCGGCGGCAGGCGTGGTAGTGTTGCCCCTGGCTGTGGACAGTGCCCTCAAGTACCACCTTCCCGTGTTGTCGCTGGCCCTGGTGGGTGTGGCCATCGCCGCCTACAACCTGGCCTTCAGGGCCTGGCTGAAGGCGCACTCGGCCACCATGGACTTCCGCCTGACCAGGCTCATGGCCAACACCCAGATCGCCGTGGACCTGGCCGCCCTCACCGTCGTCCTCCACCTGTCGGGAGGTGTGGGCAACCCCCTGAGCTGCTACTACGTCTTCCACGTGGTGATCGCCGCGACGATGCTGACCCCGCTCGCGGCCTACGGGCAGGCCACGTGGGCGGTGCTGCTCTACTCGGCGATGGTGGGGGCGGAGGCCGCGGGCTGGCTGCCTCACCACTCGCTCGGCCCGCTGGAGGCCGAGAGCCTCTACCGCAGCCCCCATGCGGCCCTGCCGGTGCTGGCCATGGCGTCGGCTGTGTACGTCACGGCCTACCTGACCTGCTCGATCGCCCTGCGGCTGCGCGAGCGAGAAACCGAGCTCGAGCAGATGAGCCTGGAGGCGCACAACACGGCCGCCCAGTGCCGGCTGGCCTACGACGAGCTGCTGGTGGTGCAACACGCCCAGGTGCAGTACATGAGGCGGGTGACCCACGAGCTCAAGGCACCCCTGTCGGCCATTGCCCAGGCGCTGTCCGTGGTCCTCGAGGGGCTGACCGGCGACGTGCCCGGGAAGCAGCGAGAGATGCTCGAGCGCAGCTACCGGCGGGCACAGGACGCGATAGCCACCCTTGGCGACCTGCTGGACCTGGCCCGGATGCGCGAGCTGCCGCAGGCCGAGTTCTCGGCGGTGGACGTCAGCCACGTGGCCGAGACCGTGGTGGATGAGTACGCCGAGCAGGCGGCGAGCCGTCGGATTCAGATCGGCTTCCAGGCCCGTGGGAGGCTGCCGGCGGTGCACGGCGACCACGAGGCCCTCACGACCATGTTGGCCAACCTGCTGTCGAACGCGGTGAAGTACTGCGGCGACGGCGGGCACGTGACGATGACGGCCGAGGCCGAGGGCGACTACGTCGTGCTGAGGGTCACCGACAACGGGCCCGGCATCTCGCAGGACGACTTGCCCCGCGTCTTCGACGAGTTCTATCGCGCGCCCGAAATGCGGCAGAGCGGCCTTGAGGGCACGGGCCTGGGCCTGGCGATCGTCAGGTCCATCGTTGAGCGGCACGGCGGCATGGTGACGGCCCACAGCGAGTCCGAGGTGGGGACCACCTTCGTGGTACGACTGCCGGCGGAGCGCGAGCCCACGGCCGAAGACGCGCCGCCGGCGGAGCAGTGACGAGCGACCGACGCCCATCGCGCCTCCCCGCGCCCAAGGAGCCACGAGGCGCGGGAAGGCACGGGCGGGGGGCCGTCAGGAGCGTCGGCCCCGGTGCCCTCCCCTTGACGTCCCCCGGCCGGGGCTCTGGACGCCGTCGAGCCAGTTCATCAGGTAGTGACGCCAGATCAGGTTGATCAGCCAGTAGACCGGCCGCCACCCCACGGGCTGCAGCGCGCGGCCCAGAATGGACCCCACGGAGAAGAAGTCCCTGTAGGCCTGCAGGTAGCCCTCCTGGAGTCGCTCGGGAGACAGCAGGGCGGGCCGGAAGGTCACGTGAGCGCCGTCGTAGTGGCGCCAGTCCCGGTCTACTATCCGCCCCTCGTCCTCGAGCTTGGTGTACAGCCGCGTCCCCGGCAGGGGGGTGAGGATCGAGAACATGCAGGCGTCAATCTTGTGGTGCCGCGCGAACTCCACCGTCCGCTCGAACACCGCTTCGTCGTCCGCGTCCAGGCCGAACATGAAGCTGGCGATCAGCGCGATCCCGTTGTCGTGGAGGCGGCTGACGAGCTCGTGGTAGCTGCTGGTGACGTTGATGCGCTTGCCCACCGCCTCCAGGTTCCGCTGGGAGAGAGTCTCGAGGCCGACGAACAGCACTCTGCAGCCGGCCCGCGCCGCCTCCAGGATCAGGTGAGGGGTCTTCAGTATGGTCAGGGAAGCCTGGCTGAACCATCGCAGCCCCCGGCCGCGCAGGGCCGCGAAAAGCTCCCGAGCGTAGGCCGGCTTGGCCATGATGTTGTCGTCCACGAACATCATCGGGCCGCGAGGCATGCGCTCCAGGTCGGCTACCACGTCCTGGATGCGCCGCGTCCGGTAGGTTCGGCCGAAGAAGGTCGTGACCGAGCAGTAGGAGCAGTCGAAGGGGCAGCCGCGGGTCGTCTGGGCGGTACTGGGAACGACGTACCTGCGCGGGTTCACCAGATCGTAGCGCGGCGGCGGCGCCTGGGCGAGGTCGGGCCAGCCTGTCTGCCGGTAGTATTTCCTCAGCTCGCCGGCCTGCGCATCGGCAACGACCTGGGGCCACTGTCCCTCCGCCTCGCCGATCACCACCGCGTCGGCGTGCGCCGCGGCCTCGGCGGGCAGCGCCGAGGCATGGATCCCGCCCAGCACGACGGGGGTGCCGCGCGAGCGTAGCCTGTCGGCCAGCTCGTAGGCCCGGGGCGCGGCGCAGGTCGTGGCCGTGATGCCCACCAGATCGGCCTCGATCTCGTCCGGGATGGGCTCGACGCCCTCGTCGAGGACGCGAAGGTTGTGACCTGGCGGGGTCAGCCCGGCGACCGTGAGGAGCCCAAGAGGAGGAGAGACCGCCCGCCGTAGTGGCCGGTAGGGCAGGTTCGCCGAAGCGTAGTGCCTGGGGGCGACCAGGAGAATGTCCACAACGCAACCTCCATGAGCGCCACGCGAGCCACGCCATCGGGCCGGGCGCTTGCGCACCCCGGCCGGGTCCGCCGGCGTCCGTCCCTAGTGGGCGACCGGCGCTCCTGACTATCCTGCGCTTACACCAGCATACCACGGAGCCTGGCCCGAGGGTGGTCTCCCCCTTCCCGGCCCCGGCCGGCCCCGGCGGCTAGGCCAGCGCCTCGATGCGCTGCAAGTGCGCCCGGTGGCCCACGATCCACATCGTATCGTCGGCATCGAACACGTAGTTGGCGGGCGGCACAATCGTCCTCGCTGGGCCGTCGGGCTCATCCCTCGTCTGAACGGCGACGACGGTCGCGTTGTACTTATTGCGTACGTCCAGCTCCGCCAGGCTGTGGCCGACGAAGCTCGAGGGCACCGACATCTGCACGAACTCTAGGTCGCCCTCGATCGGCACGTACTCGTGGATGCTGGGCGAGGCGAGACTGCGGACGAGACGCACGGCCAGCTCGCGCTCGGGGTAGACCACCTCGTGGGCGCCGACCATCTCGAGGATGCGGGCGTGCAGGTCCGTGGAGGCTCGGGCCACGATGTGCCTGCAGCCCCGCTGGCTCAGCAGGGCCGTGACGAGCACCGACGCCTCGATGTCGTCGCCTATGGCCACGACGACCGTGTCCATGTCGTCCACCGCCGCCGCGCTCAGCACGTCGTTGCGCGTGGCGTCCCCGCAGACCGCGGTGGTCACGCCGTCGCCGATCTCCTGGACGGCGTCGGACTTGCTGTCCAGGGCGACCACGTCGTGGCCCTGTTCGAACAGGCCCAGAGCCACTCGCGACCCAAAGCGGCCCAGGCCGATGACGGCGAACTGCAGGTGTCGACTCATCTCGAATCTCCCCGCGCCGCCGATGACTCAGCGGCCAGCATTGTGCGCGCCCCGCGCCCTGCGAGCCCACTCGCCACTCCGGCCCAGGAGTCTCCGGGCGCCCAGACGCGAGGGCTCACCCCACCATCATATCCTCTTCAGGGTACTCTACCGCCACAGGGCGGGCGGGCGGCACTGCCAGCGCCAGGGTCAGAGGGCCCACTCGCCCCGCGTACATAGCCAGCGTCAGGATCAGGCGCCCGGCGGTCGAGAGCAGGGACGTAACGCCCAGGCTCAGGCCCACCGTGCCCAGGGCCGAGAGCGCCTCGAAGAGCAGCGTGGCCAAGTCGGACTGCTCGGTGAGGGCGAGACCGAAGGTGACGAGGAAGGCCGCGCAGGCCATGAGGGCGGCGATGGCAAAGGCGCGATGGCGCGTGACCTCGCCCACCGAGCGGTGGCCGGTGTGGAGGCGGCGGCGGCCGCGGGCCATGCCGAAGACCAGAAGGGTCAGCACGGCTGCGGTCACGGTCTTGATGCCTCCGCCGGTCGAGCCGGGCGAGGCGCCGATGAACATCAGGGCCATGGTGGTCCACTGGCTCGGCAGGGAGGACTCGGCGGGAGGCACCGTGTCGAAGCCGGCTGTGCGCGGGGTGATGCTGGCAAAGGAGGCGGCAAGGCACTTGCCTGCCGGGGGCAAGTCGCGGAAGGCGGCGTCCCACTCCAGGATGAGGAACAGGGCGAAGCCCACGACTAGCAACAGGGCGGTGGTCTGCAGAGCGACATCGGTGTGCAGCGAGATACGGCATCGGCCGTGGGCGAGGTGCACGCGGGCCCAGTGGGCGAGGTCCATGACCACGGGGAACCCGATCCCGCCGAGCACGATGAGGCCACCGACGACGAGGTTGACGACGGGGTCGGCGACCCAGTGCTCGAGGCTGGTGCTGAAGAGGCTGAAGCCGGCGTTGCAGAAGGCCGAGACGCCGTGGAACAGGCCCTCGTAGGCGGCGCGGGCCACGGGCCTGCCCGCGGCCGCCCACCGCCACCACAGAAGCAGGGCGCCCAGCCCCTCGCAGAGGAGCGTGAAGTACACCACGCGCCTGACCACATGAAGCACGTCGGCCGCCCCCGGCGCCACCGTGTCGCGCAGCACGAGACGCTGCAGCACGGTGCTCCGGCGCTGGGTCAGCAGGCGCAGCACGCTGGCCATGGTCATCGTGCCCAGGCCGCCTACCTGGATGAGCACCAGGATCACGATCTGCCCAAAGAGGCTCCAGTCGCGGGGCGTGTCCTTGACGATGAGCCCGGTGACGCAGCTTGCGGAGGTGGCGGTGAAGAGCGCGTCCACGGGACGGGCGGGAACACCGTCGGCCGTGGCCGAGGGGAGGCTCAGGAGCATGGCGCCGAAGGTGATGACCAGGCCGAAGCTGAGGACCACCGCTGCCGAGGCGGGCACGACCAGCCGCGCCGCGTCGGCGGCGAGTATGATGCGCCGGATTCGGGAAGAGACGCGGATCGCCACGTACACGACGGCCAGCTTGGTGAGGATGCTCAGGGAGGCGAGGGAAAGAGCCTCGGCGACGCCCGTGAGCCTGAGGACGGCGGCGACGGGCGCGATGACGCTGGCGCCGGCCAGCACCCACAGCAGGGCTTCGTAGGCGGGTGACAATCCCCAGGCGGCGCCGCGGTGAAGGAAGTGGGCGTGGAGCCGGCGGATCATGGCCAGCAGCAGGATGGCGACGGTGCCGTCGGCGGCTCGCTGCTGCAGGGGCACGAGGGGCTCCCCGCCGAACAGCCCCAGGTGGATGATGACCAGCCCTAGGGCCAGCCCGGCCAAGGCGGCCAGGCGAGGCCGGTAGGCCACTATGCGGTCGGCCCGACCCAGTCTGGGGGGGTGCGGAGACGCGTCGCCCATGTCTGCCTCTGGTAGCTCGGGGGCCTGGCGCCTCGCTGTGGGGCTGCTGTCCCCAGCCGACAAGGCTCGCCCCGGCCCGCCGCTGCGTAGGAAAGCTTAGCGCCACCGCCCCTGGCCACACAAGAGGGCAGGTGGCCCCCGAGGGCGCCTTCAGGTCGCGCGACCGCTCGCGCGCCTCGCCCACGGTCCCGTCCCGGATCGCACCCCTCCCGAGGGCACGAGCGCGCCTTCCGGCTCGGTGGCGGACACGAGGGCAGCCGGGAAGGCCGCGAGCGGCGGGGTCGAGAGATGGCGGAGAGGGTGGGATTCGAACCCACGAGGCCCTTGCGGGCCCACACGCTCTCCAGGCGTGCGCCTTAGACCACTCGGCCACCTCTCCGCTCTGGAAGTGCGGGCAAAACAGACGGGGCCCTGGGGCCCCGGTACGCCGATTGGCGGAGGGGGTGGGATTCGAACCCACGAGCGACGGGGTTGCCGCCGCTACGCGATTTCGAGTCGCGCGCCTTCGACCGCTCGGCCACCCCTCCGGTCCTCGCGAGCTGTAGGGCGCCCCGGGCCCGACTCGAACGGGCGACCCTCCGCTTAGGAGGCGGATGCTCTCTCCTCTGAGCTACCGGGGCAACCTTGGCCAAGCCGCAATCGGTGCGGACAGGTTGACGGAAGGAATGGTACGCCCGCCGCGATTTGAACGCGGGACCTCTGGCTCCGCAGGCCAGCGCTCTATCCGCTGAGCTACGGGCGCACCCAAGCAACGAGAGACTCCAGGCCCCCGCGAGCCGCACCAAACATGACCGTCGCGGGCATCCCACGCCCGGCCGGTCCTGGCTGCGAAATATGGTACGCCCGGCGCGACTTGAACGCGCGACCTTCGGTTCCGGAGACCGACGCTCTATCCACCTGAGCTACGGGCGCACTCCTGTGTGAAAGACCAAAACCCGCGAGCTCCCACACGGAGCCCGCTTGGCGGAGAGGGTGGGATTCGAACCCACGAGGGAACTTACGCCCCCTACCCGCTTAGCAGGCGGGTGCCTTCGGCCACTCGGCCACCTCTCCACCGTCACCTATTGTAGCACGAGTCGGCTGGCCTTTGAAGCCCCCTGCCTGCCGATCCCGTGCCCCGCCCGGCCGTCCTGAGGCACCGGCGGGGCGCTCGCGGCGCCTCTGACCGCGGGCATCCCCGACCCGGCGGCCTTGTGCGCCCGACCGCGCACCGGTAAGATGTAGTCTTGGCAACGCTTGCGTGGACCTCTCCACTTCGGCCCAACTCCTCAGGGGGAGATAGTGTGCACATCCTTGTGTGCGTCAAGCAGGTGCCCGACACGACCGACGTGCGCATAGACCCGGAGACAGGCGCCCTCGTGCGTGAAGGTGTGCCCTCGATCCTCAATCCCTACTGCGCCCATGCCTGCGAGGAGGCCGTCCGCCTCAAGGAGCGCCTGGACGCCCAGGTCACCGTCATCTGCATGGGGCCGCCCCAGGCTGCCGAGGCGGTCCGCGACTGCATCGCCATCGGCGCGGACCGCGGCGTACTGGTGTCCGACAGGGCCTTCGCCGTCGCCGACACCTGGGCCACCAGCTATACCTTGGCCCTGGCGGTCAGGCGGGCCGAGAAGGAGTGGGGGCCGGCCCAGCTCATCCTGTGCGGCAAGCAGGCGATAGACGGCGACACGGCCCAGGTGGGCCCAGGCATTGCCCGCCGCCTCGGAATTCCCCAGATCACCTACGCCCTCCGCACCGCCTCCCTCGACCTCCAGGCCCGCACCGTGGACGTTGATCGCCGCCTGGAGAAGGGCATCGAGACCGTCACCACCTCCCTCCCTTGCCTGCTGACCTGTGTGGAGGAGATGAACGAGATCCGCTACGCCTCCCTGCCCAACCTCATCCGGTCCCTGCGGTACGAGCCGCTGGTATGGGGGCCCGCCGACCTGGAGGCCGACGCGGAGCGCTGCGGCCTCAAGGGCTCGGCCACGGCCGTGGCCAAGGTGTTCGCGCCGCCTGAACGCGAGCCGGGCGAGATGGTCGAGGGTGAGACGGCGGCGGCCACAGTCTCAGCGATGGTAGGCAAGCTCCGCGAGCGGCTGGGCCACCCGGCCGCCGCGGGATAGACCTAAACCACCCAGCGAGAGGATGCTCCATGGCCAGGAAGCCGCGCGGCACTCTCAGGATGATCAAGGAGAAATGCATCGGCTGCGAGCGGTGCGTGCCGGAGTGTCCGGTGGACGCCATCGAGATGGTGGACGGCATCGCGGTCGTTGACTACGGAACCTGTATTGTCTGCGGCAAGTGCGTGAAGGTCTGCCCCACGGAATGCTTTTCCATCGAGCTTCCCGCCGGTGCCGCCGCGGAAGAGCAGCCCGAGGCTGAGGTCGAAGCCGCCGCCGAGGCCGAGGCAGCGGCGGCTGAGGCCGCTCGGGAGGAGGAGTTGCACCGGGGGCTGGCCGACTACTCCGACGTGTGGGTATGGGTGGAGCACAGCCACGGCGAGCCGCACCTGGTGTCCTGGGAGCTGCTGGGCAAGGCGACGGACCTGGCGGAGGCCCGGAACCAGCGCGTGGCGGCGCTCGTCCTGGGCCATCAGGTGGAGCATCTGGCCCAGGAGGCGGCCCGCTACGGGGCGGATGTCGTGTACCTGGTGGACGATCCTGTGCTGGCGGACTACCGCACCGACCCCTACACGCGAGGCATCGTGGACCTGATCCACAAGTACCGGCCCGAGGTCCTGCTGATGGGCGCGACGACGACGGGGCGTGACCTGGCCGGGTCGGTGGCGACCGAGGTAGGCACGGGCCTGACGGCGGACTGCACGGGCCTGGACATAGACGAGCTGACGGGGCACTTGCGCCAGACGCGACCCGCCTTCGGCGGCAACGTGATGGCGACGATCCTCACCCAGCACCATCGCCCCCAGATGGCCACCGTTCGCCCTCGCGTCATGAGGGCTCTGCCCCGCGACGAGGGTCGCCAGGCGCGGATCGTGCGCGAGCAGATCGCCATGCAGGAGGACCAGGTCCGCACCAAGATCGTGAAGTGGCTGCCCGACGACGAGAGCGAGATGATCAACCTGCAGTACGCGGAGGTCATCGTGTCGGGTGGCAGAGGTCTGGGCGGGCCTGACGGGTTCAAGCTGATCGCCGAGGTGGCTGAGGCACTGGGCGGAGTCGTGGGTGCGTCACGAGGCGCCGTGGACGCCGGCTGGATCAGCCACGAGCATCAGGTGGGGCAGACGGGCACAACCGTCCGCCCGCGCCTCTACGTGGCCTGCGGCATCTCCGGGGCCATCCAGCACCGCGTCGGAATGGAGCAATCCGACATTATCGTGGCCATTAACCTCGATCCCAACGCCAGAATCTTCCAGATAGCCGACTATGGCATCGTGGGCGACCTCTACGAGGTCCTTCCCGAGTTCGCGCGACAGGCCCGAGAAGGCAAGCTGAAGGACCTGCTCGCCGGGGCCGAGTCGGCCGCCGCGAGCAGTTGACACGAGGGAGAGCCAGCCCTATGCCAAGCGAGCAAGAGGCGACCGCCCAGGCTGAGGTACCCGACCGGCTGGAATTCGACGTAGTCGTCGTCGGCGGGGGCTGTTCCGGGCTGGCCGCGGGAACCCTATGCGCCCGTGCGGGCCTCAACACCATCATCCTCGAGCGCGGCCGCCCGGGCAGCAAGAACGTCATGGGCGGGGTCCTCTACGCCCGGCCCACCTCCGACGTCTTCGGCGAGTTCTGGCACGAAGCGCCCATCGAGCGGCCCGTCGTCGAGCAGAACCTGTGGGTCCTCACCGAGGAGTCGGCCTTGAAGATCGGCTACCGCAGCAGCAGCTTCGCCGGGGATACGCCCAACGCCTTCACCGTGCTGCGCGCCCGCGTGGATGCCTGGTTCGCCCGACAGGCCGTCGCCGCCGGGGCCCTCCTGGTGCCCAACACGAAGGTGGACGAGGTGCTCACCGACGGCGGCAGAGTGGTCGGCGTCAGGACGGGACGCCCTCAGGGCGATGTCCACGCTCCCGTCACGATCATCTGCGAGGGCGTCAACCCCCAGCTCACCCAGCAGCTCGGCATGCAGGGCGATATTGACCTGCACGACATGTCCTCCACGACGAAGGAGGTCATCGCCCTGCCGCCCGAGGTCATCCAGGACCGCTTCCACCTCGGCCCCGACGAGGGAGCCACCTTCGAGCTGTTCGGCGACAGCTCGGCCCGGATGCTGGGCATGGGCTGGCTGTACACCAACAGGGACACGATCTCGCTGGGCATCGGCGTCGCCCTGACCGACTACGTGCGGACCGACATCACCCCGCACGACATGCTGCAGCGGCTCAAGGCCCACAGGATGATCGCGCCGCTCGTGGCCGGCGGCGAGGTCCGCGAGTACTCCTCGCACATGATCCCGGAGGGCGGCTACAGCAGGATGCCCCAGGTCTACGGCGACGGCGTCATGGTCTGCGGCGACGCGGCCATGCTGGTGAACGCCGTCCACCGCGAGGGCTCGAACCACGCGATGTGGTCGGGCAAGCTGGCGGCGGAGACCGCCATCCAGGCCCACGAGAAGGGCGATTTCTCCCGCCGCACGCTGGCCAACTACTGGCACCGACTCCACCGTGAGGTGCCGACCATCAGCGACCTGCGCAAGTACCGCAGCGCCATGAGCTACCCCGAGCGGCACCGCGCCGTGATGGGGGCCTACCCGGACCTGGCGACCTACGCCGCCCGGGAGATGTTGACGGTGGACGGTGCGACCAAGCGCGAGAAGGAATGGAGGATCCTCAGGCAGGTGCTGAGGGCGAGGTCGGTGTTCGGGATGGCCTGGGACGCGCTGGACGCCCTGCGGATGATCTAGGCCGACGCTGGGCCTCGGCGCCCAGGGCAAGTCGGAGGAACGACCATGAACGAAGGCCTTGTGGACAAGCTATACCTGCTGAAGTACGAGATAGATGACGAATCGCATCTGGTCCTTAAGGACCCGGACACGTGCAAGCAGTGCGAGTCCCGGGAGTGCATCAACCGATGCCCTGCCGAGGTGTACTCCTGGGAAGGTGACCACCTGCAGATCGCCTATGAGAATTGCGTGGAGTGCGGCGTGTGCAAGATCGTGTGCCCCGACTGCAACCTTGACTGGCGCTACCCACGGGGCGGGTTCGGCGTGTCCTTCAAGTACGGTTAGTGGGGACCCGCGGGGCGTCGGCCGTCGCGCCGGCGCCGGGTACGGGATTCCGGCCCGCGAGAGGGATGTCTTCTGAAAAGCCTCTGCTGTGCTACCTTCCTCTTGGTGGTGCTGGGCGCCTGCGCGGGCGTGCGGGCGCAGGTGGCCGCCGACGATCCCAAGCTCAAGACCGGCAGCAATGTGGCGGAGTGGGTAAGCGACACGCTGCGGCCCGCGGGGTTCGGCGTGCCTATCGGGCTCTACCTCAGCGGGAGGTACCGCGACCGGCGCGCCGCGAGGCGCGTGGCCAATGCCGAGCTCCTGGCCAACGGTGTCGCCGAGATCATCAAGCAGGTGACCGATCAGCCCCGGCCGCGTGACCCGACCGCCGAGGACGGGCTGCCCAGCAGGCACGCCGCCACCGCCTGGGCGCTGGTGACCGTGCTGGCCCATGAGTACCCCGCGCACGAGGAAGCCTTCTACGGATACGCGGCGCTGACGACCTGGTCGCGACGGGCGAGCCGTCACCATACCTGGGCGCAGGCGCTGGCGGGAGCCGTCGTCGGCTGGGGTTGCGCGCGCCTCGAGCTGGACTCCTCGGACGGCCTGCTCTTCCACGTCAGCGACCCGCCCGCCGACGGCCCGCAGGAGCTGTTGTCCGACCTCGGGCCGAGCGAGCCGATGCTGCCGGACGTTGGGCTGTCCCTTATTGACCTGCGGTGGTCCTTCTGAGCCCCGGGGCGACCAAGCGCCCCGCTCAGGCGAACAGCCGCCCGACCAGGCTCTCGGCCGCGTCCAGGACCACGCCCTCGCAGTCCGGGTGCAGCATCGTCGGGCGCGCATAGCGGTACGCCTGCGCCACCTCGTACCCACCCTCGGGGAAGGCCTCGGCGGTCGGCAGGTAGCCGATCTGCCCGTTGCTGTAGGCCGTGACCACCGTGTGGGCCGCGGGCGACCGCCCGGCGATGTTCACGGCGTACTCGGCGAAGACCTCGCCGGACAGCCCCACCACGGCCGTGTCGCCCACCCGCAGCGCGTGCAGGCCGAAGGGGGTGGTCAGACCTGTGACGCCGCGCTGGGCCAGGTCGTGCAGCCCCTCCGCCCACCGTACCGCATGAGCGTTGATGCTGCGTCGGTGTTCGGGCGTGTCCTCGGTCTCTGCTTGCTGAACCGCCCTCGCCTCCTCGAGGATCCTGGCCGTCTCCTCGACGGGCGGTGCATCCTGCAGTGGCAGCTCCACGCTGCTCGTCGCGTACGCGAGGGCCACGTCGTCGCCGTGCTCGGCCAGGGCCGCGGCCTTGAGCACCGCGCCCGCCACGGCCCGACCCTGGGCCTCGGCGATCTCGAAGGTCCCCCGCGGATGGGAGTTCAGATTGCCGCAGCAGCCCTGGGCGAAGAGCGCCGTCACGCCCGGGTCCACGGCCTCGATCGTGCGCTGCGCGTACCCCATCCAGTCGGCCGAGATCAGCACGCTGTCCTGGCCGAGGGTGACCCCGTGGGCCGCGTGGCAGAACCATCGGGCCAGGGGCTCCCCGTCGGGCCTGTTCACGGACAGCACGTCAACCCAGGGGAGGGTGATCCCATCGGGGTTGTAGCCGAGGATGATGCCCTGCGGCGTCCGCTCGCGCCTGTTGCAGTGCACGCAAACAGCCTCGCGGGACCATCCCAGCGTGGCGGGCCCCGCGGCCCGGGCGGCCAGGATCGCGGCGCTGGCCACCTTGCGCAGCATCAGCTCCGTGTAGGCACGCTCGAGGGGCGCCTCGGTGTCGCGGCTGTAGGTGCGGGGCCCCGAGTGGGTATGGCTGCAGGTCACCGTCACCGCTTCCGGCGGCAGGTCCAGCTCGTCGCGGACGAGCTCGCGCACCCGCGCCACCTGATCGAAGTCCAGCCCGATGATGTCGGCGGTGACGAGGATCACCGCCGCGTCGCCGTTGGACAGGTAGAGGGCCTTAGCGAACAGGTCCTCGTGGATGCCGATGGACGGTCCGGGACGCGCCGCGAAGCCTGCCATGCGGATACCGACCGGCGGCGTGATACAAAGGCGCGCTGCTCCCGCGGTAAGCTTGCCCATGGGCGGTCGTCCCTCCTGGATCGGTCTCCCACGCCAGGCTCGGCCGGGGCCGATCGCTTCAGTCGAACAGTGAGCCCACCAGGCCCTCGGCGGCGTCGAGGACCAGCCGCTCGCAGTCGGGCGTCAGCATGGTCGGCAGGTAGAAGTAGTAGGCATGGTCCACCTCATAGCCGCCCTCGGCGAAAGCGGCCTCGGTGGGCACGTAGCCGAAGTTGCCGTTGGTATACGCCGTGACCACGGTCTGCCGGGCAGGCGACCGCTCGGCGATGTTGATCGCGTACTCGGCGAAGACCTCGCCGGGCAGCCCCACCACCACCCCCTCGCCGATCCGCACGGCGTGGACCTCGAAGGGGATGGTCATGCCCGTGGCCCCGCGCCTGGCCATGTCCACCAGGTCCTCCGCCCACCGCACATAGCCGTCGAGGGTCTTGCGCATCTGGTATGCCGTATCATCGCCGGCCCTGTCGCGCGACGCCTGGTGCGCCGCCAGGAGCCTCTCGGCCTCCTCGACCGGCGGCGGGTCCTGCAGGGGCAGGTTCACGACCTGTGCGGCGTGATCGAGGATCACATCGGCGCTCTGCTCGGCCAGGGCGGCGGCCTTGATCACGGCGCCGCCCATGACCCACCCCTGCCGCTCGGCGATCTCGAAGGTGCCCCTTGGGTGAGAGTTGAGGTTGCCGCAGCAGCCCTGGGCGAAGAGCGCGGTCGTGCCCGGCTCCGCCCCCTGGACGGCACGCTGCGCATAGCCCGGCCAGTCCGCCGAGATGAGCAGACTGTCGCCGCCGAGGGTGACCGCGTGAGCGGCATGGCAGAACCAGCGCGCCACGGGCTTGCCCGATGTGCTCTGCACAGCCAGCACGTCCACCCAGGGCAGCGTCAGACCCTCGGGGTTGTGGCCCAGCCGTATGCCCTCCTGGGTGCGCTCGCGCCGGTTGACATGGACGGAGACGGGCTCGCGCAGCCAGCCCAGGGTTGCGGGCTCGGTCTTCTTGGCGGCCATGATCCCCACGCTGGCCAGCTTGCGCAGCAGCACGGAC
>CAZSOQ010000063.1:9755-24139 GCA_964608495.1 uncultured Armatimonadia bacterium | reverse complement strand
CGGGCCAGCGTATCGCGGGCGGCCGGACGCCCTTCACCACCTCCAGCACGTCCGCCCGCCAGCCATCCACGTTGTCCGCCGGCATCAGCGATACCGCCCCCAGCCACACCGTCCCCGGCCCCTCGGCTGTGATCCTCACCTCCGCCGGCGTCACCTCCGGCAGCCCGGGCAGGGCGAACGAGTACTTCCCCCACTCCTCGCTCAGTGGACCAACCTGTGCCGCCGCGAGGGTCCGGTCGTCGGCCACGAGCGTTATGTTCACTCTCACCCCTTCCGGCCTCGACTTCGCCACCAGGTACCCCACCTGATCCACCTTCGCCCGGAATCCGATCGGCCCCTGCGCCAGGCCCGCGGGCTCCCCGCCAGCCAGCTCCAGCCGTTGGCTCTGGCAGGGCACATACCAGTCGGTGTTGTCCGGCGAGAACGTCGCCTCGCCGACCGCGCGCCAGGTCTCCACCACGCCCCTCGCGTCCGCCGCCCCGGTGAACTTGCGGTTGTGTAGCTTCTCGGCCCAGAACCCCACCTGAATGCAGCGGTGCATGTGCTCGATGAAGTGGGCATAGCGGCGGTCGTCGAGCTCCCAGCGGGGGCCGTCCGCGATCACCGTGAGCGTGGCGGGCTGCTCCGCGGCGCCGCCCTGCGCCGGCTGGCCCGTGGCCTCGTCCAGGGCCGCGTAGTCCACCTCGAAGACCACGGGTTCGCCCGCCCCGAAGGTCTTGCCCATGAAGCCCACGAAGGTCGGCGGCGCGAAAGCCCGGTAGTCCCCCGCGGCGGTCCAGCCGTCCTCGCCAGGGCGGCGGTAGCTGAGCGCATAGACCTGCCCGCGCTTCTCGATGCGGAGGAACAGGTCGCGGGCCGGGGCCGGCACGGCCAGGAAGCGGCCGAGGCCGGTGGGTTCGCACCACAGCTCGGGTTCGTCGGCTGGACGCCCCAGCAGGGGTGCGCGGAAGGGCCCCCAGCCGAGCACGTATCCCGGGCTGAATCCCACGACCAGGGCGGCGTGGAAGTTGCTGGCCGGGCCGAAGGACGCCAGGCGCAGGCGTGCCTCGAAGCTGAAGTCGCCGGGCGGGGCGGGTGTGGTGAGCATGGGGGCGTCCTGCGAGTGCTCGCCGGGCAGCCAGTGGTTGTAGCCCACATCGCGCCGGGGCACGGTGACGCGCAGCCAGCCCGGCTCGGGGCTGGGGGCCAGGGTCGGCCCGGGCGCGGCGCACTTCCATTGCCAGCGTTCCTTCACCTGCGGGCTGTCGAAATCGTCCCGCCAGCCGGCGGTGGTGAAGGCGAGGATAAGTACCGCCCAACACATGGGACGCGCCCCCTTTGCGTCGCTGGTTCCGGCTGACCTCCACGGCTCCTGCCTCGGGCACAGCGAAGCTAGCCGGTGCGTACATATTCCGCTGACTTCACATGTCCGCAGGAAGGAAAGCGCGGGGGTGTCCGGAATACGACACTTGCACAGTGCCGCCAGAGGAGGGAGGGCGAACCATGGCCACCGACCAGGAGATCCGGGACCTCGCAGAAGCGCTTAGACCGCTGGCCCAGCACGCAGTCCAGGCCAAGGGGAAGATGGGCGAGGAGAACACCAAGGTCAGGATCGTGGTGCCAGTTCTGCGCGCCCTTGGCTGGCCCTCCGAGCGGATGGACCTGGAATACTCGGTCGGCGGCCAGTTGGTGGACATTGCGCTCTGCGGTGAGAAGGACGAGCCCTTGGTCTTCGTCGAGGTGAAGGGCCTCAACGTGACGCTGAAGCCCGACGCGAAGGAAGTAAACCAGGCTCTGGGATATGCTTTCAAGGCCGGCACTGTGCGGTGGGCGGTGTTGACAAACGGTCTGCTCTGGTGGGCCTACGACTGCCACGCCAAGCTGCCCACGGAGCGGCGCAGGTTCCTCGCCGTTGATCTGGGGTCGCTGGAGGGCCGCCCCGAGGCAGCAGCTAGTGACCTACTCGTGCTTTCCTGCTCCGGCGTGAGCGATCTCAGCCTCGATTCCTTCGCGGGCCAACGTCTGTGGCGCCAGGAGATCACCCGCCTGTTCGCGGAAGGGGACAGCGACGTGCTCGACCTGCTGCGCCGGAAGATAGGGCTTGAGCAAGAGGGCCTGACGGGGGCGCTGCGCGATCTGTGGGGCGTCAAGCCGGTCCCTCCACCACCGCCGCCACCTCCGCCACCCCCACCAAGGCATGCCGCTGTCAGCACGGATGGCAAAGCTTTTCTGCTTGACGAGCAGGCGCCAGACGGGAAGGCGCGCAGCACCCGCCGCGTGCCGCACGACACCGTCCGCTCGATCGTGGACGCGATGTGCGAGGTCCACGCCCGGGGCGCATTGGTGACGGCACAGACCGTAACCGCGAGCCCGGTCTGGCCGCACTCGATTAGGAGCCAGAACATCGTCCGCTGGACGATGAGCATGCTCGTGGCTACAGGCCTCGCCACCGAAGGGGCGGCGCGCTACGGTTCTCGGGCGATCGTTCTAACGGGGGCCAACGAGCCAGAAGCTCTGTACCAGGCCCTGCTCGATAGAGCTCAGCCTTTGGCTACTCGGCCGGACCACTCGCCGACGGCACGGAGCGGGGGATGGGTCGTTCGGATAGGCACGAACGAGCAACAGGTCAAGTGGGCGCGCGACGTGCTTGTTGTCGCCGCGCAGTGGCTTGTCAGCCGTGGCTTGCTGACGCCGGGTGACTGCCCGGTCAAGGTCGCGTCGGGCCACCGAGTACTCGTCCACACGTCCGCCGTTCACGACGACCGAAGGGCATTCCGCGCACCGGTAGAGATTGGGCAAGGCATGTACGTCGAGACCCACTACAGTTCACGCAACGCGAGCGAGTACGCGAAGAGGCTCTTCGAGCGGTTCGGGCAGAAAGCTGACATGATCGAGCTGCGACGCGGGGGCGAGGCGGCAGGATAGCCACACAGGGCCCGGCCTGGGCCCGTCGGTCGGAAGCAAGCCGGGGCAGCCGCCCGCGCCCTGGCGCCGAAACCGCGCCAGGTGCCCCACGGGCCATGAGCCCCACGAGCACGCCGCGCGCCTCCCGTTGTTGCGACTCGCCTCCTCCGGTATCATATCCCCACCAGGCGCCTCGGCCGCGAGCTCAACCACGGCTCGGACCGGCCGGGCGCGTCCCCGCCCGTCGGGGCTTCCAGGAGGCGGCAGCGGTGAAACTGACCTACACTGTCGTGCTGGTGAAGGAGAAGGACGGCCGCTACTCGGTCTCCGTGCCCGCGCTCAAGGGCTGCCACACCTGGGGCGACACCTTGCCCGAAGCGCTCCAGATGGCGGAAGAGGTGATCCTGCTCTACGTGGAGTCCCTCACGGAACGGGGCCTACCAGTGCCTCCTGATAATCCCGAAGTGAGCGTGAGCATGCGTGAAGCGGCGGAGGCATGTGTCTACAAGCTGACGGTGGAAGAACGGGCTGAGGTGGCCTGAGCGCAGGCCCCCGCAAGGGCCACGCTGTCGCGAGCAAGCTCGCCCCTACATCTCCCGCCTCGGGCCCGTCCCCGCCCCGCTATGGACGGCTACTGCCCTTCGGAGTAATCTCTACCCGGCGCGCCGCTGGAGGAGCTTTCCCGCCGGTCGCGTGCCCTCGGACCCGGAACCCACCTGATGTGGGCGAATCAGGAGACTACGCCGCGGGGCGGGCGCGCTACTCCCGGGCCCTTCGCCCGTGCCTCGTCCCCAGGGCGGAGGAAGGAGCGCAGATCCATGAAGCCCGTTGCCCTCCAGCTCTACTCGGTTCGCGAGGCGGCCGCCGAGGACTTCCCCGGTGTGCTCAAGAGGGTCGCCGAGATCGGCTATGTCGGGGTCGAGTTCGCCGGCCTGCAGGGCATGGCCGCCGCCGACGTCCGCGCCATCGTGGACGACCTGGGCCTCCAGGTCGCCAGCGCGCACATGCCGATGCCCGACGCCGAGAACGCGGCCCGGCTGATCGAGGAGTGTCACACCCTCGGCGTGACGAAGCTCATCACCGGCCCCGGCGGGCCCGTGGACACGATGGAGAACGTCCTGGCCGCCGCGGAGCGGATGAACGCCGCCGTGGCCGCGCTCGCGGGTAGCGGCATCGCCTTCGGCCTACACAACCACTGGGCGGAGTTCGAGCCGGTGGACGGGCAGTTGCCCGAGGACGTGCTGCTGGAGAGGGTGCCGGGCATGTTCGCCCAGCTCGACGTCTACTGGTGCGCGGTGGGCGGGCAGGACCCGGCGGCGACGGTGGCGCGGCTGAGCGACCGCATCCCGGTGCTCCACATCAAGGACGGCATGATCGAGCCGCGCCAGCCCCACACGGCGGTAGGCTCGGGCGTCCTGGACATGCCGGCGATCATCGGCGCGGCGGACGAGAACGTGCTCGAGTGGCTGATCGTGGAACTCGACTCCTGCGCCACGGACATGTTCGAGGCCGTGGAGCAGAGCTATCGGTACCTGGTGGACTGCGGGCTGGCTAAGGGCAATCGCTAGCCACGCCGGGGCGCGCCGCAGCCGCCGTCCCGTAGGAGCCAGCCTTGCTGACGACCCTCCCGGCGCCCCGCCGATGCCCATTAGCGGCTAGAGGCGGACCGCACGCGCGGTCGGCAGAGGCTGCCGTGCCGAACCCACTCTGGGGTGAGCCCAATGATCATGTCGGCTCTGCTTGCTGGCCTCACGGCAACTGCCCAGCCCTCCCTCGTCTTCGACGCCAGGGCCCTCTCATGGGAGGAACGCTGTACCGCCGAGGCCCTTCAGGGACTCGCCAACCGCGACGGCGCACGCCTCTACCTCGACCTCGGCAACGGCTGGGACCAGAAGTGGCTCGACATCTACGCCGAGCGCAACGCCCTCCAGTACGAGCGCCTGGCGGGCCTGCGCCGCCTGCTAGAGCGGTTCCGCGACCTGCCGCAGGGCCTCGTGGTCTACGACCCCGCCCTGGACGGCAGCCGCTATGTGGCGCTCACGCTGGCGGGCGTCGAGGACTTGCTGCCCGTCACCGAGGACCTGCTCACCGGCGCCGCGCCCTCCCTGCGCGGTGACGAGGACTGGGCGGGGATGGACTTCGCCCGGGCGCGCGAGGCCGACATGGCCGCCTGGCGCCTCGCGGCCGGGCCCGTTCTCAAGCTCACCCCCGGCCGCGGCCTGCTCATGCAGGAGGGCAATCCCGAGCCCGGCAACGACTGGAGCTTCATGAGCTACGGCCCCATCGCGGTGGACCTGGCCCGCTATCCGTTCCTGGAGGTGGAGGTCGCGGACGTGGAGGGCGAGGGCGCGGGGTGGGCCATCAAGCTGACCTGGGACCGTAACGCCGACGGGTCCATCGGCGGCCACGACGACGATCTCGTCCTGCCCGTCCAGCGCGCCGGCGGCGTCCAGCGCTGGGACATCGCCGAGCTGGCCGGCCTCATCGGCCGCCACGTCTTCTCGCACATCCAGCTCCACGTGGCGGGCCCGGGCGGCAAGGTGCTCTGGCGGCGCGTGCGCTTCGTCTCGACCGAGGGCCAGGCACCGCCCGTCAGCCCGCCCAAGCCCCTCACCGACCTCGGCCTGCCCGTCCGCCACGACCTCCGCGGCCGGTTCAAGGACAGCCTCGCCGCCTACGACTGGGCACTGCGCGAGGTCATGCCCCGCTGCAATCGCCGCTTCGCCCATGCGGTCAACGGCCTGGCCGACGGCGTTCGCGCCGGGTGCGGGCCCTTTGCGGGCTTCGACTGGCCCGTGACCAACGGTAGCTTCGTCTTCAACCTCACCTGCTCCGCCAAGGAGGCCGAGAGCTACGGCGGCTCGCGCGTCGGCGGCAGCCCCGAGCAGGCCGAGACCTACCGCCGCATCCTGGCGCAGCTCGAGCCGCCCGCCCAGGTCACCGGCTACGGCGAGCCCGAGGGCGACTGGTGCAATCTGCTCAGCCAACACGGCCACTACTCCTTCCACTTCGGCGACAACTGGAGCTTCCACCGGCACATCCCGGCAAGCCACCCGCCCTTCCGCCAGAAGAACGCCTTCACGCCCGGCAACGTCCGCGTCGAGCCGGACAAGTACTACGTGTGCTTCATGACCAGCGAGGGCGACACGATGAAGGGCCCCGTGCCCTTCTTCTTCGGGAGCTGGTTCGAGCAGGAGCGCGGCTCGGTGCCCGTCAACTGGGGCATCAACCCCCTCATGGCCGACCAGTTCCCGGCCATGCTGGAGTACTTTTACGACACGGCCACGCCCAACGACTACTTCTTCGCGGGCTGCTCGGGCGCGGGCTACTGCTATCCCGACCACATGCCCAACCTCGACCAGTTCGCGCGCCACACCGGCGAGGCCTGCCGCAAGGCCGATACGCCCTGTGTGGACCTGTGGGGCGCCGGCAGGTCCGATGTGGTTCGCCGCTATGCGGAGCTGGCCCGGCCGCTGTCGCTAACCATCAACGCCGCGCCGGCCCGCCTGAACCTGCTGCTGGGCGGTACCCCGGTGGGGTACCACGAGCTGGGCTACTGGCAGCACGCGGCCCTGGGCGGCCAGACCGACTTCCCGACGGCCTTCGCCGATGACGCGACCCGCGCCGAGGCGATCCGCTGGCTCGTCGGGCGGATCGAGAGCATCGCGGCCCGTCACTACCCACCCTTCGTGATCCTCGTCTACGCCGACCTGCACAACTACGCCCACCACTGCCGGCTCGCCGGCGAGGTCGCCGATGCCCTGGACAGCACGCGGTTCAAGCCGGCCCGCATGGACGAGGCCTTCGCGGCGATCCGGGCCTGGTCGGCCGATCGCGTGCTGCTGGGCTCGCCGGGCATCAACGAGCGCCTGGCCTGGGCGGCCCTGCAGGGCGTGCCCACGCGCCTGCCGCTGCAGCTCACCAACTGCGCCGACGGCCCGCGCACGGCCAGTCTCGGCCTCCACAGCGAGGGCTGCGAGCCCCAGCGGGCCGAGGTGCGCCTGGGTCCCGGCGAGACCAGGAGGGCCGACGACCTGCGGCTGGCCTTCGCGGACCTGCCGGCCGCCCCGACGGCTCGCCTGTACGTGCGCACGGGCGACGAGCGTGACCGCTACGACGTGAAGCTCACGGTCGTGCCCTGGGACAGGCCCGCCGAGGACGCGGAGTTCGCGGGCCTCTGGAGCGCCGCCCAGTTGCGCCATGCCTCCGGCGAGGCCCTCAAGGAAGGCGGCGCTGTGTGGGGCGAGGTCTGGGCGTCTCCGGCGGCCGGCGAGAAGGCCTGCCACATCGTCTTCGGGCCCTATGTGGACGTGCCGCGCGGCCGGTACCTGGTGGCCTTCCGCATCCGTCTGGGCCCGCACGCCCCGGACGCCGAGGCCCTGCCAGCCGACACGCCCGTCGTCAGCCTGGACGCCTTCGCCGGCGGCTATGAGGGCACGGCGGAGACCTGCGCCCAGCGCGACCTGCGGCTCGGCGACTTCACGGGCGCCGGCGGGTACCAGTGGTTCACTCTCGAGCTCGACTGGCCCGGCTCTCCCAGCCTGCTCGAAACACGCGTCTTCTGGCACGGCAAGGTGCCGGTGGTGGCGGACCGAGTGGTCGCCTTCCGCCTGCCGTAAGAGGTCGGCAGGCCGCGTCAGCCCGGCGCCGCGGTCCCCGTCGCGGCCACGCGGCTCTGCCCTGCGGCCGCCGTGTCCCGCGGTGCCTCTGCTATAATGCTCCCAAGCCCGGCCGCCCAGTCCGGCGCGCCGGCGCATCGCTGGCGGAGGTGAAGGACAGTGTCTGTTACCCGCCGCTTCGTGGTTGTCTGCCTCGTGTCCGGCTTCCTGGCAATGCTCGTGCTCGTCGCCTGCGACCGTGCCGCGACCGTGTCCGGCGCGCCGGCCGTTCCTGGCGCCGGCGCCGCCACGGCGGCCCCCGAGGCCCCGGCGCCACGGCTCTTCGCCCAGCTAGACCTTGCCGCGTCCACCGGCGAGTGCGCGGGGCCCGACGTGGGCGCGCCCGTCAGGCCTACCCTCAAGCCCTACAAGGTCAGCTCCACCTTCAAGGAAGTCGCGAACATCCGCCAGGTGAGCGGTGAGCTCGACCGCACCGGCCGCCGCAAGCTCGCCGAGGACCTCTTCGTGGTCAAGCCAACCAAGCTGGAGCAGATCTTCTACATGTCCGGCTACAACGACGAGGCGGGCGTCCCGTCCTTCATCACCCTCGACGCCGTCCTCCACCTCTGGCACATGACCTTCGACTACACGCTGCGCTACCTGGAGCGCACGAGTCTCACCCAGGCCGTGGGGCAGCTCACGACCGACCTGCTGGCCTCGGCCCTCAAGGCCCACGCCGGCGCCTCCTCGGAACTGTCCCGCGAGGCCGCGGCCCGCGTGGCGGCCTACTTCGCGGTGCCCGCCCGCCTGCTCGAGCTCTCCGATCTGCCCAAGCTCCCGCCCGAGGCCGAGCAGTGGGTCGCCGAGGACCTACGCCGTATCGAGCAGCACTCGGCCATGGCCAAGTCCGCCGTCACGGGCTTCGACGTCTCCTTCGACCTGTTCAAGCCCCGCGGCCACTACACCCGCAGGCCCGAGTACGAGCGCTTCTTCAAGGCCATGAGCTGGTATGGCAACGCCTGCTGGGCCTTCCCAGACGCGGGCGACTCTCGCGGCCCCACCTCCGCGGCCTGCGCGGCCCTGCTGGGCAAGCTGCTCCTCGGCCGGGACGCCGACGCCCAACTGCTCGCCCTGTGGCGGAAGGTCTACGAGGCCACGGAGTGGTTCGTGGGCAGTGCCGACGACCCCACGCCCCAGGAGCTTTGGCCCCTCGTCCAGGAGGTGTATGGGGGCGAGCCGTCCCTGGCGGACCTGGGCGACCGGGCCAAGGCCGCCGGCCTCTGCAGCCGTGCCGCCCAGGACCTGCGCGCCCCGCTGATCCGCCCCACGACCACCGACCTGCACCTCATCGCCGTGCGCTTCATGGGCACGCGCTTCATCCCCGACAGCTACGTCCACCACAACCTGGTCTGGGACCGGGTCGCTCAGCGCACCGCCGAGGATCGGCGTCTGCTGCCCCGCGGCCTGGACGTGCCCGCCGCGCTGGGCAGCGCTCGCGCCCTGCGCCACCTCACTGAGCTGTACGACGACGACCGCTTCCCGGGCTTCACGGACCAGATGACGGCGATGCGCCAGTGGCTGCGCGACCAGCCGGCCGAGCGCTGGGTCAGCAACCTCTACTGGGGCTGGGTCTGGGTCCTCTCGGGCCTTACCGAGCCCAGGGGCGAGGGCTACCCGTCCTTCATGACCAACGACGCCTGGACCGACAAGCAGTTGTGGACGGCTCTGGCTAGCTGGGCCGAGCTGCGCCACGACACGATCCTTTACACCAAGCAGCCCATGGCGGAGGGCGAGGGCCCGGACGTCCCGCCGCCGCCCAAGGGCTACGTCGAGCCGGACGTGCAGGCCTGGCGACGCCTCGAGGCCCTGGCCGACCTGTCGCTGCGGGGCCTGCTCGATCGGGGCCTGCTGGCCAAGGACGATGACCTGGCCTTCAGTCTCGAGGACACCCGCGACCTGATCGGCAAGCTGCGCCTCATCGCCGAGAAGGAACTCACCGGCCAGGCAATCACCAGCGAGGAGTACGACCTCATCTACTACGTGGGCGGCATGATCTGCGGCCTGCAGCTAGAGCTCCTACGCCGTGCCGAGGACCAGGCGGCGGGCCACTGGTGGGAGATCGAGCGGCCCGAGGAGCGGCGCATGGCCTGCATCGCGGACGTCGCCAGCGGCGGCGGCAATGCCCTCGAGGTGGCCGTGGGCCCGGCCTACACCATCTACGTGATCTGCCCCATTGACGGCAAGCTGACGGCCGCCCGCGGCGCCGTGTTCTCCTACTTCGAGTTCCCCTGGCCGGCTTCCGACCGGCTCACGGACGAGCAGTGGAACGCGATGCTCGACGCGGGCAAGGCACCCGATGCGCCCGAATGGGCCGGGAGCTTCCTCACGGGCCTCTCGGCGCCGGCCGGCCCGTGGAGGGAGATGCTCACGCCGTGAGCCCGCCCGCGCGAACGACCTCCGCCGCTCGCGCCCGGAGGAATCGCCGCCGCCCGGCCGAACTATCGGCCTCCCTGGGGCAGGGGATCGCGGGCCCACGGCTCCCTGCAGCACTGTACCGCGCCAGGCCTTCCCCCCCGGGGCACCGAGGTGAGAGCAATGAGCGTGTTGGACAGGTTCCGACTCGACGGGCGTGTGGCCATCGTCACGGGCGCGGCGCAGGGCCTTGGCCGCGCCATGGCTCAGGCTTTGGCCGAGGCCGGCGCCCACATCGCCATCCCGGACCTGAACCTGGAGGGCGCCCGGCAGGCCGCCGACGAGATTGCCCAGGTGGGCGTCAAGACCCTCGCCATGGCCTGCGACGTGCGCGTCACGGACGAGGTGCGGGCGGTGGTGGACCAGGTTCACGCCGAGCTGGGCGGCCCGGACATTCTCGTCAACAACGCGGGCATCACGCGCTGGGCCCCGGCCGAGGAGATGGGCTGGGACGACTGGAACGATGTCGTCCAGATCAACCTCACGGGCGTCTTCCTTTTCGCCCAGGCCTGTGCGCGCCACATGCTCGCCCAGGAGCGCGGGAGCATCATCAACATCGCCTCGATGTCGGGCTTCATCGTCAACCATCCGCAGCCCCAGGTCTCCTACAACGCCACCAAGGCCGGGGTGTCGCAGCTCACCAAGTCCCTGGCCTGCGAGTGGGCCCTGCGCGGCATCAGGGTGAACGCCATCGCCCCGGGCTACATGAACACGCCCATGGCCGCGCCCTTCTTCGCCCAGAGCCAGTACTACGACAACTGGATCGCCCGCGTGCCGATGCAGCGGCCGGGCGAGCCGGAGGAGCTGGGGGGAGCGGTGGTGTACCTGGCCTCCGACGCGTCGAGTTACATGACGGGCCACACGCTGATCATTGACGGCGGTTTCACCTGCTGGTAAGCCCGGGCCCGCCGTCCTTCCGCACTGTAGGGCGGGGCTTCAGCCCTGCCGGCACCCGCGATCCCTTGTGCGCCGGGGCCCCGGCCTCGCCGGGGCCCTTCGACAACGCCTCGCAGCGGCCTGGGTTTGCGGGCGCTTGCACGCCCGCGAGGAGGCCCTCATGAACCTCGTCGTCATCATCTCGGACACCCTGCGCCGTGACTATCTCGGCTGTTACGGCAATGGCTGGGTGCACACGCCCCACATCAACGCCCTGGCCGCCGCGAGCATTGTCCTCGACCGCTGCTATGCGGGCAGCTTCCCCACGATCCCCCACCGCGCCGACCTGATGACCGGGCGCTACAACTTCCCCTTCCGCCCCTGGTCGCCGCTCCCGCCGGGCGAGAAGCCCCTCCAGGTCCTCGCCCGCCAGGCCGGCTACGTCACGGCCCTCGTGACCGACCACACCCAGATGCTCGCACCGGGCTATAACCTCCACCAGGGCTTCGCGGCCGTGGAGTGGATACGCGGGCAAGCCAGCGATCCCTGGCGCTCGCACCGGCCCCATCTGGCGCCGCCCTGCGACCCGAGCAAGCTGCGCCAGCCCGAGAATTGGCTCCAGCGCTACCTGGCCAACATCGAGGGCCGCCGCAGCGAAGCCGATTGGTTCTCGCCCCAGACCTTCACCCGGGCCTGCGAGTGGCTGGAGCTGAACCGCGACCACGAGGCCTTCCTCCTGTGGGTGGACACCTTCGACGTCCACGAGCCCTGGACGCCCCCGCGGTGGTACGTGGACCCCTACGACCCCGGCTATGATGGGGAAGAGGTGATCTACCCGCGCTACGACCATGCCGGGTACCTGACCGAGGCCGAGCTACACCACGTCCGCGCGCTGTACGCCGCCACGATCACCATGATGGACCGCTGGCTGGGCCTCTTCCTGGACAAGCTGCGCGCCATGGGCCGCTGGGACGACACGGCGATCCTCTTCACCGCCGACCACGGCTGGTACCACGGCGAGCACGGGCTGATCGGCAAGCACACGGTGCTGGAGCCGGAGCTGGGGTGGCCCATGTACGAGGAGGTGGCCCACGTGCCGGCGATCCTGCGCCTTCCCGGCCGGGAGGCGCGCCGCCACGACGTCCTCTGCCAGCCCGTGGACCTCATGGCGACCGGCTGCGACCTGCTGGGCCTCGATCCGCCCCCGGACCTGCACGGGCGGAGCATCCTGCCGGCTCTGGCCGGCGGCCCCGGGCCGCGCGAGATCGCCGTCACCTCGCGCCTGCTTCCGGCCGAGCCCGACGTGCGCGTGTACTCCGCGATCACCGACGGGCGCTGGACGCTGCAGTACCCCGGGGCGGACTGGCCGGCGGAGCTGCACGACCTGGCCGAAGACCCTGACCAGCGCGCGAACCTTCTGGCTGAGCACCGCGATCGGGCCGAGGGCTTGCACGGCGCTTACGTGGCCTTCCTGACCGAGCTCGGCACGCCGGAGGAACGCCTCGCCCCGCGCCGCAAGCTGAGCGCCTGAGCCCAGGCCGGGCTCCACCGCCTGCGCGACTGCGCGTCCACACAGATGCACCACCACCCAATCACCACCGCGGGCTGAAGCCTGCGGCTACGAGGGCGCCTGAGACGGCCCCGTTGCGCTCGTCCCGGCGGAAGGAAGGCCCCTGCGCGGGGCGAAGATCACCGGCACCACACGGTTCCCATCGAAGCGCCCGATGTGGCAGGAATCCCGGGAAACCCACGACGCAGTGGAGGGGGCGTCCCATGCCGACCTCGGCACTTCTGGCGGTGGCGTGCCTGATGCTTGCGGCGGGACTGGTGTTGGGGAGGCTCCAGGGGTACCAGGCCCTCTGGCAGATCGGCGAGTTCGACCAGTCCCCCGCGGAGTTCGCCCTGGCGCCCGACGGCGCCCGGCAGTTCACGCACCGCTTCCCGCAGGACCCCACCTACGTCGTGGGCAAGAACCTGCCCTCCGAGTGGCCTTTCATCCACCCCAACGAGGCCGACACCGCCTGGGGCGGCGCGGCGCATCACGACTTCACCGTGGCCTTCGAGGTGGACCGCCGCATCACCGGCCGGTGCGCCCTGGTCATCGCCCTGGCCGACGTGCACGAGCGACTGGCCCCGGAGATGCGCGTGTCGGTGAACGGCCACGAGCACCGGCGGCGCCTGCAGCCGGGCGCGGGCAGGGCCTACTACGGCGAGGTGGACCGCGGCTCTCCCCAGACCGTGTGGATCGAGTTCGACGCTGCTGAGCTGCGGACTGGGCAGAACGAGATCCGGATCGGGCTGTGGGGCGGGTCGTGGGTGGCTTATGACGCCATCGCGCTGCTCAAGCGCGAGACGCGGCTGACCTCGGGCCGACGCCCGAAGGTCAAGCCCCACGCGCTCACGGCCTGGCTGGGCCCCGTGCACCAGGACTTCAGCGCCCCCGCGGGCTGGGACAGCGATCTGCTGGCCCTGGACGGGCAGGCGGGCTGGCTGTGCCTGCTCGGGGCGCGAGGCCAGGGCGCGTCGCTGCCCGGGACCATCGCCGACGAGCACTTCGTCGTCAGCTTCGACCTGCGCGTCGTGCAGGGGCGCATAGGCCTGGAGTACGCCGTCGAGCACGCCGCCGCGCCCTACTGGGTCGCCCAGTGGGACGAGCAGGGGCTGGGGTTCGCCGGGCAGGAGCCGGTGGCGCTGGAGAAGGGCACCTGGCGCGTCACGGTCCAGAGCGCGCCCGCCGGCACCGACCTGCGCATCGAGACGCCCGACGGCGCGGCCCGGACCCTCGCAAGGACCACGCACCTCCCGGGCCCGCCCGGCCGGCTCAGATTCGTCGTCCTGGACGACATGGCCCACGCCTACGTGACCAACCTGAGCGTCACGCGGGCCCTGCGCGTCCAGGCGACGGAGGTGCGCGACAAGGAGGAGAGGCGGGCCCAGGTGACCCTGTCCACCGATGTGCCCCACGGCGAGGTCCGGGCTACCGTGCAAGTTGTCACGGCCGACGGCGAAGAGCTGGGGCGCCGCCTGACCACCTGGCGCGAGTGGGAGGCCGAGGCGAGCGTCAGCCTCAAGCTGCCCGACGACTGCGAGCCCGAGCGCGTGCTGTGCGAGCTCAGGCAGCAGGGACGGCGGGGCCCGATCTGGGTGCTCGAGACGCCCCTGGCGCCCGCCCGGCCCGAGCCGGCGCCCGCGCAGGCCAGGCCCCCGGGCGCCTACGCCCTGGCCACCGACGACGGCTGGGTCGTGGGGAACAGGTCCTACGAGGTGCTCATCCCGGCCGGCGACGACCAGCGGCCCGCGCTGCTGGTGGACCGCGCGGACGGCACCTGTCTGGCCAACCGGCCCTACAGCTACGCGCCGCTGGGGGCCGAGGACGACAGCCGCGTCGTCGGGTTCGACGTACAGCGGGACGACGGCGGCCCGCTGAAGGCCACTGTGACCGTGGCGGCCGGACCCGTGACCGTGCGCCACGTCCTCGTCTTCCCCCAGGACGGCGGGAGCTTCGCCGAGCGGCTGGAGTTCACCGTGGACGCTGGCGCGTCCGGGGCCGTGGAC